>NZ_JAFLXH010000001.1:0-290924 GCF_019891515.1 Pseudomonas sp. Wu6 | reverse complement strand
CTTCGAATACGGCGCCAGCGTCGGCTACGACCAGGGCGTGATCCGCAACGACCGCTACAACGACAACGTTCATGGCCGCGTGTCCAGCAACTCCCTGGAGCTGTTCGCCCGTGGCAAGAACGTCAGCACCAGCGTGACCTTTGCCCACTCGCTGGAAAGACCCGGAGTCGTCACCGAGCGCGAAGCGCCGATCTACTTCCGCCTGGATTTGTTCCTGTAATTCAACGTTGCGCCGCAGCGAGAAACTGAAAATGGACGTTCGACAATTTGCCTTCCTGGCCCGCCAACCTTCCGCCGCCCTGAAGCCGCGAGACGCGTTCTTCGGCCTGCCCAAACGCGGGCTGGCGCTGATCCTCGCCAATGCGCTGTTCTGGCAACCGCTGCTGGCCCAGGCCGAGGGCATCGTGGTCAGTGCGCCGGGTACCACGGTGGGCGCGGCGGGCAATGGCGTGCCGGTGGTGAACATCGCCACGCCGAACGGCGCAGGCTTGTCCCATAACCAGTTCCAGCAGTACAACGTCGGCCCCAACGGCGTGATTCTCAACAACGCCAACGGCGCGCTGCAAAACACCCAACTGGGCGGGATCATTGTCGGCAACCCCAACCTCAAGGGCGGCGCGGCCAGCGTCATCCTCAACGAAGTCAACGGCGGCAGCGCCAGTCAGTTGCGCGGTTATACCGAAGTGGCGGGGCAGTCGGCCAAGGTCATCGTGGCCAACCCGTACGGCGTGACCTGCGCCGGTTGCGGCTTCATCAATACGCCCAACGTCACCCTCACCACCGGCAAACCCATCATCGACCCCACCGGCCAGCTGAAAAGCTACCAGGTCGATGGCGGCGCCGTGACCATCGATGGCGAAGGCCTGAACGCCAGCAACGTCGACCGCTTCGACATCATCACCCGCTCGGCCAAGATCAACGCCAAAATCAACGCCCGCGAACTCAATGTGATCGCCGGGCGCAACGACGTCGATGCACAAAGCCTGAAAACCACCGCCCGCGCCGATGACGGCAGCGCCAAACCCGAGCTTGCGATCGACTCGTCGGCCCTGGGCGGCATGTACGCCGGCGCGATCAAACTGGTGGGCACCGAAGCCGGTGTGGGCGTGAAGCTCGATGGCACCCTGGCGGCCAGTGGTGGGGATATCCAGCTTGATGCCAACGGGCGCTTGAGCATGGTCAATGCCAAGGCCAGCGAAGCGGTGGTGATCAAGGCCGACCAGCTTGATGCCACGGGCGCGGTGTATGCCGGTACCCGAATCGATGCGCAAACCACCACAGGCTTGAGCAACCAGAAAAGCCTCGCCGCGCGCGACAGCATCAGCCTGACCAGCAGCGGGCAGGTGATCAACAACGGCATCATCGAGGCCGGCGTGAATGCCGATGAAAGCCGCAATACCAACGGCGACGTCAACCTGACGGCGGCGAGCCTGAAAAACAGCCAAAGCGTGGTTGCCAGTCGCACCCTGACGGTCGCCGCTGCACAAACCCTGGATAACCAGGGCGGCACCTTGAGCGGTGTGAAAACCGTGGCCAGCGCAGGCCAGTTCGATAACCGGGGTGGCCGGGTTCTGGGGGCCGAGGCGCTCAAGGTCAATGCCACCGGCCTGGATAACCGAGCGGCTGGCTTGGTGCACAGTGATAACAGCACCGACGTCACGGTGACGGCTGCGCTGGATAACCGGAACGGTCGAGTAATAGGCCTCAAGAACCTGACGCTCAACGCCGGGCAATTGACCAACGATAACGGCTTGGTCGCAAGCCAGGAGCAGACCCAGGTAACGGCCGGGGCGTTGAGCAACCGGGCGGGCGAAATTTCCGCCCAGCAAACCACCCTTAGCGCCACGTCGCTGGATAACCGTTCCGGCAAACTGCTGGGCAGCCAACTCAACGTGACCGCCAGCGGCGCCATTGATAACCGCCTGGGGATTTTCTCCGCCACCAGCCTGCTGACGGTGCAAGCCGCAAGCCTGGATAACAGCGACCAGGGCTCCGTCGCCAGCCAGGGCAACCTGACCGCGACCATCGCCGGGCTGCTCGACAATCACAATCAAGGCAACCTGGTCAGCCAAGGAGCCCAGCAGGTTCGGGTCGGTCAACTGAACAACGCCCAGGCTGGGCTGGTATCGAGTAAAACCACCCTGGCGCTGCAGGGCGATACCCTGGCCAACCAGGGCGGCCTAGTGATCGCTGATGGTGCATTGACCCTGACCGGTGGCAGCGTCGACAACAGCAATGGCGGCCAACTGAGCAGTGATAGCCGGTTGACGCTCAATGCCAACCATCTGGAAAACGGCGCCGGTCGAATCAGTGCCAAGGGTGATCTGCAGGCCACCGTCGGCGTGCTCAACCAGCAAGCGGGTGAGTTGGTCAGTGAAGGCGTGCTGAGCCTTACTGGCACCTCGGTGGACAACCGCAACGGCGGTCTCATTGCCGCCACCAACGGCGTTGATTTGCGCAGCCAAACCGTGCTCAACCAGCAAGGCGAGATCTCCAGCCAGGCCAAGGTGCTGCTGGTGGCCGACCAGTTGAACAACAACGCCGGCAAGGTGATTGGTGACAGCGGCTTGAGCCTGACCGTGCAACGCCTGCTCAACCAGAGCAAAGGCCTGCTGGCGGGACGTGAGGGCCTCGTACTGAACGGCGGTCAACTGGATAACAGCTTGGGCGGCCGCATCACCAGCCAGAAAGGCCTGAATATCAACCTGACCGGTGACCTGCTCAACCATGACCAAGGCACCTTGCTCAGTGAAGGCGCGTTAACGGTGAAGGCTGGCACGCTGGACAACCGACAGGGCGGCATTCTGTCCGCCGCCAACGCGCTGTCGATCACAACCGACGGCCAACTGAACAATCAGGCGGGCAAGCTGCTGGCCGATGGCACGGCCACCCTGGTGAGCGCTGCGCTGAACAACAGCCAGGGCGGTGTGATCAGCGCCAAGCAACAGGTTGACGTGCGCAGCGCAGGGCTGGACAACAGCCAGCGCGGCAGCATCAGCAGTGACGCCGGCATCACCCTCAATGCCGGGCAACTGGACAACAGCCAGCAAGGTTCGATCTTTGCCAAGTCCACGGTCAAGGCCACCCTGACCGGGCTCGACCAGCATGACCGTGGCGAATTGGTCAGCGATACCCACATCGATCTGGACTTGAACCATGGGCAACTGATCAACCGCGACCACGGGCTGATTGCGACCCCCGGCCAATTGCTGCTGAGCAACCTGGGCAGCGTCGACAACAGCCAGGGCGGCGAGATTTCCAGCACCCAATCCTTCCTGTTGACGGCCGACACGCTGAACAACCGGGGCGGCAAAGTCATCAGTGGCGACAGCCTTCAGGTGCGCATCGCCAAGGCGCTGGATAACAGCGTCGAAGGTGTGTTGTCAGCCAGGCACCTCTTGCAGGTGGATGCCGATAGCCTGGACAACCAGGCCGGTGGCGCCCTCGCCAGCCGTGGCGCGCTGGACCTGAAGGTCACAGGCCTTCTGGACAACCATAACCAGGGGCTGGTTTCTGCTGCTACCGCGCTGACTACAATCTCCGGCTCATTGAACAACAGCGACAAGGGCCGCTTCTCGGCCGGCACGCTGCAGACGCTCAACACCGGCGCGCTGGATAACCGCCAGGGCGGGCAACTGGTCAGCGATGGCAGCCTGACAATCACCGCAGCTGACGTGGATAACCGCAGCGGCGTGATTGGCAGCCAGCACGCCTTGAACCTGACCGTCGCCAATCTCGACAACAGTGCGGGCCTGATCAATAGCCAAAGCGATCTCACCTTGGCAGGCCAGCGTGTGGACTCAAGCCAGGGCGGAGAAATCTCGTCCAAGGGCGACTTGAAACTCACGGTCCAGAAGCTGATTCAGCGCCAGGGCCGCTTGATCGGCGAACGCGCCGTGAGCCTCGACCTGCAAGGCGGCGATCTGGACAACAGCGCGGGCTTGATCAGCGCCAATGGACCGTTGACCTTCGCGCGCCTGGCCAACCTGACCAACCGTGAACAAGGCGAAATCTCCAGCCAGGCGGCGTTCAGCGTGGCCGCCAAGCGCATTGATAACGGTGATCGCGGGGTCATCCTCAGTGCCGATCAATTGCGTCTCGAAGCGGATGCCGTGGTCAATGCTGACAAGGGTTTGATCTCCGGCTGGAATGGCCTGACGGTCGTCGGGGGCAGCCTGGACAACAGCGCCGAAGGCACGTTGTCGAGCAAGAGCGGTACCCTGCTCACCACGCTCACCGGCACGCTGGATAACCACGCGGCAGGTGCCCTGGTCAGTCAGGGCACGCAAACCATCAGCGCGGCGAGCCTGAACAATGATCAAGGGATCATCTCAGGCCAGGCGGATGTCAGCCTCACCGTCGCCGGGCGCCTGGACAACAGCAACGGCGGCTTGATTTCCGCCGGTCAACACCTGGGTTTCAACCATGCCCAGAGTGAAATCCTCAACCGTGGCGGCCAGATCAGTGCTGCCAACATCACCCTGGTTGGCCAAAGCCTGGACAACAGCGCTGGTCAACTGATCAGCCAGGGCACCCTGGAAGGCACCCTCAGCGGTGCGCTGATCAACGCCAACAACGCCCGTCTGGCCAGTGGCGCAGCCCTGCTGCTGAACGCGTCGAGCCTGGACAACCGGGGCGGCCAACTGGTCAGCCAGGACCGGCTCGACCTGACCCTCGCCGACGATCTGGATAACCGCGACAAAGGCACCCTCGCCAGCCAGAAAGACCTGGTGATCAAGCTGTTGGCCGGTGACATCAACAACCAGCAGGACGGCCTGATTTTCAGCCAGAAGGGCAAGCTCGATCTGGCCGCCCGAACCCTGAATAACCAGAAAGGCACGCTGCAAAGCCAAGTCGATAACCGGCTACGTCTGAGTGGCGACCTGAACAACCAGGGCGGCCGGGTCGACAGCCTCAGTGGCAACCTGGACCTGCAAACCGCCAGTGTGGTCAACAGCGCCGGCGGCATACTCAACAGCAGCAAGGGCTGGATCAAACTGGTCAGCGGCCTGTTCGACAACGGCAGCGGGATCACCCAGGCGCAATCGCTGGACATCACCGCCAACGGCGGCTTGCTCAACCAACTGGGGCACCTCTCGGCCCTGGGCGGTGAAAACCGTATCGTCACCAGCACCTTGAATAACCAGGGTGGCGGTGTGTATGCCGACACCTTGCTCAAGGTCACGGCCCAGGATTTCGATAACCAGGGCACGGCTGCCGGCAATGGCGGAAAGGTCGGCGCGCGCACCATCGACTTCGGCCTGACAGGCGCCCTGAGCAACCGCTTTGGCCTGATCGAAAGCGACGACACCCTGGGCCTCACCGCGCAAACCATCAGCAACGTGGGCGGTACGCTGCGGGCCATGGGCCGCACCGGTTCCACCCGCATCAGCACACAGGGGCTGTTCGATAACCGCCTCGGTGCGCTGGAAAGCGCCAACGAAGCGCTCGACCTGCAAGCGGCCAGCCTGGACAACAACGGCGGGCGCATCGTGCACACCGGCAGCGGCACATTCGACCTGACGTCCGACCAGGTCACCCGTGCCGGCGGCAGCTTCATCACCAGTGGCCAACTGGACATCACGGCCGCCAAGTGGACCAACAGCAGCGTGATTCAGGCCGCACGCCTGAACCTCGACATCGGCGAGTTCACCCAGACCGCCAGCGGCCAGTTGCTGGGCGCACAAAGCCTGACCGGCGTCGGCGGCACCTGGACCAACGAAGGCCTGCTGGCCAGCGATGGCACCCTCAACCTGACACTGACCGGTGGCTACAGCGGCAACGGCCGCATCAGCAGCCTGGGCGCCATGAGCCTCACCAGCGCCCGCATGGACCTGGGCGATAACGCACGCATTGCCGGCGGTGCACTTACCCGGATCAACAGCACCACCCTGAACAATCGCGGGCGCCTGACCGCCATCGGCGACCTGACCGTCAACGCCACCACCTTGAACAACTACGGCACCCTGGGCGGCGCTGGAAAGGTCCGCCTGAACGCCACTCACCTGCTCAACGACGAGGGCCTGGTCTTCAGCGGCAACGACATGACGTTGCGCGTCAATGATTTCAGCAACCGCTATGGCGACGTCTACAGCCTGGGCGGCCTGGACATTGCTCGCGACGACGCCAACGGGCGCAGCGTCCTGATCGAAAACGTCTCCGGCACCCTGGAAAGCACCGGCAACATGCGTTTGCTGGCCGACACCCTGAGCAACCGCCGCGACCAGTTCAGCACCGAAATGAAACTGGTGTCGGGCAGCTTCGACACCTACTACGACGACTTCTGTGACGGCAAGGGCTGTGAAGTGCACTTCCGCTCGGTTGAGCGCTACGAGGACGTCGTCACCAGCAGTTCCCCCACGGCGTATATCTCATCGGGTGCAGGCCTGACCGTTGGCGCGCAAACCGTCGACAACCTCTACAGCTCAATCTCGGCTGCGGGCAATATCCAGATCGATACTGGTGTACTGAACAACACAGGCGCAGCAGGTGGCGAAGATCGCCACTTCGACTCGGAGTTCTATACCCGCAACGACAGCGTCTACAACACGTTTATCACTCGCAGGGATCAGTTCAACCTCTACAACAACCCCAACTCGGCCGACTACCGTCCCGGCGAAATGACCATCGCCAAGCTGAGAGACGGGATCGGTAACTTCTACAACGACTCCAGTTATGTCGTCGCCACCGCCGGACGTGTGATTGCCCCCGCTGTTATTCAGGCGGCCGGTTCCGTCACCGTTAACGCCACGCAGCAAATCAACAACAGCGTGATCCGCGCCAACGCCACGGATATCAATACGCCGGCGCAAAACCGCAACACCAACTCCGACGTGTTTGCCTCCACGGTCAAACCGGCGATCACTGCGCAACTGCCGCCGGACCTGGCCCAGCGTCAGGTCAACCCGGTGACCTTGCCTGGCTTCAGTTTGCCGACCAGTCAGAACGGCTTGTTCCGCCTCAGCGGCCAGGCCGCAAAGGCCGGCGCAGCGGGTAAAACCGCCACCGGCAGCGGTGACTTCAGTGTGAACGGGCGAGTGGTCAGCGCCGCCGAACGCGAGAAAACCCTCGACTACAGCGCCGTGCAAGAACGCGGTTTCAGCCTCGATGGCCAGCCGGTCAGCGGCGCGGTCACTGGCCAGGGCCCGCTGGTGCTGGACAGCCGCGCGCCTTCGGTCACCCGCGTACAGGGTGTGCCGGACATTGCCCCGGTGGACAACAGCCACAAATACCTGATCGAAACCAACCCGGCGCTCACTGACCTCAAGCAGTTCATGAGCTCCGACTACCTGCTCGGCAAACTCGGCTACAACCCTGACGCCAGCTGGAAGCGCCTGGGCGACGGCCTCTACGAGCAGCGCCTGATCCGCGAAGCCGTGGTCGCCCGCACCGGCCAGCGCTACATCAACGGCCTCGCCAGCGACGACGCGCTGTTCCGCTACCTGATGGACAACGCCATCTCCTACAAGGACTCGCTCAACCTGCAACTGGGCGTGTCGCTGACCGCCGAGCAAGTGGCGGCGCTGACCCACGACATCGTCTGGATGGAAGAGGCCGAGGTCAACGGCGAGAAAGTCCTGACCCCGGTGCTCTACCTGGCCCAGGCCAACAACCGCCTGGCCCCCAACGGCGCGCTGATCCAGGGCCAGGACGTGAGCCTGATCAGCGGTGGCGACCTGCACAACAGCGGCACCCTGCGCGCCACCAACAACCTGAGCATGGTCGCGGGCAACATCGACAACAGCGGCCTGATGCAAGCCGGCAACCGCCTGGAAATGCTCGCCACCGACTCGATCCGCAACAGCCGTGGCGGCATCATCACCGGCCGCGACATCAGCGCCACGGCCGTGACCGGCGACATCATCAACGAGCGCACCGTCACCACCTTCAAGCGTGACGGCGAGCGATTCCAACTGCGCGACGACGTGGCCAGCGATGCTTCGCGCTTCGAAGCTACCGATACCTTGAGGCTTAACGCCGGCCGGGATGTGCTCAACGTAGGCAGCACGCTGAAAGCGGGCGGCAACGCCAGTGTGACCGCGGGCCGCGACGTAGTGATCGCCAGCCAGACCGAAGAAGACAGCGCCGCCTACCAGCGCCGCCGGGTCAAAAGCACTGAACAAACCCTGCTGCAACACAGCTCCAGCGTGGAGGTGGGCGGCAACCTCGCCATCGACGCCCGACGCGACATCGCCGTGGTCGCCAGCACCGTCAGCGCGGCCAAAGACCTGCGCGTCAAAGCCGGCGAAAACCTGACCCTGGCCGCCGCCGCCAACGAACAGCACGACTACTCCAAAGGCAAAAAAGGCCAGACCAAAACTACCACCCAACTGGACAGCGTCACCCAACAAAGCGCCGAACTCAAAGCCGGCGGCGACCTGATCGCCGTGGCCGGCACCGACCTGACCCTGGTCGCGAGCAAAATCAGCGCAGGCAACGAAGCGTACGTGCATGCCGATAACGAACTGCAACTGCTGGCCGCGCAAGACAGTCACTATTCGCTGTATGACATGAGCAAGAAGGGCAATTGGGGCAGCAAGAAGACCCAGCGGGATGAAGTGACCGATGTGAAGAATGTCGGGAGCGAGATCAAGACGGGGGGTGACCTGACGCTGGAGAGTGGTGGGGATCAGAAGTATCAGGCGGCGAAGCTCGACAGTGGCGGGGATATTGCGATTGTCAGTGGGGGGGCGGTGGCGTTTGAGGCGGTGAAGGATCTGCACGACGAGAGCCACACCAAGAGCAAGGGTGACCTCGCCTGGACCAGCTCCAAGGGTAAGGGGAATACCGACGAGACGCTACGTCAGACGCAGATGATTGCAGAAGGCAGCGTCGTGATCAAAGCCGTCGATGGCTTGAAGATTGATATCAAACACATCGATCAGAATACGGTTAGCCAGACGATTGATGTAATGGTTAAAGCCGACCCGCAACTGGCTTGGTTAAAAGAGGCCGAGCAGCGTGGAGACGTGGATTGGCGCCAGGTTAAAGAACTGCACGACAGTTTCAAATATAGCAATTCAGGCTTAGGCGCCGGCGCACAAATCATCATTGCGATCATTGTTACGTACTTCACGATGGGGGCCGCCAGCGGTGTAATCGCCTCTACGGGGGTGGGGACGTCGATGGCTAGTGCCACGGCTGCTTCTACCGCCGTGTCTGCTGCAGGCTGGGCCAATGCTGCGGGCAGCGTCATAGCGGGTGGCATGGCGAGTAACGCTACGATCAGCGCCATCAATAACCGGGGCAACCTGAGCACCGTCTTCAAGGATGTCACTTCCAGCGATGCGATGAGGGGCTATGTAGTATCCGGTGTAACGGCTGGCTTGACTGCTGGTGTATATGACAAATGGACCGGCACTCAGACCGGCACTTCCACTGCACTATCCAACTCAGGTGCGGTTGCGACCGTGAGTCCGTTGAGCACTTGGCAAGGCGTGGGGCAGTTCACGACTAACCAGGTACTGCAAAACGGTACGTCCGTATTGCTGGATCGAGCGCTCGGAGGGGAGGGCCGCCTGGGTGATGCGTTGCAAAATAGCTTGGCCAATGCATTCGCGGCCTACGGTTTCAACCTGATTGGCGATACCACAAGAGGTCACTTGGCCGATGGGGGCATCGCCAAGATCGGGCTACATGCAGTGATGGGCGGGTTGGCGGCCGAGGCCTCGGGAGGGGATTTCCGCACGGGCGCCCTGGCAGCTGGCGTGAATGAGGCATTGGTAGATAGCCTTTACAAGAACTACGCCGACATGCCCGATGACCAGAAGAAACGTTTACTGGTCATGAATTCGCAGGTGGTCGGTGTACTTGCTGCATCGGTACAGGGCGGTGCTGATGCTGAAAGTCTGCAAACGGGCGCATGGGTGGCGGGTAGTGCGACACAGTACAACTACCTGTTTCACCAGGAAGTGGAGGAGATGACTGAGGAGGTTGCTAGCAAGAAAACCGAGGCTGAAAAAAACGAGGTGCGTGCCCGCTACGCGCAACTTGACGGAGCTAGAGACGCGGAGCTGCGGTCGGTTTGCCAAGCTGCTCCCGCTGCATGTGATGCAGTATCAAATCGTTTAATCGCGGATGAGCCCAAGCTGCGTGAGTTGGCCAAATCGCTCTATGCACAAGGTCATACCAGTGAAGCCACTACGATTGCGGCAATTATCATCAGCAATAACACCACTGCGACGTTAACGATAGCAACGGAACTGGCGGCATTGCGGGATGGTGACCAGTCTTCATTCTGGGACGCTGCTGCTGGTACATTACTAGGCGCGTCGCTTGGAGGTATGAGGCCGGGTGGAGGTGGCGTCGGTGCAAGAGAGGTGCCCGCTATTAAATGGAGTGCTCAAGAGAAGCACTTTCCAGGTCATAATTCGTATACGCCAGGCCGTAGTGTTTTGAGCAGTGACCCCCGAAAACTTGCCGAAAGTGCTGGAACTGGACAGCAGGTCGGTAATATCCCAGTTGGCATGCCAGGCTCGAAAGAAAGGGTGAATTTTGGTGGGCCTATAGGGACGTATATAGATGGAGCAGGAGCGGCAACACCTACAGCGAATGGAATAATTCACTACTCTAAGGATGGTATCCACATTGTGCCAGCGAGGCCGTGAGTAATGTGTTTTCTTGATGATGTGATCGTGATGGCCCGTCTGAATATTCAAAGGGCATTGTTAGGTGAGGTTTCAGGGAAGCTTCGTGCTGTTGTATTTTCAGTATCGGGGCTAATTCTGAATATTAGATTCTATTTTGACGGGGAAATCGATGATGATGATTTTGAGTCTGCCTCCTGTGTTGAAACTGAGGTGCTTGCTGATTACGAGGATGACTGGGCGGTTATAGTGAAGTGCTTGCGGCTAGATGCCTCGGAGCCGATACTTGATCAGGGAGTTTGGGTATTTAAGCGGCGTGAAATTTAAGAGTGGTTAGGTTGGTGCAAAAGCTACTGCTAGAGCGGGAGAAGTGTAGTTACTGAAGCCACAAGTGCAAATGCCCAAACTGCATTGAGAGCGAAACTATCAGAAATAGGGGTAAGACCCTGAGGAATCCCCACAAATTCACCCTAAGCTCTGCGCTTGATGGCGCACCTCATCACGCAGAGCCCGCTCCAATATTTCCAAGTGTTCTCGTCCTCCAAAATCTGTGCAGCTTCGCCAGTATTCCAAGCCTAGTCGCCACAATGAAAGCACTCGCTTTTCTTTGATGCTGTTGCTTTGTTAGCGTCGCTCCAAGCCGCGTTCTCGTGCCTGCAGCCCCGTTAAAAACAGAAGGTAGTTGGCCAAAGCAGCAATCAACAACAACACCTCAATGCGCTTTGGACAGTGGCTTCGATGCAGATTCAGGCCTAATCCCAAGTGCTCACTTTTTACATCTCGAAAGCCTTCTTCGATCTGCATACGGCGCTTATAGATCGCCACTATTTTTGCTGGATTCCATTCGTCTTGCCTCAAATTGCTGGCAAGTAACCAGGGCTCCCGTTCACGCCTGGCTGACTGTCGGCTGAGCTTACTTTTGGCGATTGAGCCAGTCACTCGTTGATGCTTTCGGCCCTTGGCTGAATGTCGCACACAGTACAAATTGATCAAGTGCGGAGCGCTACGCGTCATCTCGACCCGACCAAGCGACTTGGGTGACGAAGTGGCCAAAGCATAGAGATTTTGCACGGGCAGCCACTCATTTTCGTCGCCACGATAAAGCTCCCGATTTCGTATACGAGCCACGTAGTACCAGCCCTGTGCGGCCACTGCTTTCATCCATGGGCGCCGGAAACCTGCATCAGTAACCATCACTGGAACACATCCATCGGGCAGTAGTTCAGCCAGTGTTTTGAGCAGGCGGTTTTGATATTTGGGGCAGCCCTCGCGTTCATGAACACTTTCATAAATAGGGAATGAGCGTCCCGCTAGAGGTATCGCGGCCCTCAACAAAAAAGCGTTGCCGGGAGCATCAATTCGGGACCAGTCAACCAAGATTAATGGGTGCTTCACCGACCCCAGCAATGCCCGCAGGATCACCCAGTAGAACAGCGGACGCTCTGCTCTTAGGTGTTGATTGCCCAGTAACCGATCAACCCGCTTGATTGCATGTTTTGGGAATGCCTGACCTGGCATAAAACGTCCGAGCGCTGTCAGCGTCAGGCGGCGGCCTTGCAGTAACGAACTGACACAACTCATCAGTGTTGTCAGGCGACGAGAGTGGATTGAAGGCAGTGCTTGAGCGAGCGCTCTGTGTAAAAATCGGATGGCCTGCATGGGTTTGGGATCTTGTTTTTGTGTGGTGCAAACCAAGTTGCCGACTCATGCAGGCTTCTTCAATAACTCCAACTTCTTGATTTTTCGTAAGAAAAATCGGGGATCCCTCAGGGTCAGACCACTATTCTTCTGGCGGAGCACTAAACGTGGTCTGACCCCTGTTTTTCCTGTTTTTAGTCCATCGCCCTTTCGATATTCGAGATTTCTCGCAATGGGTCAGCGCCTTGCGCTGTTCCGTCCACTTTGATGAGCAAACTCGGCCTTATCGGAAATTATCTCTAGCAGGCTTTCGATTATCTCGAAAAGTGAGCGGCCTGATGCCCGTTTTATAGGAGCTAAGGGCCTCAAGAGGGCCTACGTCATCTCAAAAACACGGCTCAGATAAGTGAAAAGCGTTGGAGAAAAGCTCTGCTCCAGGCCACGTAGCACTTATTTACAACGAAACCCCTCCGGCATCGTAACCGTGTAATTACGCTGCACCCGATCCTGGAAATTCAGATTGCGCAGCCCCTGTTCCACCAAAAAGGCTTCCACCTTCGCGGCCTGGCAGTCGTCGTTGTAGGACGATGCCCGCAGCACGTACACCGCGCGCTTGCTCGCCTCATCCCGGGCGGTGGCCCTGAACGTGGTGAGGGTGGTGTAGCCGGTGCGCTCAGAGGTGCCTACGGGGCCGTAGGTGGTGTTTGGGGTACTGGTGCAGGTCAGTTGGTCGGTTTTCTTTTTGTTCTTCTTGCACTGCGTGGTGGTGCTGTTTGCCACCTGGCCGTATTCGGTGGCGGTATAGCGGTAGGTGACTTGCTTGCTGTCGACGTCCAGGGTGACGGTCATTTTGATCGGTGCATGGTCTTTGGGCAGGGTGGTGTCGGTGAAGACAGTGCGAAAGCCCTGGTCCTTCATGGCGCTGACCATGTCGCGCAGGTAGTAGCGGGCGTTGAGCGCGTTTTCGTCGCTGCCGCCGGTGGACGTCACCAGTACGGTGGCCTGGCGGTCGAAGTGGTAGTCGGGGTCAGGCGTTGCGTTGATTGCTACGTCCATTTGCGTGGCGCATCCACTGAGCATTGCGGTCAGTAGCAAGAGCGTGCAGAGCAAGAAGCGGGTCATGGAAAAAACCTTACAACTGGGAATTGGGTAAAGGCTGGACGATTGAGTCCAGCGAAAAACAACCCTCAATCGTGCTGCTGCGACATCGTGACCGCACGCAGCCGGCCGCCATTAAATCGCAGGCAATAAAAAACCCCAAGGAACACATTGTTCCTTGGGGTTTCTCGGTATTTTGGTGCCCAGAGACGGAATCGAACCGCCGACACGGGGATTTTCAATCCCCTGCTCTACCGACTGAGCTATCTGGGCAACGGGGCGCATTAAACGGGTTTTTCAGGGGGTCGTCAAGCAAGTTTTCAAAAAATATTTAATTATTACCGTCGCTTACGTGCAGACCCCGGTTTTTGATCAATTATTGAGCAGGTGGTACGTAGCCGTCGGCCTTGGCGTAATCCTCGCCGGAAAAGAACTTGTCCATTTCGCCCTGCAGGTATTTGCGGTCTTCGGCGTTCATCATGTTCAAGCGTTTTTCGTTGATGAGCAGGGTCTGGTGTTTTTGCCAGTCGGCCCACGCCTTGGCGGAGACGTTATCGTAGATGTCCTGGCCTTTGGCGCCCGGAAAAGGGGCGCGTTCGAGGGCGGGCAGTTCTTCGTGGTACTTGCGGCACATGATGGTGCGGGTCATGACGACTCTCCTGCGTTCAATACTTCAGCCGCGCGCTTCAGCAGTTTTTTCACCGGGGCGGCAAGGCCTAGGCGCGGTGGGGTGGCGAGGTTATACCAGAGCCAGTCGGCCTCGGCCACGTGATGGGCGCTTTCCTCGACCTGGACCAGCCAGGGTTCGATGGCCAGCTGGAAGTGGCTGAAGGTGTGGATCAGCCCCGGCAGTTCCTGATGTTTGCCCAAGGCCAGCGCGTGCTGGTTGGCCAGATGATCCAGGTCTTCCAGGTCGTCCAGCTCCGGCAGGCTCCATAAACCGCCCCACAGGCCCGTGGAGGGGCGACGGTAAAGCAGGATCGCGCCCTCGGCATTGGCGAGCATCGGCATCAGCGTGCGCTTCTGGGGGATGGTCTTGCGTGGCTTGGGGATCGGGTAGCGCGTCTCCAGGCCAAGCATGTGGGCTTCGCAGCCTTTTTCCAGCGGGCACAGCAGGCAGCTGGGTTTGCTGCGGGTACAGAGTGTGGCGCCCATGTCCATCATCGCCTGGGTGTAGGCGTTGACGCGGTCGTGTGGCGTAAAGCGCTCTGCGGTCGCCCACAGCTGCTTGGCGACCTTGGGTTCGCCCGGGTAGCCCTCTTGCGCGGTAAAGCGTGCCAGCACGCGCTTGACGTTGCCGTCGAGGATCGGCGCGCGCAGGCCCATGCTCAGGCTGGCAATTGCGCCGGCAGTGGACAGGCCGATGCCGGGCAGTTCGGTGAGTTTTTCGACATCCCTGGGAAACTCGCCGCCGTATTCGGCGACCACGATCTTTGCAGTCTTTTGCAGGTTGCGCGCCCGGGTGTAGTAACCCAGGCCGGTCCACAGGTGCAGCACTTCGTCTTCCGGCGCGGCGGCCAGTGCCTGGACCGTCGGCAAGGACGCCATGAACCGGTCGAAGTAATTGAGCACGGTGCTGACCTGGGTCTGTTGCAGCATGATCTCCGACACCCACACCCGATATGGCGTGATGCCCTGTTGCCAGGGCAGGTCGTGGCGACCGTGGCGGTCGTACCAGTCCAGCACCGCCTGTGAAAACTGCTCGTTTCTCATCGGTTGAACAGGCCTTTCAATGCGTCTTTGAGCTTGGGATTGACCTTGTCGAGCTTCTCTTCGAGTTTCTCGTTGAGACGGTTTCCCGCCGCTTTGATGGCGACCTGGCCGAGGCCGTCCTTGTCCAGGCGACAGGCCTTGGCGCCCAGTTCCAGCGGGCCACGGCAACGCAGCGGCACTTCGATACCCTGGAAGTTGGCGCCGACCTGGCAGGCCGGGTCCGGCACGTCGCGCTGGTCGCCTTCGACGATGATGCCCACCCGGTAGTCCATGCCCAATACGCGCAGGTCGACATCGCCATTGCCGTTGAGGGTCAGCCCCGGAATGCGCACTTTCAGGTCAGGGTTGCTGGCCACGCCGTTGCGTAACGTCAGGTTGCCGCGCAGTTCCTGGAAGGGCGTGTCCTTGCCTTGCGGCGTGGTGCTCAGGGTTTTGCGGTTGAGCAGGGCGATACCGGTACACAGTTGTTGCTCGATGTTGGCGTTGAGCAGCACACCGTTGTTGATGACGATGCCGGCAGTGCCGTTGAGGCTGTCGATCAAGGCCTTCTGGCTGTTGCCACGCCCGGTCAGGTTGCTGTCCAGGGTGACCAGGCCTTTGACTGGTGGGGTTTTCCCCTGGGCCTGCAGGATTTTTTCTACCGGTACCTGCTTGATATGGGTTTGCAGCGCCAGGAGCGGGGTGTCCTGGCGTACATCGAGGGTGCCGTTGGCCTGGAATGTGCCGTTGTAGAGGCCACCGCTCAGCGCGTCGAGGCTGAGCTGGCCATCGATGCCCGAGGCTTTCAGTACCGCGTTCTGGATCGGCAGCTGGCTCAAGGTGAGTTGGCCGAACGCAAGGTCCGCGTTGATATCCAGGCTGCGCAGGCGGGTCAGCGGCAGCAGTTTGTCACTGCTCCAGGCGGCTTTGGTCGGCGCTTCCGGCAGTGGGCTGTTACCGCCGGCGGCCATTGCACCGGCCTCGCTGCCTTGCACTTCGGCCTGGCGTGCGGCCGCCGTGCCTTTGGCGGCTTCGGATTTGGCCGGCAGGTAATTGTCGGCATTGAAGGTGTCGCCCTTGAGCTGCACGCGCAGTGACTGCTTGGCGAAATCATCCACGGCAACGCGACCGGTGAAGGTGCTGCCATCGAGTTTCAGGTTCAGGCCCTCCAGCGCGACATTGGTCGGCGTGCCTGTGAGGCGGCTGACCAGTTCGACTTTGCTCAGGCTGCCCGGTGCCATGGCCGGCAGAGGGTGGCCGACGCTCTCGAGAAACTTGGCCAGGTCAAACTGCGCGACCGACAGCGCGCCGCTGATCTGCGGGGTGTTGTTCAGGTCAGTGGCCCGCAGTTCGCCCAGTGCGCGCAATTGGTTGGCCGAGAGTTTCAGGTTGGTCCATTCGGCGATGTTGGCGGCAAGATCGACCAGCAATTGACCCTGGGTGGAGAAGGTCAGCGTCTTGCCCTGCAAGGGTTCGCCAGTGGCTTCGCCGCTCAGGCGCATGTCTTCGAACTGGTAGCGCTTGAGGGCGCGCTGGATGCGCAAGTTGCCGTTCAGCTCGGTCTTGAGGCGCATGACCGGCTGGTTGCTGCCCAGGAAAGCGGTGAGTTTCAGCGGAATATTGGCGCCTTCGTGGATGGCGCCGGCACTGAGCTGGATGCTTTCGGCGCTCAATTGCTTGCCAGTCTGTTCATCGTTGTATTCAACGCGGGCGTTGTTGATGGTCAGGCTGTCGATGTCCAGGCGGATCGGCTGCGGCGGTTTTTCCGGCTTGGCTTCAGCCACCGGTTCGGCCGGAGCCGGGGTGGCGGCACCCGGGGTTTCGTCGGGCAGGTTCTTGCCGATGTCTTCCCAGTTGCCGTGGCCGTTCTTGTCGCGGTTCAGGCGCAGGTTCAGGCCTTCGACCCGCACATCGCTCATCTGCACTTCGCGGCGCAGCAGCGGCAGCACACGTACCGACAGACCGAGCATCTGCAGGTCGGCAAACGGTTGGGTCGGATTGGTCAGGGTTGCCACGCCGGCTTCGTGCAGCTCCAGGCCCAGCCAGGGGAACAGGCTCCAGCCGATGTCGCCATTGAGCGTCAGCTCGATGTGGGCCTTGTCGCGGGCTATCTGGCGAATTTCTTCTTTGTAGTCGTTGGGATCGAAGAGATGGGTCAGGGCAAAGCCGAGAGCCACAATGATCAGCAACAGCCCGAGAAATACCAGACCCAGGATTTTGCCGAACGCTTTCATGGGCGAGTCCTTGTATGTCGATTTCAAAATTTAGCCGCAGAGTATAACGCCCGAAGGCCTGCATCAGTTCGTGGATCGTTACATTGTATCTACGACCAGCGAAACGGGATTTTGGCGTCAAATAAAACAGATAGGTTGAAAAAAGTGATGTCAATTTGGTTTTTCTCGTATCTGCAGGTGCTAATCTCTGCGCGTTCGTCCGCCTTCTGCGACGTATCGTCGCGCCAAAATGGAGCTTCACTCACAAAAACGGCCACGCATTGCGTGCAAGGCCGAGGGGAAGCGCGCCTGACGGATGCATACCAATAACTGGGGGAAACACCAATGAGCACTAGCACTGCGGCCGGTACCAATGCCGCACCGCCTGCGTTCCTGTCCAAGGAACGCATTATCGCCAAGCCCGGCTTCAACCGCTGGCTGGTTCCACCGGCCGCACTGGCCATCCATCTGTGCATCGGCATGGCCTACGGCTTCTCGGTGTTCTGGCTGCCGCTGTCCAAGGCGCTGGGCATCACTGCGCCGGTGGCCTGTGCGCCGGACATGAGCTTTATCGCCCAGGTCTTCTCGTCCCAATGCGACTGGCCCATCTCCATGCTGGGCTGGATCTACACCCTGTTCTTCATCTTCCTGGGCTGCTCGGCAGCGATCTGGGGCGGCTGGCTGGAACATGCCGGGCCGCGCAAGGCCGGTGTCGTCTCGGCGTTGTGCTGGTGCGGCGGCCTGCTGATCTCGGCGTTGGGTATCTATACCCACCAGATCTGGCTGATGTGGATCGGCTCCGGGGTCATCGGCGGTATCGGCCTGGGCCTGGGCTATATCTCGCCCGTATCGACCCTGATCAAGTGGTTCCCGGACAAGCGCGGCATGGCGACCGGCATGGCGATCATGGGCTTCGGCGGCGGCGCGATGGTCGGTGCACCGCTGGCGGCAGCACTGATGGGCCACTTCGCCTCGCCGACCAGCGTGGGCGTATGGCAGAGCTTCCTGGTGATGGCTGCGATCTACTTCGTGTTCATGATCGGCGGCGCCTTGTCCTATCGCGTTCCGCCGACCGGCTGGAAGCCTGAGGGCTGGACCGCGCCGGCGAAAAAAGCCAGCAACGCGATGATCACGCACCGTCATGTGCATGTGAACGTGGCGTGGAAGACCCCGCAATTTCGTCTGGTATGGCTGGTGCTGTGCCTGAACGTGTCAGCCGGTATCGGCATCCTCGGCATGGCTTCGCCGCTGTTGCAGGAAGTGTTCGGCGGCAAATTGCTGGGGCTGGATGTACCGTTTGGTCAACTGGATGCCGGGCAACTTGCATCGATCGCCGCCATTGCGGCAGGCTTCACCGGCCTGTTGAGCCTGTTCAACATCGGTGGCCGGTTCTTCTGGGCGTCGTTCTCCGACTACCTGGGGCGCAAAAATACCTACTTCGTGTTCTTCGCCCTGGGCTTCGCCCTGTACGCGCTGATCCCGAACCTGGGGCACCTGGGCAACGTGGCACTGTTCGTGGCGGCGTTCTGCATCATCCTGTCGATGTACGGCGGTGGTTTTGCCACGGTCCCGGCTTACCTGGCCGATCTGTTCGGTACGCAAATGGTCGGCGCCATCCACGGTCGCCTGCTGACCGCCTGGGCCGCTGCCGGCGTATTGGGCCCGGTGCTGGTGAACTACCTGCGTGAATATCAGTTGAGCATCGGCGTTGAACGCGCTGCGGCCTACGACATCACCTTGTACATCCTCGCTGGCCTGCTGGTGCTGGGCTTTATCTGCAACCTGCTGGTGCGTCCGGTAGCCGACAAATACTTCATGACCGACGTCGAACTGGCCGCCGAGCAGGCGCTGGGGCATGACAAAGGCGCTGATGCCAGCACCGTGCTGGAGTGGAAAGCCTCCCCTGGCAGCAAGCCATTGGCGGTCGCCGCCTGGCTGGTGGTGGGCATTCCGTTGGCGTGGGGTGTGTGGGTGACCCTGCAGAAGACCGCAGTACTGTTCCACTAACACTGCAAAACCCTTGTGGGAGGGGGCTCGCCCCCGATGGCGGCGCATCAGTCAATGCATTGTTGACTGAACCACCGCTATCGGGGGCAAGCCCCCTCCCACATTGGTTATGCATGTACGCACATGTCTATCCCCGACACTCCATCAGTCTTATCCCCTTCGATGTTTCTGTTTAGCGCCCGCGCCCCTATAATGGCTGCCTTTTTCGCCCAATGATTTGCGGAGCTGGTGATGGTCGAACGTATGGCGTCCGTCGAGCGCGACACTCTGGAAACCCAGATCAAAGCCTCGATCAACCTGGATGGCACCGGAAAGGCCCGATTTGATATCGGTGTACCTTTTCTTGAGCACATGCTGGACCAGATCGCCCGTCATGGGCTGATCGACCTGGATATTGTCAGCAAGGGCGACCTGCATATCGACGACCACCACACGGTGGAAGACGTGGGCATCACCCTCGGCCAGGCCTTTGCCAAGGCCATCGGCGACAAAAAAGGCATCCGTCGCTACGGCCACGCCTATGTCCCGCTGGACGAAGCGCTGTCGCGCGTAGTCATCGACTTCTCCGGCCGCCCAGGCCTGCAGATGCACGTGCCCTACACCCGCGCCACCGTGGGCGGCTTTGACGTCGACCTGTTCCAGGAATTCTTCCAGGGTTTCGTCAACCACGCCCTGGTCAGCCTGCACATCGACAACCTGCGCGGCACCAACACCCACCACCAGATCGAAACCGTGTTCAAGGCTTTCGGCCGCGCGCTGCGCATGGCCGTTGAGCTGGATGAGCGCATGGCCGGGCAAATGCCTTCGACCAAGGGCGTTCTGTAATGCAGACGGTCGCGGTTATCGATTACGGCATGGGCAACCTGCACTCGGTGGCCAAGGCCCTCGAGCACGTGGGTGCCGGCAAGGTGCTGATCACCAGCGATGCCAATGTGATTCGTGAAGCCGACCGCGTGGTGTTTCCAGGCGTTGGCGCGATTCGCGATTGTATGGCCGAGATCCGCCGCCTGGGCTTTGACAGCCTGGTGCGCGAAGTCAGCCAGGACCGTCCGTTCCTCGGTATCTGCGTGGGCATGCAGGCCTTGCTCGACAGCAGTGAAGAGAACGGCGGTGTCGACTGCATCGGTCTGTTTCCCGGCCAGGTGAAGTTCTTCGGCAAAGACCTGCATGAAGACGGCGAGCACCTCAAGGTGCCGCACATGGGCTGGAACGAAGTGCGTCGCGCGGTGGATCACCCGCTGTGGCACGAGATTCCGGACATGGCGCGTTTCTACTTTGTGCACAGCTACTACATCGCCGCGGGTAACCCACGCCAGGTGGTGGGGGGCGGGCACTACGGCGTCGACTTCGCCGCCGCGCTGGCCGACGGTTCGCGCTTTGCCGTGCAGTTTCACCCGGAGAAGAGCCATACCCATGGCCTGCAATTGCTGCAGAACTTCGCCGCGTGGGACGGTCGCTGGTAAATGGCCAAGAAGCCTAAGCCGCCAATCTTGAACCTTGCGCCCGAGCAGGAGCGTGAGGCTACCGACAAGATCAAGCGTTTCATGGAGGATCGCTTCGAACTCAAGCTGGGTTCGTTCGAAGTGGCCGAGATTCTTGAGCTGTTCACCACCGAAGTGGCGCCGCATTATTACAACAGGGCGATTTTCGACACGCAGACGCTCCTTAAGGAAAGGTTCGAAAGCATCGAAAGCGACTTGTGGTCGCTTGAGAAACCCTGATTTCCCAAGCATTGCTGAATATCGAATAAGGTTTGCCAGATGCTGATTATCCCCGCTATCGATCTCAAGGACGGCGCCTGCGTCCGTCTGCGCCAGGGCCGTATGGAAGATTCCACGGTGTTCTCCGATGACCCGGTGAGCATGGCCGCCAAATGGGTGGAAGGGGGCTGCCGTCGTCTGCATCTGGTGGACTTGAACGGCGCCTTCGAAGGCCAGCCGGTCAATGGCGAGGTGGTCACCGCCATCGCCCGGCGCTACCCCAACCTGCCGATCCAGATCGGCGGTGGCATCCGTTCGCTGGAAACCATCGAGCATTACGTCAAGGCCGGCGTGAGCTACGTGATCATCGGCACCAAGGCCGTAAAAGACCCGGCCTTTGTCGCCGAAGCCTGCCGCGCATTCCCAGGCAAGGTTATCGTCGGCCTGGATGCCAAGGACGGTTTTGTCGCCACCGACGGTTGGGCTGAAATCAGCACTGTGCAGGTGATCGACCTGGCTAAACAGTTCGAAGCCGACGGTGTGTCCGCCATCGTTTATACCGACATCGCCAAAGACGGCATGATGCAGGGCTGCAACGTACCGTTCACCGCCGCGCTGGCCGCTGCGACGAAAATCCCGGTGATCGCCTCTGGTGGTATCCACAACCTGGGTGACATCAAGTCGCTGCTGGACGCCAAGGCACCTGGCATCATCGGCGCCATCACGGGTCGTGCGATTTATGAGGGCACCCTGGACGTCGCCGAAGCCCAGGCTTACTGCGATGCCTACAACGGCTGAGGACTGACCATGGCGCTGGCCAAACGCATCATCCCTTGCCTGGACGTCGACAACGGTCGCGTGGTCAAGGGCGTCAAGTTCGAGAATATCCGTGATGCCGGCGACCCGGTGGAAATCGCCCGTCGCTACGATGAACAGGGCGCCGACGAAATTACCTTTCTCGACATCACCGCCAGCGTCGACGGCCGCGACACCACCTTGCACACCGTTGAGCGCATGGCCAGCCAGGTGTTTATCCCGCTGACCGTGGGCGGCGGCGTGCGCACCGTGCAAGACATCCGCAACCTGCTCAATGCCGGCGCGGACAAGGTCTCGATCAACACAGCAGCCGTGTTCAACCCGGAGTTCGTCGGCGAAGCGGCGCAGCACTTCGGCTCGCAATGCATCGTGGTCGCCATCGACGCCAAGAAAGTCTCGGGCCCCGGTGAAACCCCGCGCTGGGAGATCTTCACCCACGGCGGGCGCAAACCGACCGGGCTGGACGCGGTGGAGTGGGCGATGAAGATGGAAGCCCTCGGCGCCGGTGAAATCCTGCTGACCAGCATGGACCAGGACGGCATGAAAAACGGCTTTGACCTGGGCGTAACCCGCGCCATCAGCGATGCCCTGGGCATCCCCGTCATCGCCTCCGGCGGCGTCGGCAACCTGCAGCACTTGGCCGATGGCGTCATCGAAGGGCATGCCAGCGCGGTGCTGGCGGCGAGTATTTTCCACTTCGGCGAATACACCGTCCCCGAGGCCAAGGCCTACATGGCCGCACGCGGTATCGTCGTGCGCTAAACGCCGCTGGACAGCATGGCAGGCGCGCGGCACTCTCTGCGCTTGCCATGGATTCCGGTAGCCTTCATGTTCAAACACCTGCTGCTCGCCCTTGCCAGTTCCTCCATGCTCATGGCGGCTACGGTGCACGCCGACGAATCGTCTGACACCTCCCTGGTGCTGCTGACGGAAAATTTCCCGCCTTATAACATGGCGAAAAACGGCAAGAACTTCGCCAGGGACGAGAACATCGAAGGTATCGCCGTGGACATCATGCGCGAGACCTTCAAGCGTGCCGGCATTTCCTACAACCTCACCCTGCGTTTCCCCTGGGAGCGAATCTACAAACTCGCCCTGGAAAAGCCTGGCTATGGTGTGTTCGTCACGGCGCGTTTGCCGGACCGTGAAGCCTTGTTCAAATGGGTCGGCCCCATCGGCCCGGACGATTGGGTGCTGTTGGCCAAGGCTGACAGCAAAATCCAGTTGGAAGGCCTGGAGCAGGCGCGCCGCTACAGGATTGGCGCCTACAAAGGCGATGCCATTGCCCAGAGCCTGGACAAGCAGGGGCTCAATCCGGTTGTCGCCTTGCGTGACCAGGACAATGCGCAAAAGCTCATGGAGGGCCAGATCGACCTGTGGGCCACCGGCGACCCTGCTGGCCGTTACCTGGCGCGCCAGGTGGGGGTGAACGGGCTCAAGACGGTACTGCGTTTCAACAGTGCGCAGCTTTACCTGGCGTTGAACAAGGATGTGCCGGATGACGTAGTTAACAAGCTCCAGGCTGCGCTGGATGAGTTACGCAAAGAAGGCCGTATCGACCAGATCATGACCAACTATTTGTAGGAGCGAGCTTGCTCGCGAAAGACGTCAACGATAACGCGAGCATCCTGGATATGCGCGGCGTTCTCAGGTTTTTCGCGAGCGAGCTCGCTCCTACAGGTTGGGGAGATCGTCAGCGGTAAATGCCGTCTTTGCCGTGCCCGGCCATGGCCCGATTACTGCGCACGCTGATCATCAACTTGATATCGATCCACTCCACACCCTGCGCCTTGAGCTTGGGCAATTCGCGCTCCAGCACCGCCAGGGTCTGAGGGTAAGGGTGCCCGATCATCACCGCCGAGCCCTGTTTATGCGCCAGCTTGATCGCGGTTTGCAGCTGCGTGGTGATCGCCGCCTCGGTGCGTTCGTCATCCAGGAACACATCCCGCGAAACATGCGCCAGTCCAATCTTCTGCGCCTCGGCGGCGGCGACAGTCTGTGCGCTGGTGCGGCTGTCCACAAAGAACTTGTGGCGCCGCTGCAGCTCGCCCATTAACCACGCCATTGCCTGCGGCTGCGCCGTCATGCGGCTGCCCATATGGTTATTGATGCCGGCGGTGTAGGGCACGGCCGCGAAGGCGGCGTCCAGGCGCTTGGCCAGTTCTTCGATCGACAGCTCGGGGTGCCAGGCAAACGGACCGGTGGCCGGGTCCATGGGCATATGCAGGATGACGATCTTGCCGGCCTTGTGGGCCTCGCGGGCGAATTCGGCGGCGTGAGGGGTGTCAGGCATGATCGCGGTGGTGACCGGCCCGGGCAGGGCCAGCACGCGACGATCCCTGGGCAGGTTCTGCCCGAGGTCGTCGATGATCAGGGTGAGATAGGCTTTGTGCGGCTCGCCGGCCGGCGTCGCTTGCGCGAATCCGGCCAGGCTGCACAGCAAGGCAATGATCAGGGCAACGCGCATATCAACGGCTGCGCGTGATGCTCAGGCCCTTGAGCAGGCTCAGCGCCTGGGCCAACTGATAATCGTCGTCCTGCGGCATCGGTTTGGCTTTGGCGCCGCTGCCGGTCGGTTGGTCGGCGCCGCCATTGCCATTGCCCAGGTGGCCTTGCAGGTCCGCCTCTTTGTAGTACTCGCTGTCGATCTCGTTGGTGATCTTGGCCTTGCGCACCTCAATGTCCGGCACGATGCCCTGGGCCTGGATCGAGCGACCATTGGGCGTGTAGTACAGCGCCGTGGTGATCTTCAGCGCACGCTCGTTATTGAGCGGCAATACGGTTTGCACCGAGCCTTTACCGAAGGTCGTGGTGCCCATCAGCACACCGCGCTTCTGGTCCTGCAGGGCGCCGGCGACGATCTCCGAGGCCGAGGCGCTGCCGCCGTTGATCAGCACGGCCAGCGGCACGTTCTCGCTCAGATCGTTGCCGGTGGCCGAGAAGCGCAGCTCGGAATTGGCGATGCGGCCCTTGGTGTAGACGATCAGGCCCTTGGTGATGAAGTGGTCGACCACTTCCACCGCCGACTGCAACACGCCGCCCGGGTTGTTACGCAGGTCGAGCACGATGCCGTTGAGCTTCTTGCCGTTGTCCTTGCGCAGCTTGGCCAGGGCCTTGGCCACTTCGTCGCCGGTCTTGACCTGGAACTGGGTGATGCGGATGTAGCCGTAGCCCGACTCCAGCAACTGGCTCTTCACGCTCTTGACCACGATGGTGGAGCGGGTCAGGGTGACGTCGAACGGATTGCCGCCGTCGCGCACCAGGGTCAGGGTGATTTTCTGGCCGATCTTGCCGCGCATCTTGTCGACGGCTTCGGTCATGGTCTGGCCGCGGGTTGGCTGGCCGTTGATCTTGACGATAAAGTCACCCGCCTGGATGCCGGCCTTGGATGCCGGGGTGTCGTCGATGGGCGAGACCACCTTGATGTTGCCGTCTTCGGAACCGACCTCAATGCCCAGGCCACCAAATTCACCGCTGGTGCTTTCCTGCAGTTCAGCGAAGTCTTCCGGGCCCAGGTAGGCCGAATGCGGGTCGAGGTTGCTGAGCATGCCCTTGATGGCGTTTTCCAGCAGGGTCTTGTCGTCTACGGGTTCGACATAGGCTGCCTTGATCCGGTCCATGACCTCGGCAAAGGTGCGCAGCTCGTCCAGCGGCAACGGCGCCTTGGTGGTCGCAGCGGTCGCGGCGGGAACAGCCTGGTCGGCAAAAGCCAGAGGCGCGCCGATCACCAGGGCGATCGTCAGGGCCAGCGAAGTGAGGCGGGACAAATGCAGCATGTCGAACGAACTCCTAATGTAGATGAGACCCTATCCTTGGGATCTGCACCATTGTGCAGGGTCGCTCGGGCGGCCCTGCTGACGAATAGCGAAGTACAGCGCCGGGGTGTCCTGGCCACCACTGTTACCGACAGTGGAGATGGATTCACCGGCTTTTACCACATCACCTGCCGACTTGAGTAACGTCTGATTGTGGCCGTAAAGGCTCAAATAGCCATTACCGTGGTCAAGAATCACCAGCAGGCCGGCCCCGCGCAGCCAATCGGCAAACACCACGCGCCCGCCGTGGACGGCGTGGACCTGGCTGCCTGCAGAGGCGCTGATCATCACACCATCCCATTTGGCACGGGTGTCATCGCCACGGGTTTCGCCGAAGCGTGCCAACAGTCGACCATCAACCGGCCATGGAAGTTTGCCGCGCGCTGCAGCAAAAGGCCCGCCGAACGACTCGCCGCTGCTGGAAACCAGTGGGCCAGGCGCTGCGTGCGCCGGTTTGCGCGGGGCCGGCGCATCGGTAGTGGCTGCCAGTTCGGCCTCACGCTGGCGCTTTTTTTCAGCTTCCTGCTGGGCGATCAGCGCTTTTTGCCGCGCCTCCTCGGCCTCGCGTGCCTGGCGCGCCAGGGTTTCTTCGATAGTCTTGAGCACTTTGGCCAGGTCGGCCTGGTCCTGCTCGCGTGCCTGGAGCTTGGCGTCGCGGGCTTTTACGTCATTGTTGAGCTTGGCCAGGGCTTGCTGGCGTTCCTTGCGGACCTTGTCCAACTCGTTGCGCTGGGTGTCGAGCGCGGTCTTCTGGTCGAGCAGTTGGGCCTGCTGATCATTGATCTCCTGCTCGACATTGGCCAACTGGCGCAGCGTTTCGTTAAAGCCCTTCAACTGCGCCAGGCGCGCCTGGCTCAGGTAATCGTAATAGGTGAGGGTGCGGGCGAACTTTTCCGGGTTCTGCTGGTTGAGCAGCAGCTTGAGATATTCCTGGCGGCCGCTCTGGTAGGCGGCGCGGGCCTGGATTGCGATCAGGCGTTGCTGTTCAACGCGTGCGCTCTGGAGTTTTTTTTTCTCAGCGTCGAGTCGCTCCAGTTCCGACTCGCTCTTCTTTAATTCTTTTTGCAGCTCCTGGACCTGCTTCTCCAGCTTGCCCATTTCGGTTTCCGTGCCGCGCAGGTCTTTCTGCACCCCGGACTTTTCTTCCTGGAGCTTGCCGAGCAGTTTTTTCAGCTCGGTAATGTCCTGACGCGTAGCGTCCAACTGTTGTTGGGTTTGTGCACGCTCATCGGCAAATGCCGGTTGGAGCAGGCAGACAAGAGCGAGGGTAATCAAGGCGCGAAGCATAGAGGCGGGCGACACCAGGGGAAAGGGACGCTCTAGTATGCCCGCCAAGCGCCGCAAAAAAAACGTCCAATTGGGGCGGGCGGGCAAGATAGGTGCCGAGTGGTGGTGGTATGGCAAAAAGATATCTTCCAAACACCGAAGGGCCAATGTGGGAGGGGGCTTGCCCCCGATAGCGGTGGACCAGTCACATAAGTGTTGACTGACACTCCGTCATCGGGGGCAAGCCCCCTCCCACATTGGATCTACCGTGTTGTTTAAATCAGACCAGAATTGAGGTCCCGGTCATTTCCTTCGGCTTTTCCAGCCCCATCAGCATCAGCATGGTCGGCGCCACATCCGCCAGTACGCCGCCGTTACGCACTTTGAAATCGCGCTTGCCGACGTAGATGAACGGCACCGGCTCGGTGGTGTGGGCTGTGTGGGCCTGGCCGGTGGACTCGTCGGACATCTGCTCGCAGTTGCCGTGGTCGGCGGTGATCAGCGCTTCGCCACCGACGCTGTCCAGGGCGTCGACGATGCGGCCCACGCACAGGTCCAGGCATTCCACGGCCTTAGTGGCAGCCTCCAGGTTGCCGCTGTGGCCGACCATGTCGCCGTTGGCGTAGTTGACCACGATGACGTCATAACGCTGATGCTCGATGGCGTCGACGATCTTGTCGGTGACTTCCGGTGCGCTCATTTCCGGCTGCAGGTCGTAGGTCGCGACTTTTGGCGATGGGATCAGGATGCGCTCTTCGCCAGGGAAAGGTTCTTCACGTCCGCCGGAGAAGAAGAAGGTCACGTGGGCATATTTTTCAGTTTCGGCGATGCGCAGTTGAGTCTTGCCGTTTTTCGCCAGGTAATCGCCCAGTACGTTTTCCAGGCTGCCCGGCGCAAAAGCCGACGGGGCCGGGATGTTGGCGGCGTATTGGGTGAGCATGACGAACTCGACTTTCGGCTGGCGTGCGCGTTCGAAGTCTTTGAAACCGTCGTCGACAAACACATGGCTCAGCTCACGGGCACGGTCGGCGCGGAAGTTCATGAACACCATGGCGTCGCCGTCTTCGACTTTCACCGGCTCGCCGATGGTGGTGGCCTTGACGAATTCATCGCTCTCGCCACGGGCGTAGGCGGCTTCCAGGCCTTGCTGGGCGGTGGCGGCGTTGAATTCGGCCTGGCCATCGACGATCAGGTTGTAGGCCTGGGCCACGCGGTCCCAGCGGTTGTCGCGGTCCATGGCAAAGTAACGGCCTACCAGACTGGCGATGCGGCCTTTGCCCAGGGCGGCGAACGTGGCGTCCAGCAGTTCGATGGACGACTGCGCGCTTTTGGGCGGGGTGTCGCGACCGTCAAGGAAGGCATGCAGGTAGATCTTGTCGGCGCCGCGCTTGAAGGCCAGTTCGGCCATGGCGATCAGGTGGTCCTGATGGCTGTGTACGCCGCCATCGGACAGCAAGCCCATGAAGTGCACGGCCTTGCCGGCGGCGACGGCTTTGTCCACCGCTGCGCAGATGGTCGGGTTTTCGAAGAACTCGCCATCGCGGATCGCTTTGGTCACGCGGGTGAAGTCCTGATAGACCACTCGTCCGGCGCCGAGATTCATGTGACCGACTTCCGAGTTGCCCATCTGGCCGTCCGGCAGGCCCACGTCCATGCCGGAGCCTGAGATCAAACCGTTGGGCACGGTGGCGGTGAGACGATCCAGCACAGGCTTGCGGGCGGCGTACACCGCGTTGTCGTGGTGGCTTTCACTGTGTCCGAAGCCATCGAGAATTATCAGGACCAAAGGTTTAGGCGTGGTAGTCATAGATCCTCTCGCGGCGGTAATAAAGGAAGGCAATGGAAAAGTGAGTGGCAGTTTAAAGCGAAGTTCCAACCGCGTCACCGCTTTACGGGGGTTGGCCGCCCCCGACGGCTGTGTATACTTACCGCCATTTTAACGCCCTGGAACCTCCTTGATGGTTGATCACCTGATTGCATTTGCCACTGCCCACTATCTGCTCGTGGGTGCCTTCGTCATCCTGCTGGCGCTGCTGATCGCTCACGAATTGAGCCGTGGTGGCCGCAGCCTGAGCACATCGGAGCTGACCGCCCTGGTCAACAAGGATGAGGCCGTTGTCGTGGATATTCGCCCGGCCAAGGATTTCGCCGCCGGCCACATCGTCGGCGCCCTGAACATTCCCCAGGACAAGCTGATCGCGCGCTTGGCCGAACTGGAGAAATACAAGGCCAAGACCATTATCCTGGTCGACGCCCAAGGCCAGCACTCCGGCACGCATGCCCGCGAGATGCTCAAGTCCGGCTTTACCGCCGCCAAGCTGTCCGGTGGTATCAGCAGCTGGCGTGGCGATAACCTGCCGTTGGTGAAGTGATATGAGCCAGGTTGTCGTGTATTCCAGCGATTATTGCCCTTATTGCATTCGAGCCAAGCAGTTGCTCCAGAGCAAGAAGGTCGCCTTCGAAGAAATCAAGGTCGACGGCAAGCCTCAAGTGCGCGCCGAAATGACCCAGAAGGCTGGCCGCACGTCGGTCCCGCAGATCTGGATCGGCAGCCGGCATATCGGTGGTTGCGATGACCTGTTCGCTTTGGAGCGCGCCGGTAAACTCGATGCGCTGCTGTCCGCCTAACCCCTAAAAGACCCCAAGATAAAGAAGGATCTGCGATGACTGATCAACCGAACACCGAAGCAGCGCAAGACCAAGGCCCACAGTTTTCGCTGCAGCGCATCTACGTGCGTGACCTGTCGTTCGAAGCGCCGAAAAGCCCGGCCATCTTCCGCCAGGAATGGACCCCAAGCGTCGCGCTGGACCTGAACACCCGCCAGAAAGCCCTGGAAGGTGACTTCCACGAAGTCGTGCTGACCCTGTCGGTCACCGTCAAGAACGGCGAAGAAGTGGCCTTCATCGCTGAAGTGCAACAGGCGGGTATCTTCCTGATCCAGGGCCTGGACGAAGCGTCCATGAGCCACACCCTGGGCGCGTTCTGCCCGAACATCCTGTTCCCGTACGCCCGTGAGACCCTGGACAGCCTGGTCACCCGTGGCTCGTTCCCGGCACTGATGCTGGCACCGGTGAACTTCGATGCCCTGTACGCCCAGGAGCTGCAGCGCATGCAACAGGAAGGCTCGTCGACGGTTCAATAAGTCGACGCGGTAAAAAAAATGTGGGAGGGGGCTTGCCCCCGATAGCGGTGTATCAGCCAGCCTATCTGTAGCTGACCCACCGCAATCGGGGGCAAGCCCCCTCCCACATTTGCTATGCGGTGTTACTTGAAACCGAGTTGGCGCCAGCCTTCGTAGACGGCGACGGCGACGGTGTTGGACAGGTTCAGGCTGCGGCAGCCCTCGCGCATCGGCAAGCGCAGGCGGTGGCCATCAGGCAGGGCGTCGAGCACGTCGGCCGGCAGGCCACGGCTCTCCGGGCCAAACAGAAACGCGTCGCCCTCGGCAAAGCTGGCATCATGAAACGGTCGCGAGCCCTTGGTGGTGAACGCGAACACACGTGGCTGGCCCAGGCTTTCCAGGCAGCTGGCCAGGTCGGCATGGCGCTGGAGGGTGGCGTACTCGTGGTAATCCAGCCCGGCGCGGCGCAGGCGTTTATCGTCCATGTCGAAGCCCAGCGGTTCGATCAAATGCAGGTGGCAGCCACTGTTGGCGCACAGCCTGATAACGTTGCCGGTATTCGGCGGAATTTCTGGTTGAAAAAGGATGACGTGAAACATGCACGGCTCCGAAGGCAAAGATGCGCTGCATTCTACCCCTGAAGACGATCCAAGGCCGAAGCTATTGCCCAGGGTACTCGGCTCGCTGGCGATTGTCGGCCTGATGGTGGGCTTGATGATTGGGCGCCTGACCACCCCGGAACCGGTCGAACTGCAACAGATAGAACCTGTGGCGGACGGTCTGCTGGTGTGGTTCAACCGCGAGCCCAAGCTGCACGGCGAACATATCGACGGCGCCGTGGCGCTGTTGTTCGACGCACAGGGCAAGGCTGCCAATGGGCAACTGAAGGTCAATGACAAGGATGTGAACTGGCGCGTGCGCAAGACCGACGGCGGTTTGTTGCTCAACCTGGTGGCGGCGCGGCCATTGCGTGGGGAGTGGAACGGCCAGGAGGTCGATGACCGCTGGCGGCTGGAGATCCTTCTCCAGGAGCAATAAAAGAGGGAGTTCCCGGCCTGCCTGTACCAGGGCTCCCAAAACGGGGTGAAGCCAGAGGCTTCGGTGTTAAAGAGGGGATTCTCGGCCTGCCTGTACCAAGGTCCCCGAAACTGGGTAGTACCAGGGTTATTGCAGGGCGCGTGCCAAAGTTTGCAATTGGCGCGGTAAATGATTGCAAGAAAGCGCAAAGCCCCGGGATCCGGGGCTTTGGTGGTTTCAGCGTTCAAGAATTTTTTAGCGATAGCGATCTTTCAGGTCTCAAGTCAGTGCCCAATGCCGGTTCATGGTGCATTGAAGCAGTGCACAACCTTCAAATCTTGTGACGATCCAAATGTGGGAGGGGGCTTGCCCCCGATAGCGGTGTATCAGCCAGCCTATCTGTGGCTGACCCACCGCAATCGGGGGCAAGCCCCCTCCCACATGGGATTCTCAGTGGATCAGAGATTGGGATCAGGCGTCGTCGCTGTCGTCGTCATCTGCGCCATCCACCTTCATCCCCAGTTCCTTGATCTTGCGCGTCAGGGTATTGCGACCCCAACCCAGTAGCACAGCGGCATCGCGGCGGCGGCCGGCGGTGTGCTTGAGCGCGGTCTCGATCATGATCCGCTCGAACGCCGGTACGGCGCTGTCGAGCAGGTTCGACTGGCCGCGTGCCAGGGCCTGGTCGGCCCATTGGCGCAGCGCCTGTTCCCAGTTGGTTACCGGGGCCGAGTCCTGCGGCAGGCTCAGCAGCTCCGGTGGCAGGTCGCTGATGTGCACTTCGCGCCCGGACGCCATTACCGTGATCCAGCGGCAGGTGTTCTCCAGCTGGCGTACGTTGCCAGGCCATGGCAGGTTTTTCAGGTATTCCTCGGTCTCGCTTTTGAGCAGCTTCGGCTCCACGGCCAGTTCCAGGGCGGCGCGGCTGAGGAAGTGGCGGGCGAGGGTGGGGATGTCTTCGCGGCGGTCCGACATGCGCGGGATGTGGATGCGGATCACGTTGAGGCGGTGGAACAAGTCTTCACGGAACTTGCCGGCGTGCACCAGGGTTTCCAGGTTCTGGTGGGTGGCCGCGATGATGCGTACATCCACCTTGACCGGCGTGTGCCCGCCCACCCGATAGAACTCGCCGTCGGCCAGCACGCGCAGCAGGCGGGTTTGGGTATCGGCCGGCATGTCGCCGATTTCATCGAGGAACAGGGTGCCGCCGTCGGCCTGTTCAAAACGTCCACGGCGCAGATTGGCCGCGCCGGTGAACGCGCCTTTTTCATGGCCGAACAGCTCGGACTCCATCAGGTCCTTCGGGATTGCGGCCATGTTCAGTGCAATGAACGGCGAGGCTGCCCGAGGGCTGTGACGGTGCAGGGCGTGGGCCACCAGCTCTTTACCGGTGCCCGATTCGCCGTTGATCAGCACGGTGATGTTGGAGTGACTCAAGCGCCCGATGGCGCGAAACACTTCCTGCATCGCCGGCGCTTCACCGATGATTTCCGGGGTGCGGGTCAGGGCCGGCGGGGCTTCCTGGTTCTGTTGCTCCTGGGCGTGCTGGTTGGCGCGCTTGACCAGCGCCACCGCCTCGTCCACATCGAACGGCTTGGGCAGGTACTCAAAGGCGCCGCCCTGGTAGGACGCGACAGCGCTGTCCAGGTCCGAGTGCGCGGTCATGATGATCACTGGCAGGCGCGGGTGCTGCTCGCGAATGCGCGCCAGCAAGTCCAGGCCGCTGGCGCCGGGCATGCGGATATCGGAGATGATCACGTCCGGCTGCTGGCGAGCCAGGCGGCTCATCACGCCGTCGGCGCTGTCGAAGCTCTGGGTGGTCATGCCTTCCTGTTGCAAGGCTTTCTCCAGGACCCAGCGGATAGAACGGTCGTCATCGACGATCCAGACAGTTTCACTACGGCTCATGTCGTGGGGGCTCCTTGTTCCAATGGCAGGAAGATCGAGAACGTGGTGTGGCCGGGATGGCTCTCACATTCGATCAGGCCCTGGTGCTGGCTGATGATGTTCTGGGTAATGGCCAGGCCCAGCCCGGTACCGTCCGGGCGGCCGCTGACCATGGGGAAGAAGATGGTTTCCTGCAGTTCGGCCGGAATGCCCGGGCCGTTGTCGATGATCTCGACCTTGGTCACCAGGCGATGGCGTACATGGCCAATGGTGAACTGGCGCAGCGCGCGGGTGCGCAGGCTGATGCGGCCCAGGCGCAACTCGTTCTGGCTGCTGATGGCCTGCATGGCGTTGCGCACGATGTTGAGCACCGCCTGGATCATTTGCTCGCGGTCGATCAAGACGTCGGGAATGCTTGGGTCGTAGTCGCGCACCAGGGTGATGCAGCCCTGGCTTTCGGCGTCGACCAGTTGGCAGACGCGCTCCAGCACTTCGTGCACGTTGGTCATGGCCAGGGACGGCAGCTTGTTGGAGCCGAGCATGCGGTCCACCAGGTTACGCAGGCGGTCGGCCTCTTCGATGATGACGTTGGTGTAGTCCTTGAGATGCTCCTCCGGCAGCTCGCGGGCCAGCAACTGCGCCGCGCCGCGAATGCCGCCCAGGGGGTTCTTGATCTCATGGGCCAGGCCGCGCACCAGCATCTTGCTGGTTTCCTGCTTGGACAGTTGCGCCTCTTCCTTGGTGATGCGCAGCAGGCGGTCGCGAGGATGCACTTCGAGCAGCAGCAGGGTGGCGCCATTGCTCAGGATTGGTGTCACCGCGTAGTCGACGGTCAGCGTCTGCCCGGTCAGGGCGGTGAGCATTGCTTCGCGCTTGGTGAACGGGTGCGCCTGCTCCACGGCCTGGCGCAACGAGCTCAGGGCCTCGGCGGACTCGGTGAACAATTCGCTGATGAACTGCCCATGGCTGCGCTGGCCGCTGATGGCCAGGAGCATCTCCGCCGCCGGGTTCATGTACTCAAGGCGCAAGTCGGCATTGAGCAGGATGGTCGCGGTGGTCAGGTTGTCGAGTAACAAACGGTGCAGTGCATCGCTGATGGTCATCGGGACCTCTTTTGGAGCAAGGCGCAGGCTTGAGGCACACGCTGATACAAGGAAAATGCAAAAACCAAACCAAGGCTCCGAAAAGAAGCGTTAAACCCGTGAAATAGGCGGTTCAGGCGCGAAACTGTGGCGTTCTGCCAGTCTGCTCGGGAAGAATCGAACCAAAATGGGCTGGGGCTGCAGTGGGGGTGCAACCTATCGCACCAATATAGTGCGGTTTTGTGAGGGTTGTTCAGGAAGCTGCCAGAGATGGCCCTGAATGCATACAGGCCAAGTGTGGGAGGGGGCTTGCCCCCGATGGCGGTGGGTCAGTCACATAAATGTCCACTGACACTCCGCCATCGGGGGCAAGCCCCCTCCCACATTTTTAATTGGGTTTACCGGGCTAGCCTTTGTATATGCACAGCTCGGCGGTGGCGCGGATCATCGCCAGTTGGCGCAGCGGATCGTTCAACGGTTCATGCACCGCCGCGGCCAGCCACTGCGGGCACTGCGGGTCGGTACGCTGCGGGGTGAAATCGGCCAGTTGTTGCAGCAGGCGTTTTTGCAATTCATCCAGCCGCGGGCGAATCTGCTTGACCAGGTCCGGGCGCGGATCGTCCGGCGCCTTGCCCTGGAACTGCCAGTCGGACAGGTGGGTGTATTGCACCAGTTTGTTCGCCTCGATCTGCGCTGAGAAAAACTGCTCGGCGGCGGCGGGGTCCAGTTTGTAGCTCGGGGCTTGGGCGACGACGCTGGCGATCACTTCCTGCTCGCGTTTTTTGTCTTCAACGGGCTTGTGGCTGTCCCATTTGCTCAAGGCCACCTGGTCGGCGATCTCCAGGCGTTCAGCGATGCTGTTGAGCAACGGCTCAAGCGTGGGAGGCGCGGCGCTGGCACTGGCGCTGACAAATAACAGAGCGAACACAAATCGACGTTTCAAAGGAAATCCCCTGTAGGAGCGAGCTTGCTCGCGAAGGTCGTTAACGATAACGCGTAAATGTTGAAGAAATGTGGTGTCCTGGCGTTTTTCGCGAGCAAGCTCGCTCCTACAGTGGCTGTGTAGGGCGTCAGGCGCAGGCTACCTTAGCTTGCGCGGTTGCCTACAGGTGAGCCAGAATCCGCCGGCTTGTACGGCTGGCTTGTCGTCTCTAAGGTTACTCGGTCGCTGCTCATCAGCGATCAGGTTTAGTAGCCTGAGGTCAAGTTAAGCGTGTACCGCACCGTTCTTTATGGCGGCTGTGTGCAGGGCATCTTCGGGTGCGCCGGTTTTTGCTTAACTTCCCCGGTCTACTAACCTGCGCCCAGCTGCCACCCAATCGTTTAGTAGCGAGTCGATGGCGGCCTCATTCGAGGAAGTTAAGACATGTTCAAGCCAACCCCAAATCCACCCCCATCCGTCTTCACCATCGCCGCCGATATCGACGACGAAGCCCTGATGATCAACAGCTTCGAAACCTTCTCCTCGGTCAGTACCTTGTTGCTGGACCTTTGCGAAGACCTGGATGGCAAGCACCGCGATATCGCACTGGCCATTCACCAATTGAGCGCCATGGGGACGCTGATGGTCAGCCGTATGCTCGACCGCCAAGCGGCCATCTGACAATCCACAGGCAAAAAAAGACCTCCCGAAGGAGGTCTTTATCATCACGCTACGTCAAGCAGCGCTACCGGATCAGCAGCTGTAGTACAGCTCGTATTCCAGTGGGTGTACGAAGGTGCGAACCTTGATTTCTTCTTCGCTTTTGAGCTCGATGTAGGCATCGATGAAGTCGTCGCTGAACACGCCGCCCTTGGTCAGGAACGCACGGCCCTTATCCAGTTCTTCCAGGGCCTCTTTCAGGCTGCCGCACACTTGTGGGATCTCTTTGGCCTCTTCAGGCGGCAGGTCGTACAAGTTTTTGTCGGCGGCGTCGCCAGGGTGGATCTTGTTCTGGATACCGTCCAGGCCGGCCATGACCAGCGCAGCGAAGGCCAGGTACGGGTTGGCTGCCGGGTCCGGGAAGCGGGCTTCGATACGGCGAGCGCGCGGGCTGGACACGTAAGGAATACGGATCGAGGCGGAACGGTTGCGGGCCGAGTAGGCCAGCATTACCGGTGCTTCGAAACCTGGTACCAGACGCTTGTAGGAGTTGGTCGACGGGTTGGTGAAGCCGTTCAGGGCCTTACCGTGCTTGATGATACCGCCGATGAAGTACAGGGCGGTGTCGGACAGGCCGGCATAACCTTCGCCGGCGAAGGTGTTCTTGCCTTCTTTGGCGATGGACAGGTGAACGTGCATACCCGAACCGTTATCGCCGTACAGCGGCTTGGGCATGAAGGTAGCGGTACGGCCGTAGGCATCCGCCACGTTGTGTACGCAGTACTTCAGGGTCTGGACTTCGTCAGCCTTGGCGACCAGGGTGTTGAACTTCACACCGATTTCGTTCTGGCCGGCAGTCGCCACTTCGTGGTGGTGAACTTCGATGACCAGGCCCATCTCTTCCATGGCGTTGCACATGGAGGTACGGATTTCGTGGTCGTGGTCGAACGGCGGAACCGGGAAGTAGCCGCCCTTGATGCCTGGACGGTGGCCTTTGTTGCCGCCTTCCACGTCCTGGTCGGACATCCACGAACCTTGTTCGGAGAAAATCTTGAACATCGAACCGGAGATGTCGGACTTGAACTTGACCGAATCGAAGATGAAGAATTCAGGCTCCGGGCCCACGAATACGGTGTCGCCGATACCGGTCGACTTCAGGTATTCCTCGGCACGCTTGGCGATCGCACGTGGGTCGCGGTCGTAGCCTTGCATGGTCGAGGGCTCGATCACGTCGCAGACGATGATCAGGGTTGGGTCTTCGGTGAACGGGTCGAGGACGGCCGTGCTGTCGTCCGGCATCAGGATCATGTCGGAGGCTTCGATGCCTTTCCAGCCGGCGATGGAGGAACCGTCGAACATCTTGCCTTCTTCGAAGAAAGCATCATCCAGCGCGTCGCGAGCCGGCATGGTCACGTGGTGCTGAGTACCTTTGGTGTCCGTGAAGCGCAGATCAATCCATTTAACGTCATGATCTTTGATGAGTTGAACCGACTTCGACATGGTGTCCTCCGGGTGGCTTCGGGCTTGGTAGTGGAGTTAGCCCTTAGAATTTGGGTGATGCCGGCGCGGATACTCCGCCAAGGCAACCTGCCTCACAAGAGAGCAAATTGCATGCCAGTGCGCCAACATGGTCTTTTTGCTTCAAAATGGCCCCTATAACGGTGCAAACGGCCAGCGGGCGATAAATGGCGCACCGCAATGTAGCGTTATTGGGTGAAAATGACCTGTTTTGGTGCGCTGTACATGCGATGCATATTAACTGGTTAAACCTTGAGCGATTTCCGCTATAATCCGCGCCCCCCTTTTTCAGCAGGCCCGGCGCGCGCTGTTTCCATGAAATTAATCGTAAAAGTCTTCCCCGAGATCACCATCAAGAGCCGACCGGTACGGATGCGTTTCATCCGTCAGTTGGCCAAGAACATCCGTGCCGTGCTCCGCGATCTGGACCCGGCTGTGGTGGTGAACGGCGTGTGGGACAACCTCGAGCTGGAAACCCGCCTGACCGACGCCAAAGCCTTGAAGGACATGACCGAGCGCCTGAGCTGCATGCCGGGCATCGCGCATTTCCTGCAAGTGGACGAGTACCCGCTGGGCGACTTCGACGACATCACCGAGAAGTGCCGGCTGCACTTTGGTGATGAGCTTGCCGGCAAGATTTTTTCGGTGCGTTGCAAGCGCGCCGGCAAGCATCCGTTCAGCTCCATGGATGTGGAGAAATACGTCGGCAGCAAGCTGCGTCGCGAGTGCGGCGCGGCCGGAATCTCCCTCAAAGCGCCGCAAATCGAAGTGCGCATGGAAATTCGCGACCAACGGTTGTTTGTGATCCACAGCCAGCACGACAGCATCGGCGGCTACCCGCTGGGCGCCCTGGAACAGACCCTGGTGTTGATGTCCGGCGGTTTCGATTCCACGGTCGCGGCCTACCAGATCATGCGGCGAGGCCTGATGAGCCACTTCTGCTTCTTTAACCTGGGCGGTCGTGCACACGAATTGGGCGTGATGGAAGTGGCGCACTTTATCTGGAAGAAGTACGGCAGCTCCCAGCGCGTGCTATTTGTAAGCGTTCCGTTCGAAGAAGTGCTGGGCGAAATTCTCGGCAAAGTCGATAACAGTCATATGGGCGTAGTTTTGAAGCGTATGATGTTGCGCGCCGCGTCCCGGATCGCCGACCAGTTGCAGATCGACGCGCTGGTGACCGGTGAAGCGATCTCCCAGGTGTCCAGCCAGACGCTGCCGAACCTGTCGTTGATCGACTGCGTGACCGAGAAGCTGGTGCTGCGCCCACTGATCGCCAGCCACAAGCAGGACATCATCGACCTGGCAGAAGAAATCGGCACCGCCGACTTTGCCAAGCATATGCCCGAGTATTGCGGGGTCATTTCGGTGAACCCCAAGACCCACGCCAAGCGCAACCGCGTGGAGTATGAAGAACAACAGTTCGACATGGCGATTCTGGAGCGTGCGCTCGAGAACGCCAAACTGGTCCCGATCGATCGCGTCATCGACGAGCTGGGCCAGGATGTGCAGATCGAAGAAGTCAGCGAAGCCCTGGCCGGCCAGATCATCGTCGACATCCGTCACCCGGATGCCGCCGAAGACGAGCCCCTGGAGATTCCTGGCATCGACGTACAAACGCTGCCGTTTTATGCATTGAACGCGCGTTTCAAGGAACTGGATGACAGCCGTCAGTACCTGCTGTATTGCGACAAAGGCGTGATGAGTCGCCTGCATGCCCACCATTTGCTCAGTGAGGGGCATGCCAATGTGCGCGTTTATCGACCGAGCTAAGAGCCCGGGGCTGTTTGCCTGTGGCCTGCGTCACCGGCCCCCCGACTCTGCCGTCAAGCTGTAACGGCAAGGCCTGACTCTACTGTTAATCGCTGCCACGACCTGTCAGCACACCGAATCCTCTGATCGAGATACACAAGTGATCGAAAATCTACGTAACATCGCCATCATTGCTCACGTTGACCATGGTAAAACCACCCTGGTAGACAAACTCCTGCGTCAATCCGGCACCCTGGAGCGCAACGAGCTCAACGACGAGCGCGTGATGGACTCCAACGACCAGGAAAAAGAGCGCGGTATTACCATCCTGGCGAAAAACACCGCCATCAACTGGAACGGCTACCACATCAACATCGTGGATACCCCGGGCCACGCCGACTTCGGCGGCGAAGTAGAACGCGTAATGTCGATGGTCGACTCCGTTCTGCTGCTGGTTGACGCTCAAGACGGCCCTATGCCGCAAACCCGTTTCGTGACCAAGAAGGCGTTCGAAGCCGGCCTGCGTCCGATCGTGTGCATCAACAAGGTTGACCGTCCAGGCGCGCGTCCGGACTGGGTTCTGGACCAGATCTTCGACCTGTTCGACAACCTCGGTGCTACCGAAGAGCAACTGGATTTCCAGGTTATCTACGCCTCGGCCCTGAACGGCATTGCCGGTCTGGAACACACCGCCATGGCCGAAGACATGACCCCGCTGTACCAGGCGATTGTTGACCACGTTCCACCACCGAAGGTTGACCGTGAAGGTCCGTTCCAGATGCAAATCTCGGCACTGGACTACAACAGCTTCCTGGGTGTTATCGGCGTTGGCCGTATCGCGCGTGGCAGCGTCAAGCCGAACACCCCGGTTGTCGCTATCGGCGCCGACGGCAAGAAGCGTAACGGTCGTATCCTGAAGCTGATGGGTCACCACGGCCTGCACCGCATCGACGTTGAAGAAGCCTTCGCCGGCGACATCGTGTGCGTCAGCGGTATGGACTCGCTGTTCATCTCCGACACCCTGTGCCAGCCGGACACCGTCGAGGCGATGAAGCCTCTGACCGTTGACGAGCCAACCGTTTCCATGACCTTCCAGGTGAACGACTCGCCGTTCTGCGGTAAGGAAGGCAAGTTCGTGACCTCCCGTAACATCAAGGAGCGTCTGGACAAAGAGCTGCTGTACAACGTTGCACTGCGCGTTGAAGAAGGCGACTCGGCCGACAAGTTCAAGGTCTCCGGCCGTGGTGAGCTGCACCTTTCGGTACTGATCGAAACCATGCGTCGCGAAGGCTTCGAAATGGGTGTGGGTCGTCCGGAAGTGATCATCCGTCAGGTTGACGGCGTGAAGCAGGAACCGTTCGAAAACGTCACCATCGACACCCCTGAAGAATCCCAGGGCAAGGTCATGGAAGAGATGGGCCTGCGTAAGGGCGACCTGACCAACATGGTGCCGGATGGCAAGGGCCGTGTACGTCTGGAATACAACATCCCTGCGCGTGGTCTGATCGGTTTCCGTAACCAGTTCCTGACCCTGACCAACGGTGCTGGCATCCTGACCTCGATCTTCGATCGCTACGACACCATGAAGTCCGGCGACATGTCCGGTCGTCAGAACGGTGTTCTGGTATCGGTAGAAACCGGCAAGGCGCTGACCTACTCCCTGGAAACCCTCCAGGCACGTGGCAAGCTGTTCGTTGAGCACGGTCAAGAGATCTACAACGGTCAGATCGTTGGTCTGAACAGCCGTGACAACGACATGGGCGTCAACCCAACCAAAGGCAAGAAGCTCGACAACATGCGTGCTTCGGGCAAAGACGAAACCATCGCTCTGGTTCCACCTGTTCGCTTCACCCTGGAACAGGCCCTGGAATTCATCCAGGACGACGAGCTGTGCGAAGTCACGCCTAAGTCGATCCGCCTGCGTAAGAAGATCCTGGACGAAGGCGAGCGTACCCGCGCTGCCAAGAAAGCCAAGAACTGAGTTAACTCAGGCTGAATGAAAAACGCCCCCGGTCGAAAGGCCGGGGGCGTTTTTTTATGCCTGCTGTTTGCCTGATCGTTCCCACGCTCTGCGTGGGAATGCCGCTTGGGACGCTCCGCGTTCCGCTTTCAAGGGCGGACGCAGAGCGTCCAGGGCTGCGTTACCACGCGGAGCGTGGGAACGATCAACCCTGGATCAGAACTTATCGAGGGTCTTGAACTTGGTCTCGCGCACCACTTCTTTCGGCTTGTACGCGCAATACCCCGGCCGCGGGCCGATCTTGGGGTGATTGCGGCAGGTATCCGGGCGCTTGTCATAAATAGTGCAGAAGCGCGTCTTACGATCCAGGTACAAGCAATCATTGTTGCTCATGCGCTGCAGGGTAAAAATCTCGGATTTATTGTTGTAGCGCTCGACGATGCCTTCCTTCTGCAAACGCTTGGCGATGTTCTTCGGTGGGTCGCCGCGCTCGAACTCATCGACGATGCCGATGCGGATCAGGTCCTTGATCTTCACTTCGACCGGCAGCGTGCAGCAGCTGGACACGCAGCCGCCGCACATGTGGGCGGAATATTTCTGCCAGGTCTCGAGACGGTCGAGTTCCGCGGCGGCGATCAGTTGAGGCTTCATCGGGGTTCCAAAAGGTGGGGCTGTATCCGGGCGCGCGATCATACCGGGATTGGTGGTTTTTTGAACAATCTTTTCAGGGTTTCTGCGCGAACGGCGATCGGGCACGACCTCTGCATCAAATTCACGTAACCGTGAATGAGTTAAAAAATTGACGAACCAGAGCGTCTACCGTCTGTCAGACCGTCTAGGCTCTAGCAACTCCTTCTATCTCGCCCGAGGTCGCAATTGATGTCTCAGGAACCACTTGCACGAGAAGCAGAGGTAGCCGCATTTCGCGATGCCGTCTTGACCAAACTCACCTACGCGGTGGGCAAGGACCCGGACCACGCCTTCGACCATGACTGGTTCGAGGCCATTGCCCTGGCCGCACGCGACCAGATGGTCGACCACTGGATGGACCACACGCGGCGCATCTACCGCAAAGGCCAGAAGCGCGTGTATTACCTCTCGCTGGAATTTCTTATCGGCCGCCTGCTCTACGACAGCCTGAGCAACCTTGGCGTGTTGGAGATCGCTCGCGAAGCCCTGTCCGAGCTCGGCGTCGACCTTGAGCGCATTCGCCTGCTCGAACCCGACGCGGCGCTTGGCAACGGTGGCCTGGGCCGCCTGGCGGCGTGCTTCATGGAAAGTATGTCGACCCTGGGCATCGCCGGTCACGGTTATGGCATTCGTTACGAGCACGGCTTGTTCCGCCAGGCAATTGTCGATGGCTGGCAGCAGGAGCAGACCGAACGCTGGCTGGATTTCGGCAACCCCTGGGAGTTCGAACGCGCCGAAGTGATCTACCCGATCGGTTTCGGCGGCAGCGTGGAAACCCTGGCGGACGCGTCCGGCAAGATGATTCAGGTGTGGTCGCCCAGCGAAACCGTACGCGCAGTGGCCTATGACACCCCGGTAGTCGGCTGGCGTGGCGCCAGCGTCAACACCCTGCGTCTGTGGCGTGCCCGCGCGGTGGAAGACCTGCACCTGGAACGCTTCAACGCTGGTGACCACCTGGGCGCCGTGGCCGAGGTGGCCCGCGCCGAAAGCATCTCCCGCGTGCTTTACCCGGCCGACAGCACCGAAGCGGGGCAGGAGCTGCGCCTGCGTCAGGAATACTTCTTCGTGTCCGCCTCGTTGCAAGACTTGCTGCGCCGCCACAAGAACATGCACGGCACGGTGCTGAGCCTGGGCGAACACGCGGCCATCCAGCTCAACGACACCCACCCGTCCATCGCCGTGGCCGAGTTGATGCGCCAGTTGGTCGACCTGCACGACATCCCGTGGGAGGCCGCGTGGGACGTCACCGTCGAAACGCTTTCCTACACCAACCACACCTTGTTGCCCGAGGCGTTGGAAACCTGGCCTGTCGGCTTGATGGAACGCATGCTGCCCCGGCACATGCAGATCATCTACTTGATCAACGCCCGGCATATCGACTCGCTGCGCGCCAAGGGCATTCACGACTTCGACGTGCTGCGCGCAGTGTCATTGATTGAAGAGGACAACGGCCGTCGCGTACGCATGGGCAACCTGGCGTTCCTCGGTTCCCACAGTGTCAACGGCGTGTCCGGGCTGCACACTCAACTGATGCGCAGCACGGTGTTTTCCGAACTGCATAAGCTCTACCCGGAGCGCATCAACAACAAAACCAACGGCATCACCTTCCGTCGCTGGCTGTACCAGGCCAATCCCAAGCTCACGTCGATGCTGGTGGACGCGCTGGGCCCGGACATTCTCGACACCATGGAAACGCGCCTCGGCGAGCTGGAAACCTTCGCCGAGAAGCAGACCTTCCGCAAAGCCTTCGCCGACCAACGCCTGCACAGCAAACGGGCGCTGGCCGACATCATCCATGAGCGCCTGGGCATTTCGGTGAACCCGGCGGCGATGTTCGACGTGCAGGTCAAGCGGATTCACGAGTACAAGCGCCAGTTGCTCAACCTGCTGCACACCGTGGCGTTGTACCAGGCGATCCGCGCCGAGCCGGAAGTCGATTGGGTGCCGCGGGTGAAAATCTTCGCCGGCAAGGCGGCGGCGAGTTATCACCAGGCCAAGCTGATCATCAAGCTGACCAACGACATCGCCCGCACCGTCAACAACGACCCGACCGTGCGCGACCTGCTCAAGGTGGTGTTCCTGCCCAACTACAACGTCAGCCTGGCGGAAAGCATCATTCCGGCGGCGGATTTGTCGGAGCAGATTTCCACCGCCGGTTTCGAGGCGTCGGGTACCAGCAACATGAAGTTCGGCCTCAACGGCGCGCTGACCATCGGCACCATGGATGGCGCCAACGTGGAGATGCACGAGCGCGTGGGCGCCGAGCACATGTTCATCTTTGGTCTCAGTGCCCAGCAGGTAGAGGCTCGCAAGCATGCCGGCGAGTTCAATGCAGGGCCGGATATTGCCGCGTCCCATCGGTTGAGCGATGTGCTGCAAGCGATCCGTGGCGGGGTGTTCTCGCCGGATGATCCGGGCCGGTATGTGGGGTTGATCGACGGGCTGATCGACTATGACCGCTTCCTGGTGTGTGCCGACTTCGACTCCTACTGGGACGCCCAGGCGCAGGTTGAAGCGCATTGGCACGACTCCAAGGCCTGGTGGCGCTCGGCGGTGTTGAACACGGCGCGGATGGGCTGGTTCAGCTCGGACCGTACCATCCGCGAATACGCCACCGAAATTTGGAAAGCCCTCGACTAGCCCCCTGATGCCACTGTAGGAGCGAGCTTGCTCGCGAAGAACGTCAACGATAACGCTTGCTTCCTGAACGAACGCGGCGTCTTTAAGTTTTTCGCGAGCAAGCTCGCTCCTACAGAGGCTCGTGGCGCCAAGCCGTGAACTCTATTGGCGTTAAATCCTCTGATTAGAGGAAATACGCCCCGACTCGCGTTAAACTGCGCGGGTTTTCAGCCCCCCATTCTCCGGAGCCTTCCATGTCCCGCGTTACCTTGAGTCGCTATTTGATCGAGCAGACCCGCAGCAACAACACGCCTGCCGATCTGCGCTTCCTTATCGAAGTGGTGGCGCGTGCCTGTAAGGAAATCAGCCACGCCGTGTCCAAAGGCGCACTGGGTGGTGTCCTGGGCAGCATGGGCACTGAAAACGTGCAGGGCGAAGTGCAGAAGAAGCTCGACGTCATCTCCAACGAGATCCTGCTCGAAGCCAACGAATGGGGCGGTCACCTGGCCGGCATGGCGTCCGAAGAAATGGACAATGCCTACCAGATCCCGGGTAAATACCCTAAAGGCGCATACCTGCTGGTATTCGACCCACTGGACGGCTCGTCCAACATCGACATCAACGCCCCGGTCGGCACCATCTTCTCGGTACTGCGTTGCCCGAACGAATACCTGAGCCAGAACGAAGCCCTGAACGAAAAGGCCTTCCTGCAGCCCGGCACCGAGCAGGTCGCCGCCGGTTACGCGATCTACGGCCCGCAGACCATGCTGGTCCTGACCCTGGGCGATGGCGTCAAGGGCTTCACCCTGGACCGCGAAATGGGCAGCTTCGTACTCACCCACGAAGACATCTCCATTCCTGCCTCCACCCAGGAATTCGCGATCAACATGTCCAACCAGCGTCACTGGGAAGAGCCGGTGAAACGCTATGTCAACGAATTGATGGAAGGCGAAGAAGGCCCGCTGAAGAAAAACTTCAACATGCGTTGGGTCGCGGCCATGGTGGCCGACGTACACCGTATCCTGACCCGTGGCGGCCTGTTCATGTACCCACGTGACAGCCGCGAGCCCTCCAAACCGGGCAAGCTGCGCCTGATGTACGAAGCCAACCCGATGTCGTTCCTGGTTGAGCAGGCGGGCGGTGCGTCCACTGACGGCCATCAGCGCATCCTCGACATCCAGCCCGAAGGCCTGCACCAGCGAGTGGCGGTGTTCCTGGGTTCGAAGGAAGAAGTTGAGCGTGTGACGGCTTATCACAAGTAGGCGCGAGCTTGCTCGCGAAAAGCTGACAGGCGACGCGGGCATCCAGACAGCCCGCGTCATGATCGTTCCCACGCTCCGCGTGGGAATGCCGCTCTGGACGCTCCGCGTCCTGCTTTTTGCGCAATGGCGACGCAGAGCATCGCGGGATGCATTACCACGCAGAGCGTGGGAACGATCAGCTCTCTAGCCCCGAAACGTTTCAGCGTTTTCGCGGCTTTTTTGTTTTCGCTCGTCGGGAACCAGACACCTCTTTTCCCTTCTAAGCTTCTGGCAGATACCCCAGCTGCTTTGTCTCTCCAGGAGCTTTTCCATGTCTTTACGCCGTCTCGCCCTGCTGGCTTTTTGCGTGCTGTTGGCCGCTTGCAGCAAGGTCAACCAAGAAAATTACCAGAAGCTGTCGGCCGGCATGGCCAAGGCCGAGGTGGAGTCGTTGCTGGGCAAGCCGACCGATTGTTCCGGCGCACTGGGCATGTCCAGTTGCACCTGGGGCGATAAAAACAGCTTTATCAGCGTGCAGTATGCCGGTGACAAGGTTCTGATGTTTTCCGGGCAAGGCCTGAAGTAAACCGGGGCGCGAGCCTGCGGGAGAAGAAGAATGATGCGTTTTGTTGTGTTCCTTTGCGCCAGCCTGTTTTTGGCGGGCTGTGCCAGCCATTCTGGCGATGATCTGCAACCCAAGACCGCGAGTCACGTCAACCTCAAGCGTTACCAGGGCACCTGGTATGAGCTGGCCCGCTTGCCGATGTACTTCCAGCGCAACTGTGCGCAGTCCGAAGCGCGCTACACCTTGCTGCCCGATGGCGACATGTCGGTGTTCAACCGCTGCCTGACGCCTGAATGGAAATGGCAGGAAGCCAAAGGCACGGCCACGCCCCAGGTGCCGGGCAAGACCGACAAGCTCTGGGTGGAATTCGACAACTGGTTTACGTCGTTACTGCCCGGCGTCGCCAAGGGCGATTACTGGGTGCTGTATGTCAGCGATGACTACAAGACGGCCATCGTCGGCAGCCCTAGCCGGCGTTACATGTGGATCCTGTCGCGTACGCCGACGGTGAGTGCCGAAACCCGTGAAGACCTGCTGAGCAGGGCGCGGCAGCAGGGGTATGACACGACGCGGTTGATCTTCCGTACTCCGGATAAGCAGATGGCCAAGAGTTCGCAGTAATCAAAATGTGGGAGGGGGCTTGCCCCCGATAGCGGTGTGTCAGTATCAGATGAGCTGGCTGACACACAGCAATCGGGGGCAAGCCCCCTCCCACATTTGTTATGTGTCGCTTGTCAGCTCAACAAATCCCTCAAGACCTGGGTGAATGCCCGGCTGCTGTCTTCCTCGCCAGCATGACGCCCATCGCGCACCACCCACTGGCCGTTGACCAGTACATCACGTACCTGCCGATCACCACCGGCAAACAGCCAGCGATTGAGAATCCCGTCCTCACTGGCCGTGGCCAGGTACGGATCGTTACCGTCCAGCACGATCCAGTCCGCCCGCTTGCCCACTTCCAGGCGGCCAACCGGCTGCCCCAGCGCTTGGGCGCCACCGTCCAGTGCCGCATCGAACAGCGTGCGGCCCACCATTGGCTGGTCGTCGCGATATAGACGATTGCGCCGTTGATCGCGCAGGCGCTGGCCGTATTCCAGCCAGCGCAATTCTTCCACCACGCTCAGTGACACATGGCTGTCGGAGCCGATACCCATGCGGCCGCCCTGGGCCAGAAAGTCCACTGCCGGAAAAATGCCATCGCCCAGGTTGGCTTCGGTGGTCAGGCACAAACCGGCAATCGCCCGGCTCCTGGCCATGCGCGTCACTTCGTCGGAGTCGGCGTGAGTGGCATGAACCAGGCACCAGCGTTCATTCACGTCGACATTGTCATACAGCCACTGCAATGGGCGTTTGCCGCTCCAGGCCAGGCAGTCGTCGACTTCCTTTTGCTGTTCGGCAATGTGGATGTGCACCGGACAAGCCTTGTCGCTGGCGGCCAGCAATTGCTTGATCTGCTCGGGCGTGACTGCCCGCAGGGAGTGGAAACACAGGCCCAGGTGCTGCGCAGGTTGCGCGGCAAGCATCGGCTGCAGGCGCGCCTGCAAATCCAGGTAGTTTTCGGTGCTGTTGATAAACCGGCGCTGCCCGTCGTTGGGGGCCTGGCCACCGAACCCCGAATGCGTATAAAGCACCGGCAGCAGGGTCAGGCCGATCCCGCTGCTGGCGGCTGCCTGGCTGATCTGGCGCGACAGCTCTGTGCGGTCGGCATAGGGCTGGCCGCTGACGTCGTGATGTACATAGTGAAACTCGGCCACCGAGGTATAACCGGCCTTGAGCATTTCGATGTACAGCTGGCGGGCGATGACCTGCAACTGGTCCGGGCTGATTTTGCCGACCATGCGGTACATCAGGTCGCGCCAGGTCCAGAAACTGTCGTTCGGATTGCCTGCCACTTCGGCCAGACCCGCCATGGCGCGCTGGAAGGCGTGGGAATGCAGGTTCGGCATGCCGGCCAGTACCGGCCCCCTGAGCCGCTCGGCGCCGTCTGCCGTGGCATTGGCCTCTACCTTCGTCAGCCGCCCATCGGCGCTGATTTCAAGACGTACATCATTGGCCCATCCATCAGGCAGCAGCGCGCGTTCGGCAAAGAAAGCAGACATGATCAAGTCACCCCGGTCGTGTGTTTATTTGTATATACATATACAGACGTTTGCCTGCTCGGTAAACTCCGGCAATCTATGCATCTTTTTCCCCTGCAAGGATTCCTCGTGCCGACTCCGCCTGCCAAGTCTTCGCTGGCTGCCCATATGGACGAAAGTCCGGCGCCCTTGTATGCCCGCGTCAAACAGATGATCAGCCAGCAGATCCTCAACGGCAACTGGCCGCCCCATTACCGCGTGCCGTCGGAGAGCGAGCTGGTCAGCCAACTAGGCTTCAGCCGCATGACCATCAACCGCGCGTTGCGTGAGCTGACGGCCGAAGGGTTGCTGGTGCGCATGCAGGGTGTGGGTACGTTCGTCGCCGAGCCCAAGAGTCAGTCGGCGCTGTTTGAAGTGCACAACATTGCCGATGAGATCGCCTCCCGCGGCCATCGCCATACGTGCCAGGTCATTACTCTGGGCGAGGAAGCGGCCGGTTCCGAACGCGCCGTCGCCCTGGAAATGCGCGAAGGCGGGCGGGTGTTTCACTCGTTGATCGTGCATTTCGAAAACGACATTCCGGTGCAGATCGAAGACCGTTTCGTCAACGCGCTGGTCGCCCCGGAATACTTGCAGCAGGATTTCACCCAGCAAACGCCCTACGCCTACCTCAACCAGGTGGCCCCGCTGACCGAAGGCGAGCACGTGGTTGAAGCGATCCTCGCCGATGCCGCCGAGTGCAAGCTGCTGCAGATCGAAGCGGGCGAGCCCTGCCTGCTGATTCGCCGGCGCACCTGGTCCGGCCGCCAGCCGGTCACGGCCGCGCGCCTGATTCACCCCGGTTCCCGGCACAGCCTCGAAGGACGCTTCAGTAAATGAGTTCAGTCAACGTCTGGCGCGCCGCCGACTATGTGCGCATGCCGTGGAAGAACGGCGGCGGCAGTACCGAAGAAATCACCCGCGACGCGGGCACCGGCCTTGAGGGTTTCGGCTGGCGCCTGTCGATTGCCGATATTGCCGAGTCGGGCGGGTTTTCCACCTTCGCCGGTTACCAGCGCGTGATTACGGTGATCAAGGGCGCGGGCATGGTGTTGACCGTCGACGGTGAGGAGCAGCGCGGTTTGTTACCGCTGCAGCCGTTCGCCTTCGCCGGTGACAGCCAGGTGTCGTGCCGCTTGATCACCGGGCCGATCCGCGATTTCAACCTGATCTACTCGCCTGAGCGTTACCACGCGCGCTTGCAGTGGGTGGATGGCGTGCAACGCTTTTTCAGCACGGCCCGGACGGTGCTGGTGTTCAGCGTTGCCGATGAGGTGAAGGTGCTGGGCGAGAAACTCGGCCATCACGATTGCCTGCAAGTGGACGGTAACACCGGCCTGCTGGATATCTCGGTCAGTGGTCGCTGCTGCCTGATCGAACTGACCGCACGCGGTTAAAAAATGTGGGAGGGGGCTTGCCCCCGATAGCGCTGTATCAGCCAAAGATCTGGTGGCTGAAACTCTGCAATCGGGGGCAAGGCCCCTCCCACATTTGTTTCTGCGGCGTTTCCAACCTGTGCACCAATTTGTTACCGAATGCCCCAGCGTGACGCAAAGCCATGCTGTCGTGACTACCTTTCCCCCGTCGTAAATTCCTCTGTAAGAAATTTCATCAAGCCTGGAAGCCTTAATTTCCAAGGCTCCCACGCGCTGTGCAAAAAAATCCAAGCCCCTCTCGCGGAAAGTTGGCCGCTCGATTGCATATGCTTGTACATACAAGTAAAGGTGTGTGCGTAAGACTCTTCTTCGCACCGTCCAAGTCCGCGCATCGATCGCCGAGGAGTCCAGTTGTGACCGATTTTTCGAAAGCAAGGCCTACAAAATACCGTGACGTCGAAATCCGCGCCGCCCGCGGTAACACGCTCACCGCCAAAAGCTGGCTGACCGAAGCGCCGCTGCGCATGTTGATGAACAACCTCGACCCGCAAGTGGCCGAGAACCCCAAGGAACTGGTGGTATACGGCGGCATTGGTCGTGCGGCGCGCAACTGGGAATGCTACGACCAGATCGTCGAGAGCCTCACCCACCTCAATGACGACGAAACCCTGCTGGTGCAATCCGGCAAGCCGGTCGGCGTGTTCAAGACCCACAGCAACGCCCCGCGCGTATTGATCGCCAACTCCAACCTGGTGCCGCACTGGGCCAGTTGGGAACACTTCAACGAACTGGATGCCAAGGGCCTGGCCATGTACGGCCAGATGACCGCCGGCAGCTGGATCTATATCGGCAGCCAGGGCATCGTCCAGGGCACCTACGAAACCTTCGTCGAAGCTGGTCGCCAGCATTACGATTCGAATCTCAAGGGCCGTTGGGTGCTCACCGCCGGTCTGGGCGGTATGGGTGGCGCGCAACCGCTGGCCGCGACCCTGGCCGGTGCCTGCTCGTTGAACATCGAGTGCCAGCAGGTCAGCATCGATTTCCGCTTGAACAGCCGCTATGTCGACGAGCAAGCCACTGACCTTGACGACGCCCTGGCGCGCATCGCCAAGTACACCCAGGAAGGCAAAGCCATCTCCATCGCCCTGCTGGGCAACGCCGCCGAAATTTTGCCTGAGCTGGTCAAACGTGGCGTGCGTCCGGACATGGTCACCGACCAGACCAGCGCCCACGACCCGCTCAACGGTTACCTGCCGGCCGGCTGGACCTGGGACGAATACCGCGCCCGCGCCAAGACCGAACCCGCCGCCGTGATCAAGGCCGCCAAGCAGTCGATGGCCGTGCACGTCAAAGCCATGCTGGAGTTCCAGAAGCAGGGCATCCCGACGTTCGACTACGGCAACAACATCCGCCAGATGGCCCAGGAAGAAGGCGTGGAAAATGCCTTCGACTTCCCGGGTTTCGTACCGGCCTACATCCGCCCGCTGTTCTGCCGTGGCATCGGCCCGTTCCGCTGGGCGGCGCTGTCCGGTGACCCGCAGGACATCTACAAGACCGACGCCAAAGTCAAAGAACTGATCCCGGACGACGCCCACCTGCACAACTGGCTGGACATGGCCCGCGAACGCATCAGCTTCCAGGGTTTGCCGGCGCGTATCTGCTGGGTCGGCCTGGGCCAGCGCGCCAAACTTGGCCTGGCCTTCAACGAAATGGTGCGCAGCGGCGAATTGTCGGCGCCGGTGGTGATCGGCCGTGACCATCTCGACTCCGGCTCGGTCGCGAGCCCGAACCGCGAAACCGAATCCATGCAGGATGGCTCCGACGCCGTGTCCGACTGGCCGCTGCTCAACGCCTTGCTCAACACCGCCAGCGGCGCGACCTGGGTTTCGTTGCACCACGGTGGCGGCGTCGGCATGGGCTTCTCGCAGCACTCGGGCATGGTGATCGTGTGTGACGGCACCGACGAAGCGGCCGAACGCATTGCGCGCGTACTGCATAACGATCCGGCGACCGGGGTGATGCGTCACGCGGATGCGGGTTACCAGATCGCGATCGATTGCGCCAGGGAACAGGGCCTGAATCTGCCGATGATTAACGGCTGACGCACTCACTGTAGGAGCGAGCTTGCTCGCGAAGGTATTCCAGGCACATCGCTGCGTTGAATGTACGTTTTTCGCGAGCAAGCTCGCTCCTACAGAAAAGCATCGAACAATCCATCAGAGGTTGAACAGCATGGCTGCGAACGACACCACCCCGTTGATCGAAAGGCGTTCGATCGACTACATCCCCGAAGCGGAACGACATGGTCGTCTACTGAGCCAGTTCACCCTGTGGATGGGGGCCAACCTGCAAATCACCGCGATTGTCACCGGGGCCCTGGCCGTGGTGCTGGGCGGTGACGTGTTCTGGTCGTTGATCGGTCTGTTGATCGGTCAACTGATCGGCGGCGGCGTCATGGCGTTGCATGCGGCGCAAGGGCCCAAGCTTGGCCTGCCGCAGATGATCTCCAGCCGGGTGCAGTTCGGCGTGTATGGCGCGGCCATCCCGATCGTGCTGGTGTGCCTGATGTACCTGGGCTTTACCGCCACCGGCACCGTGTTGTCCGGGCAGGCGCTGGGCCAGTTGTTCGGGGTCAGCGACAGCGTGGGCATTCTGATCTTTGCCAGTGTCATCGTGCTGGTCACGGTGCTCGGTTACCGGGTGATCCATTTCATCGGGCGTGTTGCCAGCGTCATCGGCGTGATTGCCTTTGTCTACCTGTTCAGTCGCCTGATGAGCCAGACCGATGTTGGCGCGCTCCTGCAGATCCGTCACTTCAGCTGGAGCAGTTTTCTGCTGGCCGTGTCGCTCGCGGCCTCCTGGCAGATCGCCTTCGGCCCCTACGTGGCGGACTATTCGCGTTACCTGCCGAGCAAGACGTCATCGGTGAAAACCTTCTTCGCCGCGGGTGCGGGCTCGGTGATTGGCGCACAGGTGGCGATGGTGCTCGGTGTGTTTGCCGCCGCCATGTCCAACGGCCAATTCGCCGGGCATGAAGTGGCCTACATCGTTGGCTTGAGCGGGACGGGGGCCACTGCGGCGTTGCTGTACTTCAGCATCGCGTTCGGCAAGGTCACCATCTCCACGCTCAACTCCTACGGCAGCTTCATGTGCATTGCGACCATCATCAGCGGTTTTCGTGGCCGCCTTGAGGTCACCCGTCTGCAGCGCCTGGTGTTCGTGCTCGTCATCGTCGGTGCGGCGACCCTGATCGCGTTGCTCGGCCAGCACTCGTTCCTCGGTGCGTTCAAGTCGTTCATCCTGTTCCTGCTGGCGTTCTTCACGCCCTGGAGCGCGATCAACCTGGTGGATTACTACTGCATCACCCGCGAGCGCTACGACGTGCCGGCCTTGTCCGACCCGAACGGACGCTACGGTCGCTGGAACCTGTTGGGGATCAGCGTCTATGTGTTCGGCGTGCTGGTGCAGTTGCCGTTCATCTCAACCAAGTTCTACACGGGGCCCCTGGTGGCTGCGCTGGGGGACGTGGATATTTCCTGGATCATCGGCCTGGTACTGCCTGCAGCCGTGTATTACGTGTGTGCAAAAAAATGGCACGGCACGGTGCCCGATCATCTGATCCTGCCGAAAGAGCAGGGCTCTTTACTCACAACAGACGGGCTGCCTGCGCAAGCCTGATGGGACGTGGACAAGGCAGGACGCCTTTTGACTGCCGTAATCCATTTCATGATTGGGAGCGTCACATAATGAAAATGCATAAGACCCTGCTGACCACGTTGCTGTCTGCGGGCTTGCTGGCAAGCGCCGGCGCCCAGGCGGCCGGCTGGTGCGAATCCGGCAAGCCGGTGAAATTCGCCGGGCTGAACTGGGAAAGCGGCATGTTGCTCACCGACATCCTGCAAACCGTGCTGGAGAAAGGCTACGACTGCAAAACCGACAGCCTGCCGGGCAACTCCATCACCATGGAAAACGCCCTGAGCAGTAATGACATCCAGGTGTTTGCCGAGGAGTGGGTGGGCCGAAGCGAAGTCTGGAACAAGGCCGAGAAGGCCGGCAAGGTCGTCGGCGTCGGTGCGCCGGTGGTTGGCGCGGTTGAAGGCTGGTACGTGCCGCGCTATGTGATCGAAGGTGACGCCAAGCGCAAGCTGGAAGCCAAGGCGCCTGACCTGAAGAACATCGCTGACCTGGCCAAGTACGCCGCCGTGTTCAAGGACCAGGAAGAGCCGTCCAAGGGCCGCTTCTACAACTGCCCGGCCGGCTGGACCTGTGAACTGGACAACAGCGAAATGCTCAAGAGCTACGGCCTGGAAAGCACCTACACCAACTTCCGCCCCGGCACCGGCCCGGCGCTGGACGCGGCGGTACTGTCGAGCTACAAGCGCGGCGAGCCGATCCTGTTCTACTACTGGTCGCCGACGCCGTTGATGGGCCAGGTGGACCTGGTCAAGCTGGAAGAAAAGCCCGGTGTGGATAAAAGCGTGAGCATCAAGGTCGGCCTGTCCAAGACCTTCCACGAGCAAGCGCCGGAACTGGTGGCCGTGCTGGAAAAGGTCAACCTGCCCATCGACCTGCTGAACCAGAACCTGGGCCGCATGGCCAAGGAACGGATCGAGTCGCCGAAGCTGGCGAAAATTTTCCTCAAGGAACATCCTGAAGTCTGGCACGCCTGGGTGAGCGAAGACGCCGCCAGGAAAATCGACGCGGCCTTGTAGGTAAAGCGTGTCCGGCTACCCTGAGAGGCAGCCGGACGCCTGGCCTCAACCCACTGGATCGAGAGCACGCTATGTTTCCCGAGAGTTTTACGTTTTCCATCGCCGACTGGGTCAACGGTTGGGTGGACTCGCTGGTCACCAACTACGGCGATGTGTTCCGGCACATCTCCGACACCCTGCTGTGGGCCATCGTCAATCTGGAAGGGCTGCTGCGCGCGGCGCCCTGGTGGCTGATGCTGGCCATCGTCGGCGTGATCGCCTGGCATGCCACCCGCAAGGTGGTGACCACGGCCGTGATCGTCGGTTTGTTGTTCCTCGTCGGCGCGGTCGGCCTGTGGGACAAACTGATGCAGACCCTGGCGCTGATGATGGTCGCCACGGTGATCTCGGTGCTGATCGGCATTCCCCTGGGCATCCTTTCCGCGCGCAGCAATCGCTTGCGTTCGGTGCTGATGCCGTTGCTCGACATCATGCAAACCATGCCCAGCTTCGTGTACCTGATCCCGGTGCTGATGCTGTTTGGCCTGGGCAAGGTGCCGGCGATTTTTGCCACGGTCATTTACGCCGCGCCGCCGCTGATCCGCCTGACCGACTTGGGCATTCGCCAGGTCGACGGCGAAGTCATGGAAGCCATCAATGCTTTTGGCGCCAACCGCTGGCAGCAACTGTTCGGCGTGCAACTGCCGCTGGCGCTGCCGAGCATCATGGCCGGCATCAACCAGACCACCATGATGGCGTTATCGATGGTGGTGATCGCCTCGATGATCGGCGCGCGCGGCCTGGGTGAAGATGTCCTCGTCGGCATCCAGACCCTCAACGTCGGGCGTGGCCTGGAGGCCGGTCTGGCGATAGTGATTCTTGCAGTGGTCATCGACCGCATTACCCAGGCCTATGGTCGTCCACGGCATGAGGCGAGCAAATGACTACCGTCAGCAAAATCGAAGTCAAAAACGTCTTCAAGATCTTCGGCAACCGCTCCAGGGAGGCGCTGGCGCTGATTGGCCAGGGCAAGACCAAGGATCAGGTATTGGCCGAGACCGGCTGCGTGGTCGGTGTGAACGACCTGTCCCTGAGCATCGCTACCGGTGAAATCTTTGTGATCATGGGCCTGTCCGGCTCCGGCAAGTCCACCCTGGTGCGTCACTTCAACCGCCTGATCGACCCCACCAGCGGCGCGATCCTGGTGGATGGCGAAGACATCCTGCAACTGGACATGGAAGCCCTGCGTCAATTCCGTCGCCACAAGATCAGCATGGTGTTCCAGAGCTTCGGCCTGTTGCCCCACAAAAGCGTGCTCGACAACGTCGCCTATGGCCTGAAAGTGCGTGGCGAAACCAAGCAGGTCTGCGCCGAACGCGCCCTGCACTGGATCGAAACCGTGGGCCTCAAAGGCTATGAAAACAAATACCCGCACCAGCTCTCCGGCGGCATGCGTCAACGTGTGGGCCTGGCCCGCGCACTGGCGGCCGACACCGATATCATCCTGATGGACGAAGCCTTCAGCGCCCTCGACCCGCTGATCCGCGCCGAGATGCAGGACCAGTTGCTCGAGCTGCAAAAGACCCTGCACAAGACCATCGTATTTATTACCCATGACCTCGACGAGGCCGTGCGCATCGGCAACCGCATTGCGATCCTCAAGGACGGCAAGCTGATCCAGGTCGGCACGCCGCGCGAGATCCTGCACTCGCCGGCGGATGAGTATGTGGATCGCTTTGTTCAGCGGCGGGCGGCGGTGGTCTGATCCGGGTTTGGTGCTGAGGCTGCCGGCCTCATCGGGGGCAAGCCCCCTCCCACAGGGGAATGCATTTCAAAGGTGGGAGGGGGCTTGCCCCCGATAGGGCCGGCAAGGCTGCACAAGAATTGAAGAAGGTACAAAGATGCCCCAGGCAACAACAATCATCATCGCCGACACCCCCCTGCGCTGGCAGGACGTCGCCGCCGTCGCCCGCCACGGCGCAGTGCTCGAACTTTCGAGCCAGTCCTGGGCGCGGATCGACAATGCCCAGGCCGTCGTGCAGTGCATCGTCGCCAGCGGCGAGCGCGCGTATGGCGTGAACACCGGCCTGGGCGCGCTGTGCAACGTGTCGCTCGAGGGCGAGCAACTGCGCCAGTTGTCGCGCAACACCTTGCTCAGCCACGCCTGCGGCGTCGGCCCTGTCTTGAGCGACGAGCAGACCCGCGCGATCATCTGCGCCGCCATCATCAACTACAGCCACGGCAAATCCGGCCTGCATCGGCAAGTGGTGCAGGCGCTGCTGGCGCTGCTCAACCACGGCATCACGCCCCAAGTACCGTCCCAGGGCTCGGTGGGCTACCTGACCCACATGGCCCATGTCGGCGTGGCGCTGCTCGGCGTCGGCAACGTCAGCTATCGCGGCCAGGTTGTGAGCGCGCAGCAAGCCTTGGCCGCTGAAGGTTTGCAGCCCGTCGTCCTGGGCGCCAAGGACGGCCTGTGCCTGGTCAACGGCACGCCGTGCATGACCGGCCTGAGCTGCCTGGCCCTGGCCGATGCCCATCACTTGCTGCAATGGGCCGATGTGATCGGCGCCATGAGTTTCGAAGCCCAGCGCGGCCAGATCGATGCCTTCGACGCAGAAATCATTGCCCTCAAGCCCCATGCGGGCATGCAGGAAGTCGGGCGTAACCTGCGCGCCTTGCTCGACGGCAGTGAAGTGATCGCCACCAGCCGGGGCGTCCGTACCCAGGACGCCCTGAGCATCCGCTCGATCCCGCAGATCCACGGCGCGGCGCGCGATCAGGTGGCGCACGCCACCCGCCAGATCGAGACCGAACTCAACAGCGCCACCGACAACCCGCTGGTCCTCGGCACGCCGGACAACTACCGCGTAGTGTCCCAGGCCAACCCCCACGGCCAATCCGTGGCGCTGGCGGCCGACCTGCTGGCGATTGCCATGGCCGAAATCGGTTCGGTGGCCGAACGCCGCCTGGACCGCCTGATCAACCCGCACGTCAGCGGCCTGCCGGCGTTTCTGGTCAGCAACCCCGGGGTCAACTCCGGGATGATGATCGTGCAGTACGTCGCCGCGTCGTTGTGCGGGCAGAACCGCCAATTGGCGCAACCGGCGGTGCTCGACAACTTCGTCACCTCGGGCCTGCAGGAAGACCACTTGAGCATGGGCACCAATGCGGCGCTCAAGCTGCATCAGGTATTGCTCAACGTTACCCAGATTCTGGCCATCGAATACCTGCTGGCGGCCCAGGCGTTCGAGTTTCTCAAGGGCCAGCGCTTCGGCGCCGGCACCGACCGCGCCTGGCGCCTGCTGCGCGAAATGGTCCCCGCTTACGAGCAGGACCGCTGGCTGGCGCCGGACATTGCCGCGGCCGCCAACCTCATCAAAGACACCGCATTACCGAATTTGTATTGAATGCCTAGAAGAACAATTCACAAGGAGAATGAATGTGACTGCGCTAACCCTGATTCCAGGCCAACTGAGCCTTGCCCAACTGCGGGCCATCTACCAGCAGCCGGTAACCCTCAGCCTGGATGACAGCGCCACGGCGCAGATCGAAGCCAGTGTTGCCTGCGTGGAGCAGATTCTCGCCGAGAACCGCACCGCCTATGGCATCAACACCGGTTTCGGCCTGCTGGCCTCGACTCGTATTGCCAGCGAAGACCTGGAAAACCTCCAGCGTTCCCTGGTGCTGTCCCATGCCGCCGGCGTGGGTGAGCCGATCAGCGATGCGCTGGTCAGGCTGGTCATGGTGCTCAAGGTCAACAGCCTGAGCCGTGGGTTCTCCGGGATTCGTCGGCAGGTAATCGACGCGCTGATCGCGCTGATCAACGCCGAGGTGTACCCGCACATTCCACTTAAAGGTTCGGTCGGTGCATCCGGTGACCTGGCGCCGTTGGCCCATATGTCCCTGGTGCTGCTCGGCGAAGGCAAGGCGCGCTACAAGGGCGAATGGCTGGAGGCGACCGACGCGCTGAAAGTCGCCGGCCTGACGCCGCTGACCCTCGCCGCCAAAGAAGGCCTGGCCCTGCTCAACGGCACCCAGATGTCCACCGCCTATGCCTTGCGCGGCCTGTTTGAAGGCGAAGACCTGTTCGCCGGCGCTCTCGCGTGTGGTGGCCTTACCGTGGAAGCGGTACTCGGCTCGCGCTCGCCGTTCGACGCACGGATTCATGCCGCACGCGGCCAGCGTGGGCAGATTGATGCCGCTGCGGCCTATCGCGACCTGCTCGGTGAAAGCAGCCAGGTGTCCCAGTCGCACCAGAACTGCGACAAGGTGCAAGACCCTTACTCCCTGCGCTGCCAGCCGCAGGTCATGGGCGCCTGCCTGACCCAGTTCCGCCAGGCCGCCGAGGTGCTGGTGGTGGAGGCCAATGCCGTGTCGGACAACCCGCTGGTGTTCGCGGCCGAAGGCGATGTGATTTCCGGCGGTAACTTCCACGCCGAGCCGGTGGCCATGGCTGCCGACAACATGGCGTTGGCGATTGCCGAAATCGGCTCGCTCAGTGAGCGCCGTATCTCGTTGATGATGGACAAGCACATGTCGCAACTGCCGCCGTTCCTGGTGGGCAATGGCGGGGTCAACTCCGGCTTCATGATCGCCCAGGTCACCGCTGCGGCGCTCGCCAGCGAGAACAAGGCACTGGCCCATCCCCATAGCGTGGACAGCCTGCCGACCTCGGCCAACCAGGAAGACCACGTGTCCATGGCCCCGGCTGCGGGCAAGCGCCTGTGGGAAATGGCCGAGAACACCCGTGGCATTCTCGCTGTGGAATGGCTCGCCGCCTGCCAGGGCCTGGATCTGCGCGACGGCTTGAAAACCTCGCCTGCGCTTGAAAAGGCCCGTGGCCTGTTGCGTGACAAAGTGGCGTTCTACGACAAGGACCGCTTCTTCGCCCCGGACATCATCGCCGCCAGCGAACTGCTTGCCAGCCGCTGCCTGAATGAGCTGGTGCCGGCCAAGCTGCTGCCAAGTCTCTAACACGTCGCCGCCCCACTGCGCCGATCGTTCCCACGCTCTGCGTGGGAATGCCGCCCCGGACGCTCTGCGTTCGCTTTTTAGAGTAGTGACGCGGAGCGTCACAGGATGCATTCCCACGCAGAGCGTGGGAACGATCTTCTCCTCATAAGAATAATAGGGACGAGAAATGCACCCGCCAGAAAAAGGTTTGAAACGCGGGCTCAACGCTCGAATCGGCTTTGTCTCATCGATAACTTAGGGAGGCGTTAATGAAAACCCTTTGGCAACACTGCCACGTCGCAACCATGGCCCAGGGCAAATACTCGATTATCGAGGATGCCGCCATGGTGACTGCGGGCTCGCTGATCGAGTGGATCGGCCCGCGCAACCAGGCGCCGACGGCGGATTACGCCCAAGTGCATGACCTGCAAGGCGCGTGGGTCACGCCTGGACTGATCGACTGCCACACCCACACCGTGTTCGGTGGCAACCGCAGCGGCGAATTCGAGCAGCGCCTTGAAGGCGTCAGCTACGCCGACATCGCGGCCCGGGGCGGGGGTATTGCCAGCACCGTGCGGGCCACCCGTGCTGCGACGGAAGATGAATTGTTTGCCAGTGCCGAAAAGCGCCTGCGCAGTCTTTTGCGCGACGGCGTGACCACGGTGGAGATCAAGTCCGGCTACGGCCTGGACCTGGCCAACGAACGCAAGATGCTGCGCGTGGCGCGGCGCCTGGGTGAAGCGCTACCGGTGAGCGTACGCGCCACCTGCCTGGCGGCTCATGCGTTGCCGCCGGAGTACAAGGACCGCGCCGATGACTACATCGAGCACATCTGCAATGAGATGCTGCCGGCGCTGGCGGCAGAAGGGCTGGTGGATGCGGTGGATGCGTTCTGTGAATACCTGGCGTTCTCCACCGAGCAGGTCGAGCGCGTGTTTAAAGTCGCCCGGCAACTGGGCTTGCCGGTGAAGCTGCATGCCGAGCAACTCTCGTCGCTGCACGGTTCCAGCCTGGCCGCGCGTTACCAGGCGTTGTCGGCGGACCACCTGGAGTTCATGACCGAGGAAGATGCCATCGCCATGGCCGCTGCCGGCACCGTTGCCGTGTTGCTGCCAGGGGCCTTCTACTTCCTGCGCGAAACCCAATTGCCGCCGATGGACGCCCTGCGCAAACACGGTGTGAAGATTGCCATCGCCAGCGACCTCAACCCCGGCACTTCGCCGGCCCTGTCGGTGCGCCTGATGTTGAACATGGCCTGCACCCTGTTCCGCATGACCCCGGAAGAAGCCCTGGCCGGCGCCACGCAACACGCGGCTACCGCCTTGGGCATGGGCGACACCCATGGTTCGCTGGAAGTGGGCAAGGTCGCGGATTTTGTCGCCTGGCAGATCGATCGCCCTGCCGACCTGGCCTATTGGCTGGGTGGCGAGCTGGATAAACGCGTTGTGCGCCATGGCGTCGACGTCACTGTTTGAGGAGAAGCGTTGTGGATAAGGTTCTGACATTCAAACAAGGCCGCGTACCGCTGCTGATCAGCATGCCCCACGCCGGCCTGCGCCTGACGCCTGCGGTCGAGGCCGGGTTGATCCCCGAGGCGCAAAGCCTGCCGGACACCGATTGGCATATTCCCTTGCTGTATGACTTTGCCGAAGAACTGGGCGCCAGCACCCTGGCGGCCGAGTATTCGCGGTTCGTCATCGACCTGAACCGGCCATCCGATAACAAGCCGCTCTATGCGGGCGCCACCACCGGCCTGTACCCGGAGACGCTGTTCGATGGCGTGCCGTTGTTCCGTGAAGGGCAGACACCGTCCGAGGCCGAGCGCGCCACCTACCTGCAGAAAATCTGGGGCCCGTATCACCGCACGCTGCAAGAAGAACTGGCGCGCCTCAAGGCTGAATTCGGCTACGCGCTGCTGTTTGACGCGCACTCGATCCGCTCTGTGATCCCGCACCTGTTCGAGGGCAAATTGCCGGACTTCAACCTCGGCACCTTCAATGGCGCCGCCTGCGATCCCGAACTGGCCGGCCAGCTGGAAGCCATCTGCGCCCGGCATCCTCAGTACACCCACGTGCTGAACGGGCGTTTCAAGGGCGGTCACATTACCCGCCACTACGGTAATCCGGCGCAGGATATCCATGCGGTGCAGTTGGAGTTGTGCCAGAGCACGTATATGGAAGAGGTTGAGCCGTTCCGCTATCGCCCGGACCTGGCCGAGCCGACCCAGGTGGTGTTGAAACAATTGCTGCAAGCCTTGCTGGCATGGGGGCAGATGCACTATCGATAAAGGCTGACGCGGGTCCAGGCGCTCAAGGACATGCTCATTGCACAATTCGGGTTTATGATGCCAGACGGCAGAATAATAGACGTCCCCCCAGGGATGAACCCGACACCCCACGGAGCGCGCAATGCAGACTTGGTACCCGCAGATCAAACCCTATGCCCGGCACGATCTGGCAGTCGATGATGTTCACACCCTGTACGTCGATGAAAGCGGCTCCCCCGAGGGCCTGCCGGTGGTGTTCATCCATGGCGGCCCCGGCTCCGGTTGCGACGCGCAGAGCCGTTGCTACTTCGATCCGAACCTGTACCGCATCGTCACCTTCGACCAGCGCGGTTGCGGACGCTCCACCCCCCGCGCGAGCCTTGAAAACAACACCACCTGGGACCTGGTCGCCGACCTTGAGCGCATCCGCGAGCACCTGGGTATCGACAAATGGGTGCTGTTCGGTGGCTCCTGGGGTTCGACGCTGTCCCTGGCCTACGCGCAAACCCACCCCGAGCGTGTGCATGGCTTGATCGTGCGCGGCATTTTCCTGGCGCGTCCTCAGGACATTCACTGGTTCTACCAGGAGGGCGCGAGCCGGCTGTTCCCGGATTACTGGCAGGACTACCTGGCACCGATCCCGGTGGAAGAGCGTCACGACATGATCGCGGCGTATCACAAGCGTCTGACCGGCAACGACCAGATCGCCCAGATGCACGCGGCCAAGGCCTGGTCCGGCTGGGAAGGGCGCATGCTGGGCCTGTGCCCGAGCCCGCAGCATGTCGAGCGCTTCTCCGAGCCGCAGCGTGCGTTGTCCATCGCCCGCATTGAGTGCCATTACTTCACCAACAACTCGTTCCTGGAGCCTGACCAGCTGATTCGCGACATGCACAAGATCGCCCATCTGCCCGGGGTCATCATCCACGGCCGCTACGACATGATTTGCCCGTTGGATAACGCCTGGGCGCTGCACCAGGCCTGGCCGAACAGTGAATTGCAGGTGATCCGCGAGGCGGGGCATGCCGCGTCCGAGCCTGGCATTACCGATGCGCTGGTCCGCGCAACCGGCGAAATGGCACGACGCCTGCTTGATTTACCGCCTGAGGAAGCATGAAGGGCTTGTTGCAACGGGTGCGAGGCGCCCGTGTCGAGGTGGCCGGCGAAATAGTCGGGGCAATTGACCAGGGTTTGCTGGTGCTGGTGGCCGTCGAACCTTCAGATACGCCTGAAAGCGCCGACAAACTGCTGCACAAGCTGCTTAACTATCGGGTGTTCAGCGACGATGAGGGCAAGATGAACCTGTCGTTGAAGGATGTCGACGGCGGGCTGTTGCTTGTATCGCAGTTCACCCTGGCGGCGGATACCAAAAGCGGGCTGCGGCCGAGCTTCTCCACGGCAGCCCCGCCGGCCCTCGGAGCGGCGCTTTTTGATCACTTGTTGTTACAAGCGCAACAATTGCATGGCAAGGTGGCATCAGGGCGTTTCGGCGCGGATATGCAGGTGCATTTGGTCAATGATGGCCCTGTGACCTTTCTCTTACAGACCTGAATGTATGAAAAACGACTTTAATGCCTAAAAACGCAGGGTTTCGCTACAAATACTTCGTTGTCCCTGATGCGTTGTCTCGCGGGCTGCTAGATAATCGCGCGCTACGGGGATCAGCGTTGTTTGGTCCATTTTTGACTTAGGTAGAGACTTGTCCGGCAAACCAGTGGGGAATCATTTTGCCCCTGCGGAGTCGGAACAATGCTCGCCAACCTGGCATATAGATAGCTGGCCGTTGGTTTTTTGATCTGTTTTCGGCGAGGGTTGCTCGTGATTGTTAGTCCCTGTAATGCACCAAAATTGTCTGCCAAACGGTTACGAAACGCACTGGTGACGGGCTCTGCCCTGTTCTGCCTGTTCGGCGCGGGTCAACTGTGGGCATTCAGTCTGGACGATGTATCGGCCAAGGCAAAAGAGCTGGCCGGGCAGAAATACGAAGCTCCGCGCAGCAATCTGCCGAACGAATTCCGCGAAATGAAATTCGCTGACTACCAGAAGATTCGTTTCCGTAATGAAAAAGCCGAGTGGGCCGATCAGAACACCCCGTTCAAGCTGTCCTTCTATCACCAGGGTATGCACTTCGATACGCCGGTGAAAATCAATGAAGTCACCGCCGACAGCGTCCAGGAAATCAAGTACGACCCCAATCGTTTCGATTTCGGCGACGTGAAGTTTGATCCAAAAGCCACCGAACAGTTGGGTTATGCCGGCTTCCGGGTGCTGTTCCCGATCAACAAGGCCGACAAGCAAGACGAAATCATGACCATGCTCGGCGCCAGCTATTTCCGCGTCGTCGGCAAGGACCAGGTGTATGGCCTGTCCGCCCGTGGCATGGCGATCGACACGGCGCTGCCGTCCGGCGAAGAATTCCCGCGTTTCACCGAGTTCTGGATCGAGCGTCCGAAGCCGGGCGACAAGCACCTGGTGATCTTCGCCCTGCTCGATTCGCCGCGTGCGACGGGCGCCTACCGCCTGATCCTGCGTCCGGGCACCGACACTGTGGTCGACGTCAAGTCCCAGATGTACCTGCGCGACAAGGTGAGCAAGCTGGGCGTGGCCCCGCTGACCTCGATGTTCCTGTTCGGCGCCAACCAGCCGTCCAAGGTCCTCAACTACCGTCGTGAACTGCACGATTCCAGCGGCCTGTCGATCCATGCCGGCAATGGCGAGTGGATCTGGCGCCCGCTGAACAACCCTAAACACCTGTCGGTCAGCAACTTCAGCGTGGAAAACCCGCGTGGGTTCGGCCTGCTGCAACGCGGTCGCAACTTCAGCCACTACGAAGATCTGGACGACAACTACGACAAGCGCCCAAGCGCCTGGATCGAACCTGAGGGCGACTGGGGCAAAGGCACCGTCGACCTGGTAGAGATTCCTACCGCTGACGAAACCAACGACAACATCGTTGCCTTCTGGAGCCCGGCCGAACTGCCGGAAGTCGGCAAGCCGCTGGATGTGTCCTACCGCCTGCACTGGACGCTGGACGATGCCGCCTTCCATTCGCCGGACAGCGCCTGGGTCAAGCAGACCTTGCGTTCCACCGGTGACGTGAAGCAATCCAACCTGATCCGTCAGCCGGACGGCACCGTGGCCTACCTGGTGGACTTCGAGGGCCCGGCCCTGAAGAAACTGCTGCCTGACGCCCCGGTACGCAGCCAGGTCAGCGTTGGCGACAACGCCGAGCTGGTTGAAAACAGCGTGCGCTACAACGAGCACACCAAAGGCTGGCGCCTGACGCTGCGCATGAAGATCAAGGACGCAAGCAAGCCGACTGAAATGCGTGCGGCGCTGGTGCAGGAAATTGCACAGGCCGAGCCTGAACAGGTCTCGACCCACGTGCTCAAGGCTGACAAGGTCCTGGCCAAGCAACACGAGAAACAGGCCAAGAAAGACGCCAAAGAGGCGAAGGACAAGGACGCCAAGCAGCCAGAAGCTGCACCGGCCCCTGTCACGCCGGAGCCGGCCAAGACCGAACAAGTCCTGACCGAAACCTGGAGCTACCAGTTGCCCGCCGATGAGTAATTCACAAGTCAAGCCGGAAACTCTGACCGAGTATCTGGCGCATCTCCCCATGACGGCTGAGCAGCGCGCCGAGCTGGCGGGCTGCAGCTCCTTCAGCGAGCTGCACGAACGCCTGTCGTCCGCCACCTTCGACGCACCCACCGACGCCGCCCAAGCGTCGGTGGGCCGCAGGCTGACCCTCAGCACGGCCGAAGAGCTGCAGGACGCGGAGATGCTGGCGCTCGACGCCAGCGGCCGCGTGTGCCTGAAGGCCACGCCGCCGATCCGTCGGACCAAAGTGGTGCCCGAGCCTTGGCGCACCAACATCCTGGTACGCGGCTGGCGTCGGATGACCGGGCGCACCAACCCGCCGAAGCCGCCGAAAGACGAACGGGTACTGCCTGCCGCGCGCTGGCGCACCGTGGGTTCGATCCGCCGCTATATCCTGCTGGTGCTGATGCTTGGCCAGACCATCGTCGCCGGCTGGTACATGAAAGGCATCATGCCGTACCAGGGCTGGTCGCTGGTCGACTTCGACGAGATCCGCAACCAGACCCTGCTGCAAACCGCTACCCAGGTACTGCCTTACGCACTGCAGACCAGCATCCTGATCATGTTCGGGATTCTGTTCTGCTGGGTGTCGGCCGGTTTCTGGACCGCGCTGATGGGCTTCCTCGAGCTGCTGACCGGTCACGACAAATACCGTATCTCCGGTAAAAGTGCCGGCGACGAGCCGATTCCCAAGGATGCACGTACCGCGCTGGTGATGCCGATCTGTAACGAGGACGTGCCCCGGGTGTTCGCCGGTTTGCGTGCCACGTTCGAATCGGTGGCCGCGACCGGCGACTTGGACCGTTTCGACTTCTTCGTGCTCAGCGACAGTAATGAAGCGGATATCTGCATTGCCGAACAGCAAGCCTGGCTCGACGTGTGCCGCGAAGCCGGTGGTTTCGGCAAGATTTTCTATCGCCGCCGTCGCCGTCGCGTCAAGCGCAAGAGCGGCAACCTCGACGACTTCTGCCGTCGCTGGGGCGGTGACTACAAGTACATGGTGGTGCTCGACGCCGACAGCGTGATGAGCGGCGAATGCCTGACCAGCCTGGTACGCCTGATGGAAGCCACGCCGGATGCCGGGATTATCCAGACCGCGCCGCGTGCGTCGGGCATGGACACCCTGTATGCGCGCATGCAGCAGTTCGCCACCCGCGTTTATGGTCCGCTGTTTACCGCCGGTCTGCACTTCTGGCAGTTGGGTGAATCCCATTACTGGGGCCACAACGCGATCATCCGCATGAAGCCGTTTATCGAGCACTGCGCCCTGGCGCCGTTGCCGGGTAAGGGCGCGTTTGCCGGTGCGATCCTCTCTCACGACTTCGTTGAAGCAGCGCTGATGCGCCGCGCCGGCTGGGGCGTGTGGATTGCCTACGACCTGCCGGGCAGCTACGAAGAACTGCCTCCCAACTTGCTGGACGAACTCAAGCGTGACCGTCGCTGGTGCCACGGTAACCTGATGAACTTCCGCCTGTTCCTGGTCAAGGGCATGCACCCGGTGCACCGTGCGGTGTTCCTGACCGGCGTGATGTCCTACCTGTCGGCGCCGTTGTGGTTTTTCTTCCTGGTGTTGTCGACGGCCTTGCTGGCGGTGAACACCCTGATGGAGCCGCAGTACTTCATGGCGCCGCGCCAGTTGTACCCGCTGTGGCCGCAATGGCATCCGGACAAGGCGGTGGCACTGTTCTCCACCACCATCGTGCTGCTGTTCCTGCCTAAACTGCTGAGCATCATCCTGATCTGGGCCAAGGGCGCCAAAGAGTTCGGCGGCAAGTTCAAGGTGACCCTGTCGATGCTGCTGGAGATGCTGTTCTCCATGCTGCTGGCGCCGGTGCGCATGATCTTCCACACCCGCTTTGTACTGGCCGCGTTCCTCGGCTGGGCCGCGACCTGGAACTCGCCGCAGCGCGACGACGACTCCACGCCGTGGAGCGAAGCGGTCAAGCGTCACGGTCCGCAGACCTTGCTGGGCTTTTTGTGGGCGTTACTGGTGGTGTGGCTCAACCCAAGCTTCTTGTGGTGGCTGATCCCGATCGTCGGTTCGCTGATGCTGTCGATCCCGGTGTCGGTGATTTCCAGCCGGGTCAAGCTGGGCCTCAAGTCCCGCGATGAGAGCCTGTTCCTGATCCCCGAGGAATACAATCCGCCGCAGGCATTGCTGTCGACCGAGAAGTACACCCACGAAAACCGTTGGCACGCGCTCAATGACGGGTTTGTGCGTTCGGTGGTCGACCCGCAGCAGAACGCCCTGGCCTGTGCCCTGGCGACCTCGCGGCACCGCGAGGCGGAGCCGATCGAGTACCTGCGGGTGGAGCGTGTTCGTCACGCGTTGAAAGTCGGCCCGGCCGGCCTCACCAACAGCGAGCGCCTGGCCCTGCTCAGCGACCCGGTAGCCCTGGCGCGTTTGCATGAACAGGTGTGGAGCGAAGGCCACGCCGAGTGGCTGGATGCTTGGCGTGCTTCGATCAAGGCTGATCCGCACGCGCCATTGCTCCCGCTGCAACCGCTGTCGTCCCAGGCTCAACCGGCCTGATTCAGACGCCCCCGAGGGCCCACCTCGGGGGCGTTTCAAGCGCTGGTCCTACAGCGTTTTGCGCCGCTTCCTTTCCTCCCTAACTCCTTGTTATTTCGAAACAAAAGACCTTCGTTCGAAGCGTATTGCCGTGCCTGTGGCTGGGGTAGCATCGCCCCCCAAATTTGACGCGCCACGGGGGCACACATGTTCAAAAGGTATTGTTCGGCACTGCTGATAGGTGTTGTCGCATTGCTTCACACCGGCTTGCTCTGTGCCGGGGCGATTGACGACGCTGTGCGCCGTGGCGTGCTGAAAGTGGGCACCACGCCGACTTACGTACCGTTCGAAATGACGGACAAGCAGGGACGCATCATCGGCTTCGAGATCGACCTGCTCCAGGCGATGAGCCGCGCGCTGGGGGTAGAACTCGAACTGGTCGCGGTGCCTTACACGGAGTTGCTGTCGGGGCTGATGGCGGAGAAGTACGACCTGATCGGCAGCGGCATGACGGTAACCCAGGAGCGCAACCTGTACCTCAACTTCAGTGACTCTTTTATCGTGGTGGGCCAGTCGGTCCTGCTGCACCCGCGCCTGGCCGGCAAAGCATCGAGTATCGAAGACCTGAACGAGTCTGGCTATCTGATCGCAGTCACCGAAGGCACCACTGGCGAGGCAGCGGCGCAGCGCTTCCTGGGGGCGGCGCGGCTCAAGCGTTTCACTACGCCGGAGGAGGGCGTGCGCCACGTGGTGGAGGGCAAGGCCGACGCCTTTGTCTACGATGCGCCCTACAACCTGATCGCCATGACGCGGCCCGAGAACAGCGCATTGTTGACGCTGGAGCAGCCGTTTACCTTTGAGCCCCTGGCGTTCGGCCTGAAGAAAGGTGACTACGACAGCCTCAACTGGGTCAATCACTTCCTCAACCAGGTGGCCCAGGACGGCACCTACGATCAACTGCATGACAAGTGGTTCAGGGACACTGCCTGGATGGCGGAGATCGACTGATGGTCATAACTACTTACACATCAACTCATTAGCGAGTCTGCGCGTCGACCCGTCCAGGCGTTTAGTCAGGCGCAGCGCCGTAGTGTTTCTCTTACCTGCGTCGATAACATTTAGTCGTGAAACCTTTGTGACGGGCAGCGAGTGCGTTAGGATCGCACCCCGAAATGGCGCAGCCCATACTGCGCCGGCCTTACAAAAAACGTTCAGGGGTCTTGATGATGAAAAAGTATCTTTCGATGCTGATGCTCGGCGTCACCGCACTGGTGGCGGCGACTGCGGCCCAGGCTGGCGCCATCGATGATGCGGTCAAGCGCGGCACGCTGAAAGTCGGCATGGACCCGACCTACATGCCGTTCGAAATGACCGACAAGCGCGGTGAAATCATCGGCTTTGAAGTCGACATCCTCAAGGCCATGGCCAAGTCCATGGGCGTCAAGCTGGAGCTGGTGTCCACCGGCTACGACGGCATCATCCCGGCCTTCCTGACCGGCAAGTTCGACATGATCGGCAGCGGCATGACCCTGACCCAGGAACGCAACCTGCGCCTGAACTTCAGCGAACCCTTCATCGTGGTCGGCCAGACCCTGCTGATTCGCAAGGAGCTGGAAGGCACCATCAAGTCCTACAAAGACCTGAACGATGAAAAATACCGCCTGACCTCCAAGCTGGGCACCACCGGTGAGATGGTCGCCAGGAAGTTGATCGCCAAAGCCAAGTACCACGGCTACGACAACGAGCAGGAAGGCGTGCTGGACGTGGTCAACGGCAAGGCGGACGCCTTTGTCTACGACGCCCCGTACAACGTGGTGGCCGAGAAGAAAGTCGGTAACGGCAAGCTGGTGTTCCTGGAAGAACCCTTCACCTTTGAGCCCCTGGCGTTCGGCTTGAAGAAAGGCGACTACGACAGCATCAACTTCATCAACAACTTCCTGCACCAGATCAGGAACGATGGCACCTACGATCGCATCCATGACAAGTGGTTCAAGAGCTCCGAGTGGCTCAAGGATATGGAATAAGGCTTAAGACCGAGTTGCCTGTATCGGGGGCAAGCCCCCTCCCACACTTGTAATGCGTTTCCCTGTGGGAGGGGGCTTGCCCCCGATGGCGGCCGACCAGGCAACACCTATGCGGACAGTGAAATGAAACAGAAAAAAGCCCAATGGCCCTGGCACCTGCTGACCGTGGTCGTGCTGGTCGGCCTGGCCGGCGCCTTGTACTACGCCACCTCGCTGATGTCCTACGAATGGCGCTGGAACCGCGTGCCGCAGTATTTCGCCTATCAGGCCGAAGAAGCGCAGCGTGCAGCCGATATTTCCACCGTCATCGAGCTGGTCCGCAAGGGCGATGTGGCCGAGGTGACGCTGCGCAGTGATGCCGGTGCCGAGCAGAAGGTGACGGTCGCCGACAACAGCCTGCAAGTGGCGCGTGGCGATGATGTGGCTGAAGGTGACGTCATCGGTGTCAACCGCCATTGGGCACTGGGCCCGTTGATGTGGGGCCTGTGGACCACGCTGTGGTTGTCGGTGGTGTCCGGCATCCTGGGCCTGGCGATTGGCCTGGCCACCGGCTTGTGCCGGCTGTCCAGCAACCCGACCCTGCGCGACCTGTCGACGATCTACGTCGAACTGGTGCGCGGTACGCCGCTGCTGGTACAGATCTTCATTTTCTATTTCTTTATCGGCACGGTACTCAACCTGTCTCGGGAGTTTGCCGGGATCGCGGCACTGTCGCTGTTCACCGGCGCCTACGTGGCGGAAATCGTGCGTGCCGGTGTGCAATCGATCACCCGTGGCCAGGACGAGGCCGCGCGCTCCCTGGGCTTGAGCGCCAGCCAGTCGATGCGGCATGTGGTGTTGCCGCAGGCGTTCAAGCGCGTCCTGCCGCCGCTGGCCGGTCAATTCATCAGCCTGGTGAAAGACACCTCGCTGGTCTCGGTGATCGCGATCACCGAGCTGCTCAAGAGCGGGCGCGAAGTGATCACCACCTCGTTTTCGCCGTTTGAAATTCTGTTCTGTGTGGCAGGCCTGTACCTGCTGATCAACCTGCCGCTGTCGAAGATGGCCAGCCGGCTTGAGCGGAGGCTCGCGCAAAGTGATTGAAGTCCGCGATCTGGTAAAAGTCTTCGATACCCGTGGCCATGTGGTGCGCGCCGTGGACCATGTCACCACCCAGGTAGCCAGGGGCGAAGTGCTGGTGGTGATCGGCCCGTCCGGTTCCGGCAAGTCCACCTTTCTGCGCTGTCTTAATGGGCTGGAGGAGTTCGATTCAGGTTCGGTCAGCATCGACGGCCTGCAACTGGCCGACCCGAAGACCGATGTGAATGCCTACCGCCGTGAAGTCGGCATGGTGTTCCAGCATTTCAACCTGTTCCCCCACATGACCGTGCTGGAGAACCTGTGCCTGGCGCAAAAGGTCGTGCGCAAGCGCGGCAAGCGCGAGCGTGAGGCCAAGGCCCTGGCATTGCTGGAGAAGGTCGGTATCGCCCAGAAAGCCAATGAGTTTCCGTCGCGCCTTTCCGGAGGCCAGCAGCAGCGGGTAGCGATTGCCCGAGCCCTGGCAATGGAGCCCAAGGTGATGCTGTTTGACGAACCGACCTCGGCGCTGGACCCGGAAATGGTCGGCGAAGTGCTCGACGTCATGAAGACCCTGGCCCTGGAAGGCATGACCATGGTCTGCGTCACCCACGAGATGGGCTTTGCCCGTGAGGTGGCGGACCGGGTGTTGTTTTTCGATCACGGGAAATTGCTGGAAGACGCGGCGCCGGCCGAGTTCTTCGATGCGCCCAAGGACCCGCGCGCCCAGGCTTTCCTGCGCCAGGTGCTATGACTGTAGGAGCGAGCTTGCTCGCGAAGATCGTCAACGATAACGCAGCGCACCTTAAATGAACGCGGCGGCCTTGGGCTTTTCGCGAGCAAGCTCGCTCCTACAGTGGTGGTTCTTCAGAACTTGAATTTGCCGACCAGCGTCTGCAGATCCACGCTCAACCTGGTCAATTGAACACTCGCCGCCGCCGTTTCCTCGCTGGCGGCTGCGGTCTGTTCCGACACATCCCGCACTTTCAATACGCTGCGATTGATTTCCTCGGCCACTGCGCTTTGCTGCTCGGCGGCGGCGGCAATCTGCGGGTTCATTTCCTGGATCACCGCCACCGTGCGGGCAATCGCCGCCAGGGCCTCGCCGGCGTCGCGGGTCAGGGCAACGCTGTTGTCGGTCAGGGTGCGGCTGCTGTCCATGATGTCGGCTACCTGCTGGGTACCGTTATGCAGGCCGAGGATCAGCCCTTCGATTTCTTCAGCCGATTCCTGCGTGCGTTGGGCCAGGCTGCGTACTTCATCGGCGACCACGGCGAAGCCTTGGCCGGCAGTGCCCGCGCGCGCCGCTTCGATCGCGGCGTTCAGGGCCAGCAGGTTGGTCTGCTGGGACACGGACTTGATAACGTCCAGCACGCTGGCGATCTTCTGGCTTTCCTGTTGCAGGGTCAGCATTGCGCGGCCGGACAAAGCCATTTCACTGGCCAGGTTGCCGATTTGCTCAACGGCCTGAGTGACCACCTGCTCGCCGGCGCCGGCCTGCTGATCTGCTTCGTTGGCGGCAACGGAAGCGCGTTCGGCATGGCGCGCAACCTCTTGGGCGGTGGCGAGCATTTGATTCATCGCCGTTGCCACCTGGTCGGTTTCATCTTTCTGCTGGTTGAGCCCGTTACGGGTCTGCTCAGTGACGGTGGACAACTGCGTCGCCGCACCGGCGATCTGGCGGGCGCTGTCACCGATGCCGCTGATCAGGCTGCGCAGGCTGCGGGTCATTTGGCCGATGCTGTGTTGCAGTTGGCCCAGCTCGTCGCGACGCTCCACCTGGATGTCGTGGCTCAAGTCGCCCTCGGCCACACGGTTGGCGGCGATCAGGATGCCACGCAACGGCGAGGCGATCTGCCGGGCAATCCACCACGCGGCCAGCGCTCCCAATACCAGCGCAGCCAGAGTGACGCCGATCAGCAATGTATGAGTCTGGGCCGCCTCCTGATTGCGCTTGGTGTTCTGGCTCTGGCTCAGCAAGTCGCTTTTCTCGCGCAACTCGTTGAGCTGCTGCTCGAAGCGGTTTTGCACGTTTTCGACGCTGAGTTGGGCTTCCTTGAGCTTGACCAGTTGTGCGCGGTAGTTGGCCAGGTCGGTTTTGAGCAGCGTGGAGTCCACCGGCAGCGTGGTGACGGCGGCCTGTGCGGCATCCAATGCGTCCAGCGTCTGATTGGCGGCCTCGGCATAGGCTTGCAATGAGTCGGCCGCCCAGGCGGGGTTCTGGGCGCGATCCTCAGCCTGCTCCATGGCTTGACGCAATTGCTCGATGGCATCGAGCGCCTTTTCGTCATTCTGGTCGGGCAAGTCGCTGGCGAATTGGGCCAGGGTGTCACTGGCTTGCAGGGCAGATGTCTTCAGCGCCGGGCGGATGTTCTCGCGCTGCTCGATCAAGGCCGGTAGCTGCGCCAGCGCCGTCTTGAAGTCGGCTACCAGGCTTGCCGCCTCTGCAATGCGTTGCAGATCGACCGGGTCTATCAGGCGCTGCGAAAGGTCTGTCAGATGCTGGTCGATTTTCTCGATCTTCTGCGTCATCTGGTCCAGGCTGGCCTTGTCCGCCAGGGTGCGGTACACGATGCGGTCGGCGCGCATGGCCTGCGCCTGGACGGCCAGCTCGCCCAGGCTCGTCAGGCTGTCGGAGCGATAAAGGATGGCGTTCAAGGCCTGCCAGCCCGTTGCAGAGATGATGAAGCTGAGCATCAGCACTTGGCCAAAACCCAGCGCGAGCTTGAGGCGTACGCTGGCGTTCGCCAGCATGCGGGTCAGCCGAGATAACATGGCGCACCTCCCATTCAGAAAAAAGCGTTTCGCGACAGATGAACGCTAATTCGAATTGGAGTGAGGGCGGGCTGATAACCGTGTAGGAAATTTCACAAGATGCGGCAGCCGCAATCGGCTGCCGCGCAAGTTCGGTCAGATGCGGAAGCGACCGACCAGGGTTTGCAGGTAGATGCCCAGGCGCGCCAGCTCAGCACTGGACGCCGCCGTTTCTTCGCTGGCCGAAGACGTTTGCTCGGAGACATCGCGCACATTCAACACGCTGCGGTTGATCTCTTCGGCAACGGCGCTTTGCTGCTCGGCGGCGGTGGCGATCTGCGAGTTCATCGCCTGGATGGTCGACACGGTGCGGGTGATGCTCTCCAGCGCGCTGCCGGCCCGGCGCGTCAGTTCGACACTGCTGTCGGTCAGGCCGCGACTGTTGTCCATGATGGTCGCCACCTGCTGCGTGCCGTTTTGCAGGCCGACGATCAGCTCCTCGATCTCCTCGGTGGACTTCTGTGTGCGCTGGGCCAGGCTGCGCACTTCGTCGGCGACCACGGCGAAGCCACGCCCGGCTTCACCGGCACGCGCCGCTTCAATGGCCGCGTTAAGCGCCAGCAGATTGGTCTGCTGGGCCACGGACTTGATAACGTCAAGCACGCTGCCGATCTTGTCACTTTCGCGCTTCAGATCGCCCATGGCGATCGTCGAGTTGCCGACCTCGGTGGCCAGGCGTTCGATCTGGGCGATGGCTTCACCGACCACTCGGTCGCCTTCGCGGGCCTGCACATCGGCGGCCACGGCGGCTTCCGACGCTTCTTCGGCATTGCGCGCCACTTCCTGCACGGTGGCGGCCATTTCGTTCATGGCCGTGGCGACCTGGTCGGTCTCGACCTTCTGGCTGTTGACCCCGGCGCTGGTCTGCTCGGTGACGGCCGACAGTTGTTCGGCGGCGCTGGCGATCTGGGTCACGCCGTCGCTGATACCACCGATCAGCTCGCGCAGGCCCACGGTCATGCTCTGCATGGCGCGTTGCAGTTGGCCCAGTTCATCCTGGCGGGCGGACTCCAGGTTGTGGCTGAGGTCGCCCGAGGCCACGCGCTCGGCGACCTTGAGGGTTTGATTGAGCGGGATGATGATCTGGCGGGTGATGGCCCAGGCGGCGACGAGGCCAAACAGCAGCGCCAGCAGGGTAGACAGCAGCAACAGCTGTTTGGCTTGGGCGGCGTCACTGTCGCGGACCACGGTTTGCGAGGCAGTGAGTTTGCTGCTGCGGTCCAACAGAATGTCGCCCTGGACGTTCATGATTTTCAGCGCGGCGGCGCTGGCTACCTGCGAGTCACGGTACTGGCTGACAGCGGCGCGGTAGGCTTGCAGCGAGGTGCCGGCCTGCTGCAGGTTGGTGGAAAATTGATCAGGTAGCTGGCCGTTGAGCGCGGCGATTTTCTTCAGGGCATTATCGATGGCATCCAGCGCGGGCTGCTCGGCTTCGACTTTGCCGCTGTAGGTGTAGCCGCGCACCTGGAACCGCGCCTGCTGGATCAACTTGCTCAGGTCGACGATGCTGTTGAACTGGTTGACGCTGTCGCCCTGTAGCAGGGTCTTTTCCACTTCGCCGACTTTGAGTACCGCATTGTCAGCAGTATCGCCGAGCTTGCTGCGCGCGTTTTCGCGATTGGCACCGGCCTGGACCATGGTGTCGAAGGCGCGCTTGTACTGGTCAACGGCGGCGAGTTGGTCATCGACCAGCGCGATATCGGCGGGCTGTTCAATCAGCGCCCGGGCCGTTTTCAGGCCGCTTTCCAGCTGGCCCAGAAAACCATTGACTGCCCCCGGGCCCTGTTCGCCACGGCGCATTTCAAAGTCCAGGCGCGCGATGCGCAGTTCCTTGCTCAAATCGTTGAGGCTGGCGATGTAGCCCAGTTTGTCGCCACGGCTGATCACGCCCGAGAGCCCGGCCCAGCCGGTGAGTGTGATGATTAATGTAAGCAGCAACACCAGGCCGAAGCCGACGCCCAACTTGGTTTTGACGCTGACATTCCCCAGCTTTTCGGCTAACCAACGATACATGCTGCAAACTCCCCTGGAACAAGGCTTGGACTTATTCCGGGGTTATCGGCATGTACGCAGGATTCTGTAGCAACACGATCCAATGTGGGAGGGGGCTTGCCCTAATGCCAATCATTTAAGCGTACACCACCCCCTGTAGGAGCGAGCTTGCTCGCGAAAAACGTCAACGATAACGCATGCTTCCTGAATGAACGCGGTGCCTGTGAGTTTTTCGCGAGCAAGCTCGCTCCTACAAAAAGCCTTAGCTGACTGGCATTGGGGCAAGCCCCCTCCCACACTGGACTGGTGTCAGAACAAGCGGGCGAGCAGGGCGGTCACGGCGGTTTCAACCCGCAGGATGCGCGCACCGAGTTGCACCGGCTGCAGGCCGGCCTTGCTCAGCAATTCGACTTCGTAGGGTATCCAGCCACCTTCCGGCCCGATCGCCAGGGTCACCGGTTCATCCAGGCCGCGAGGGCAGGGCGGGTAGTCGCCGGGGTGGCCGATCAGGCCAAGCGTGCCGGTGGTCATGGCCGGCAAGCGATCTTCAACGAACGGCTTGAAGCGCTTCTCGATAATGATCTCGGGCAATACCGTGTCCCGCGCCTGTTCCAGGCCGAGGATCAGCTGCTCGCGAATCGCTTCAGGCTCCAGGAACGGGGTCTGCCAGAAGCTTTTTTCCACGCGGTAGCTGTTGACCAGTACGACCTTCGGCACGCCCATGGCAGCCACCGTTTGCAGCACCCGACGCAGCATCTTCGGGCGGGGCAGGGCCAGCAGCAGGGTCAGCGGCAGTTTGCTCGGCGGCGCCTGGTCGAAGCCGACGTGCAGCTCGGCTTCCCCAGCTTCCAGGCGCAGCAGCTGGGCATTACCCATCAGCCCGCCAATGCGGCCCACACGCACGTTATCGCCGACCACGGCGCGGTGCACCTCCTGCATATGCACCAGGCGTCGATCACGCAGCACCACCCGGTCGGCCGCGATAAAGTCGGCGTCTTCCAGCAGCAGCAGGTTCACGGCTGGGTCGCTGGCGGCTGGTCGTCGTCGGCAGTCTGGTCGTCCGGGTGCTCGCCACGCTTGCTGATCAAGCCGCTGAACAGGATGCCGATCTCGAACAGCATCCACATCGGCACGGCCAGCAGGGTCTGGGAGAAGATGTCCGGCGGGGTAAGGATCATGCCGACCACGAAGCAGCCGATGATCACGTAGGGGCGGATTTTCTTCAGGTAAGCCACGTTGACGACGCCGATCCACACCAGCAACACCACCGCCACCGGAATTTCGAAGGCTACGCCGAAGGCGAAGAACAGCGTCATCACGAAGTCGAGGTAGCTGGTGATGTCGGTCATCATTTCCACGCCGGCCGGGGTGGCGGCGGCGAAGAATTTGAAGATCAGCGGGAACACCAGGAAGTAGGCGAAGGCCATGCCGGTATAGAACAGCAGGATGCTCGACACCAGCAACGGCACGGCGATGCGCTTCTCATGCTTGTACAGCCCCGGCGCGATGAAGCCCCAGATCTGATGCAGGATCACCGGGATCGCCAGGAACAGCGAAACCATCATGGTCAGCTTCAACGGCGTCAGGAACGGCGAAGACACGTCGGTGGCGATCATCGTCGCGCCGGCCGGCAGATACTGGCGCAGCGGCGTGGAGACGAAGGTATAGATCTGCTGGGTGAAGGCAAACAGCCCGGCAAAGATGATGAAGATGGCCGCTACGCAACGCAGCAGGCGGGTACGCAGCTCGGTGAGGTGCGAGACCAGCGGCATGTGCTGGTCGTTTTCCGGTTTATCAGCGCTCATGGGGCTCGCGGCGGCAATGTAGGGTCATGGGGCGCGGGCGACGCAACGGGCGTCGGCGCAGGCTCTGTTGGCGCGGTCGGTGCCGGTGGGGCGGCTTCAGTCGCCGGCGCGATACTGTTCTGGGCCACAGGTTCCACCGGTTTGGCGGGCTCCTGCACCGGCGACAGAATCTTGCGCGTCTCCTGCTCCAACGACAGGATGTGCTCGTTGTGCAATTGCCGGCGGATCTCGTCGGCACCGATTTCCCGCTCAACTTCCTGTTTGATCGCGTTGAAACTGCGTTTCAGGCGCCCGATCCACAGGCCGGCCGTGCGTGCCGCACCGGGCAGGCGTTCGGGGCCCAATACCAGCAGGGCCACGAGGCCGACGAGCAGCAGTTCAGAGAAGCTGATACCAAACATTAGTCAGTGCTCACGAGTCTTTGCGGGTCGGCTCTTCGACTTTTTCAGCCTGCACGTCGAAGGTACGACGCTCGGTGATCGGCTGGGCGGCCTGCGGGTGCACAGGCTGGGCCGGTGGAACCGGGTTTGCAGTGGGTTCGGCCGGCTTTTCGTCGTCGTTCATGGCTTTGCGAAAGCCCTTGATCGACTCGCCGACATCGGTGCCCAGGTTCTTGAGTTTCTTGGTGCCGAACACCAGTACCACGACCACCAGAATGACGATCCAGTGTTTCCAGTCAAAAATACCCATGCTGCAAATCCTCGATAAAAGTTGTTCAGGTGGACGGGCGTGCAGCCTTCTCGGCGTGCCCGGACAGGCCGAAGCGACGGTCCAGTTCATCCAGCACGGCCTGTGGATGCTGCCCCAGTTGGGCGAGCATGACCAGGCTATGGAACCACAGGTCGGCCGTCTCATAGATGACATCGCTGCAATCGCCGCTGATCTGCGCATCCTTGGCGGCAATGATCGTCTCGACGGATTCTTCGCCGAGTTTTTCCAGGATCTTGTTCAAGCCCTTGTGATACAGGCTGGCGACATAGGAGCTGTCGGCATCCGCGCCCTTGCGCTCTTCCAGCACCTGGGCCACGCGGTTGAGGGTATCGCTCATGGTCAGTGTCCTGCCGAATAAATGGCGTGCGGGTCTTTGAGCACCGGTTCCACCACCTTCCATTCGCCGTTCTCGAACACGCGATAGAAGCAACTGTGACGGCCGGTGTGGCAGGCGATGCCGCCGATTTGTTCGACCTTGAGGATCACCACGTCGGCATCGCAGTCCAGGCGCAGCTCATGCAGGGTCTGCACATGCCCGGACTCTTCGCCCTTGCGCCACAGTTTGCCACGCGAACGTGACCAGTAGATGGCGCGCTGCTCGGCGGCGGTCAGGCTCAGGGCCTCGCGGTTCATCCAGGCCATCATCAGCACGCGCCCGGTCTTGTAGTCCTGGGCAATGGCCGGCACCAGGCCGTCACTGTCCCACTTGATCTCGTCCAGCCAGTCTTTCATGTTCGGCTCCGGCAATTTGCGACAGTGTATAACCGGATGGGTTATCGACGCACGATCAGATAAACGCCCACGGCGACCATGATCGCGGCCGGCCAGTAGCTCAGTTGATTCAACGGTCCGCCAATCGCCAGCATGACCCCACCCACCAGATGCGCGGCGCCGAGCAGGCGCAGGAACCAGTCGTCCTTGCGCTTGCGCCATGGCGGCTCAGGGTCCCTGGCGTGAGGCTGGGACATGCGCTCAAGCAGGTCGCGGGTCATATTGGCCAGGTGCGGCAGCTGTTCCATCTGGCTGTGCAGGTTGCCCAGCATGGTCTTCGGGCTCATCCGCTCACGCATCCAACGTTCCAGGAACGGCTGCGCGGTGTTCCACAGATCGAGGTCCGGGTACAGCTGGCGGCCCAGGCCTTCGATGTTGAGCAGGGTTTTCTGCAGCAGCACCAACTGCGGCTGCACTTCCATATTGAAGCGCCGCGCGGTCTGGAACAGGCGCATCAGCACCTGACCGAAGGAAATATCCTTTAACGGTTTTTCAAAGATCGGTTCGCACACGGTGCGGATCGCCGCTTCGAATTCATTCAGTTTGGTTTCCGCCGGCACCCAGCCCGAATCAATGTGCAACTGCGCCACGCGGCGATAGTCACGCTTGAAAAAGGCGAACAGGTTACGCGCCAGGTAGTCCTGGTCTTCCGGCGTGAGGCTGCCGACGATGCCGCAGTCGATCGCAATGTACTGCGGGCTCCACGGGTTGACGGTGCTGACGAAGATGTTGCCCGGGTGCATGTCGGCGTGGAAGAAACTGTCACGGAACACCTGGGTGAAGAAAATCTCCACGCCGCGCTCGGCGAGCATTTTCATGTCGGTGCGCTGGTCGGCCAGGGTCGCGAGGTCGGTGACTTGCACGCCGTAGATGCGCTCCATCACCAGCACTTTGGGGCGGCACCAGTCCCAATACACTTGCGGCACGTACAGCAGCTGCGAGCCTTCGAAGTTGCGGCGCAGCTGGCTGGCGTTGGCCGCTTCGCGCAGCAGGTCGAGTTCGTCGTAGATGGTTTTTTCGTAGTCGGCCACCACATCCACCGGATGCAGCAGGCGCGCATCGGCGGAGAACCGTTCGGCGGCGCGGGCCAGGATGAACAGCCACGCCAGGTCCTGGCCGATGATCGGCTTGAGGCCCGGGCGAATCACCTTCACCACCACTTCTTCACCGCTCTTGAGCTGCGCGGCATGCACCTGCGCAACCGAGGCCGAAGCCAGCGGCTCGACATCGAAGCGGCTGAACACCTCGCTGATCTTCCTGCCCAGTTGCTCTTCGATCAGCTTCATCGACAACTGCGAATCGAACGGCGGCACACGGTCCTGCAGCAGCATCAGCTCATCGGCGATGTCTTCGGGCAGCAAGTCGCGGCGGGTCGACAAAATCTGCCCGAACTTGATGAAGATCGGCCCCAGGTCCTGCAACGCCAGGCGCACGCGAGCACCTCGGCTCAGTTCCAGTTTTCTGCGCGGCAACCAGCGCCACGGCAGCACATAGCGCACCGCGAGCAGGAACCATGGCAGGGGCAGGGCAAACAGCAGGTCATCGAGGCGGTAGCGGATTACGACGCGCTGGATACGAAACAAACGGCGGACGGCGAGCAGCTTCATGCGTTATCGCTTGGATCAAGGGAACGGCTCAGGCGCTCGAAGCGGGCCTCGAGACGTTCCAGGTCGATTTTGGCCTTGTCGAGCTCACGAAAGCGCGCTTGCGCTTCCCGTTGCCCGACCAGGGTGCGCGATTCTTCGCTCAAGTATTCGGCAAGGTTCTGGTTGAGGCTGGCGAACCCTTGCTGGTACCAGCGCGAACGGCTGCGCAGGTGCCCGCCGAGCAACTGGGTGGCGACGGGGCCGAGCCAGCGCGAGAGTTCGTATTCCCAGTCCAGCTCCAGGTCCTGCAGCACGGCGGCCAGGTCCATCAGCACCGCGCTGTCGCCTTCCAGCGCCACTTCGGGGCTGTGCAGGATAGCGGTCTTGTTGCGGCTCAGGGCCAGGTGCACCAGGCTGGCGGCGGGCGCACGCAGGGTGCAGTCGGCCTCGGCGGCCCATTGCGACGCGAGCAGCAGGCCCTCATCGCTGGGCAGGATGAACAGCTGCAAGGCAGGGCTGCGGCAATCGACGGCGATGACTTTGCCGGTCAGGTGCGCAAGCCGCGCCAGGGCGGTGCTGTCCAGGCGCAAAACACGGTTGAGGCCGTGCTCGACGCTGGCGAGAAGGCCTGCGAGCAGCATCAGGGCTTGATGCCGCGGTGCAGGGCGACGATGCCCGAGGTCATGTTGTGGTAGGTCACGCGGTCGAAACCGGCCTCCACCATCATCGACTTCAGGGTTTCCTGGTCGGGGTGCATGCGGATCGATTCGGCCAGGTAGCGGTAGCTCTCGGCATCATTGGTGATCAGCTTGCCCATCAACGGCATGAAGGCGAACGAATAGGTGTCGTACACCTTGGACATCAGCGCGTTGGTCGGCTTGGAGAATTCCAGCACCAGCAGGCGGCCACCCGGTTTGAGCACGCGCAGCATCGAGCGGATCGCGTCTTCCTTGTGGGTGACGTTGCGCAGACCGAAAGCGATGGTTACGCAATCGAAGTGGTTGTCGGGGAACGGCAGTTTTTCCGCATCGGCCTGGACGAATTCGATATTGCCGGCCACGCCCTTGTCGAGCAGGCGGTCGCGACCGACCTTGAGCATCGAGCCGTTGATATCGGCCAGTACCACCTGGCCGGTAGGCCCTACCAGCTTGGAAAACTTGGCGGCCAAATCGCCCGTGCCGCCGGCGATGTCGAGCACGCGATTGCCGGTGCGTACGCCCGACAATTCGATGGTGAAACGCTTCCACAGGCGGTGCATGCCACCGGAGAGCACGTCGTTCATCAAGTCGTACTTGGCGGCTACGGAGTGGAACACCTCAGCGACTTTTTCCGCTTTCTGGCTTTCCGGGACGTTCTTGAAGCCGAAGTGAGTGGTGGGTTCGGCATCGCTGCCTTTGCGCTGATCAGTCATATCGCTGTCACCAAAAGAGAATGCGGGACATGATAATCCCCGGGGCCTGCTTTGTCTTGGCAAGGCTGAAGGTAAGATAGGTGCTTATCGAGACCTTTTGCCGCATGGAAGGTTTCCAAGCCCTCATAGAAAGGAGCCATTGCAATGGCGCGTATAACCGTTGAGCGTGAGCATTCCCTGGGTAAAGCCGCCGCACGGGCGAAGGCCGACACGCTGGCGCAGAAACTCAAGGATAAATATGGCGTGGAGTCGTCGTGGTCCGGCGATACCCTGAACCTCAAGCGGTCGGGCGTTAAAGGCACCGTTCAGGTCTTTGATGATGCATTGCGTATCGATGTTGAACTGGGCCTGTTGATGTCGGCCATGAGCGGTACCCTCAAGTCCGAAATCGAAAAAGCCCTGGATAAAGCGCTGGCCTGATTCGACGCTCTTAGGGTGCCGATTCTAATTTTTCACCCTACGTTGTGCCCAAGCCCCCAACTTCGGCGGGCGGTTCCTCCACCCGGTTCTATGTGAGGTGCACCATGGCCAACGTTATTTTGCAGAAAAAAATCGACAGTCAGACCACTGCCCTGAGTGAGGTCAAACGCTATGCCCGCAGGATCTGGCTGGCGGGTCTTGGTGCCTACGCCAAGGTCGGCAGCGAGGGCGGCGAATACTTCAATGAGCTGGTTAAGAGCGGTCAACATATTGAAAGTAAAAGCAAAAAAGTTGCTATTGAACAACTTGATGCCGCTAACAGTCAGATTGATCAAGTAAAGAGTAACGTCTCGAGTGTCGGCCGCCGGGTTGAAGTTCAACTGGATAAAGTTGAAAAAGCATTTGACTCGCGTGTTGCAAGTGCCTTGAATCGAATCGGCATTGCGTCTAAACATGACGTTGAGACACTCTCTGCTAAGCTCGAAGAGCTGACGGCATTGCTCGAACGTGTCGCGCGTAAACACTAAGGAGACATCGGGATGGCTGTTAAAAAAACTACTCAGAAAGAAGGCAGCTCGTGGGTCGGGGAAGTTGAAAAATATTCCCGAAAGATCTGGCTTGCTGGTTTAGGCGTGTACTCGAAGGTGAGCAGTGACGGCGGCAAATACTTCGAGACGCTGGTCAAGGACGGCGAGAAGGCCGAGAAGTTGACCAAGAGCACTGTGGGTAAAAAAGTCGATGCGGCCAAGGCGAGCGCAGGTTCGGCCAAGTCGAGCATTTCCGACACGTGGAACAAGTTGGAAGAAACCTTCGACAAACGCCTCAACAGTGCCATTTCGCGACTGGGCGTGCCGAGCAAGGCTGAGCTGAAAACGCTGCACAGCAAGGTCGACACCCTGACCAAGCAAATCGAAAAACTCACAGGCGCCAAAGTGGCGCCAGCCAAGACGGCTGCGGCCAAGCCTGCGGCAAAACCGGCCGCCAAACCTGCGGCTAAAACCGCACCGGCAAAACCCGCCGCGAAAACGGCCGCCAAGCCTGTGGTTAAAGCGGCCGCCAAACCCGCTGCAAAACCTGCGGCCAAGGCGCCCGCCAAGGCTGCTGCAAAACCTGCCGCCAAGCCCGCAGCCAAAACCGCTGCCGCCAAACCGGCCACCAAGCCTGCCGCTAAGCCAGTGGCCGCTAAAGCCGCTGCAAAACCTGCGGCTAAACCGGCTGCCAAACCAGCCGCTGCGAAGTCAGCAGCCAAGCCTGCGGCAAAACTTGCAGAGGCTAAAAAGCCCGCGGTAGCGAAAAAGCCAGCAGCGCCAAAGACTGCTGCGTCGGCCAAGCCGGCAACAGCGACAGCACCGGCCGCTTCGACAGCCCATTCGGTGTCTGCACCGTCGCACACGGCTGCTACCCCGACTGCAACGCCGGTAACGCCGACGCCATCCAGTCAGTCCTGATTTTCACAGGGCACAAAAACGCCCGGCCTGCGAAGGTCGGGCGTTTTTTTATCACAGATCGTTCCCACGCTCCCGCGTGGGAATGCAGCCCGTGATGCTCTGCGTCACCTGTGTGATCAGGGGGGCTTCAATCCAAGTCATCCAGATATTTCAGCGCGAACCTCTCGGTCGCCAGACGTGCCGGCATCAGCAGATGCGGCGCCACCAGCATCATGACCTGGTACACCACCACCCGCACTTCACCCTTGCGATCCAGGATTCGCTGGTAATCCAGGGAAAACAGCAGGGTCATGGTGATCTGCTCCACCAACTGCCCCAGCGCCTGGGTGTCACTGACCAGTTGCCCTGCGGTTTTCAACCGCGCCAACAATGAAGCCAGGGTGCGCTTGAGCGCCGTGAGCAGGTTGCGAATGCCCTTGGCCAGCTTCGGCAGGCGCCCGGCCAGGTTCGACAGGTCCTGGAACAGGAACCGGTAGTGGGCCATGCGCTCGACAATCAGGTGCAGGAACAGCCAGTAATCCTCGGCCTCCAGTTGCGCATCGGCAGGAGGGTCGAGCAGCGGCGCCAACTCGCCTTGAAAACGTTCGAACAGCCCCAGCACCAATGGCTCCTTGCCATGGAAGTGGTAGTAGAGGTTGCCGGGGCTGATCCCCATTTCATTGGCCACCTCCATGGTCGACACATTCGGCTCGCCCTTGTGGTTGAACAACTGCAGGGCACATTCAAGGATACGGTCGCGGGTCTTCATCCAGCCTCTTAGTCTGATCGTTGAGCTCAGCGCACGCGCACGTAGGTGCCTGGCGCCGCTTCCATCGGTGGGTAGTTTTGGTTGCCCAGGGCGGTGAGGGTTTCGCGTTGCACGCCCGAACGTTGCTGAATCCACGCCAGCCATTGCGGCCACCAGCTGCCTTCGACGTGATTGGCGTCGTAGTACCAGGCGCGCGGGTCGCTGCTCAGCCTGGGGTTCTCGACGTAGTTGGCCTTCGGGTTGCCGGGCGGGTTGAGGATGCTCTGGATATGCCCGCTGTTGGACAGGACGAAGCGCCGCTCGCCGCCCAGCAGTTGGGTGGATCGGTACACCGCGTCCCACGGCGTAATGTGATCGTTGATGCCGGCCACGCTGAAGCTGTCTACGGTGACCTTCTGCAAGTCGATGGGGGTGCCGCACACCTCAAGGCCTCCCGGATGCCTCAGCGGGTTGTGCTTGAAGAAATCCAACAGGTCGCCGTGCAGGGCGGCGGGCAGGCGTGTGTTGTCGTTGTTCCAGTACAGGATGTCGAAGGCGGGCGGTTCCTTGCCCAGCAGGTAGTTGTTGACCCAGTAGTTCCAGATCAGGTCATTGGGGCGCATCCAGGCGAACACCTTGGCCATGTCGCGACCGTCCAGTACACCTTGTTGGTAAGAGCGGCGCTTGGCGGCTTCAAGGGTCTGTTCATCGGCGAACAACGTGGCCGGGCCGTCGATCTGGCTGTCGAGCAAGCTCACCAGGTAACTCGCGCTGGCGATGCGCCGCAACTGGCGCTTGGCTTGCAGATGGCCTTGCAGTGCGGCGATGGTCAGGCCGCCGGCGCAGGCGCCCATCAGATTGACCGCGCGTGCGCCGGTGATTGCCCGGCAGGCGTTGAGGGCTTCTTCCAGCGCCGCAACGTAGGTGGACAGGCCCCATTCGCGATGTCGCACATCCGGATTGCGCCAGCTGACCATAAAGGTCTGCAGCCCGTTTTTCAGCGCATATTGCACAAAGCTGTTAGCCGGGCTGAGGTCGAATATGTAGAACTTGTTGATTTGCGGCGGCACCACCAGCAAGGGCTTGGCGTATTGTTTTTCGCTCATGGGCTTGTATTGGATCAGCTCCAGCAGCTCATTGCGAAACACCACCGAGCCCGGCGTGGTGGCAACGGTCTTGCCCACTTCGAAAGCGTGCTTGCTGACCTGACGCGGCAGGCCGTTGTTGTGCAGCAGGTCTTCGAACAAATGGCTGACGCCGCGCACCACGCTGTTGCCGCCGGAGTTGAGCAACTCCTTGATGGCCAGCGGGTTGAGCAGCGTGTTGGAGGGCGATACGGCGTCGTTGAGCAGGGCGAACGCGAACTGTGCGCGTGCACGGTCGTCCGCGCTGAGGGTGCTGTCGTCGATCCAGTTGCGCGTGTGTTTTTGCCAGCTCAAGTAGGCTTGCAGGCTGCGCCGGTACAGCGGGTTGAGCGCCCAGGTGGGGTCTTTGAAGCGGCTGTCGTTGGGGTTGGGCTCATGCACCGTGTCCCCCAGCAACACGCGGCCCAGTTGGCCGCTCAGGGCCAGGGCGTGGCGTGCGGTGTGCAACGGGTTGCGCAGGCCATGGGCCGCCACGGTGCGCAGGGTCGACAGCAGGTCGCGACCGCGCAGGCCGGTGATCGCGTTTTGCGCGTTGATGAACGCAGCGGGGGTGGGCGCCGGGTTCGTCACGGGTCTGTCTCGCATGAGCCAACACTCCTTCGTCAAGCCATCAAGAGGCACGCCAATTCAGAACCATAGTCGGTTCCTGGCAAGTTGCGCGGCGGTGTGGTCCTTCACACCGCCGGTCGCGGATGTATCACGGCACGCAGGCGCTCCTCTTCGAGAAACTTCATGATGATCGGCGCCACGGCTTCCGCGCGGGTGATCAGGAATAAATGGCCATCATCGATGATGTGCAACTGCGCATTGGGGATGCGCCAGGCGAGCATGCGCATGTTGATCAGCGGAATCAGCGGGTCGTCGTCCCCGGCCAGGACCAGGGTCGGCTGGCGGATCTTGTGCAGCCAATGGATGCTGGTCCAGCCCAGCCCCGCGAACAGCTGCCAGTAATAGCCCAGCTTGCCGGCCGAGCGCACTTTGCTGGCATGTTCGGCGGCCAGCTTGGCGTCGCGGCGGAACGAACCGCCGTAAATCATCGGCGCAATGCGCACCACGTGGGACGGCTGGATATAGCGCCGGGGGCTGGCCATCAGCCACAGCACCTTGGGCTTGCCGGGCACCATAAAGGCGCCGGCAGCCGTGGCCGCCAGGATCAACTTCTTGCAGCGCTCGGGGTAGTCATAGGCGAACTGCTGCGCCAGCGCACCGCCCCAGGACACTCCCACCGCACTCACCTGGCCGTAATCCAGGTAATCGAGCATGCGCGCCGTCAGCTTGGCCAGGCCGGGGAAGCGATAGGGCCGGTTGGGCGTGGAGGAGCCGCCCACCCCTGGCACATCGAAGGCGATCACTTCCAGGTCCGGGTCCAGGGCCTGGATGAACGGAAACACCAGCTCCAGGTTGGCGCCGATGCCGTTGAAGATCAGCAGCGGGGTCAAGTGCGGCTTGCCCGGTCGTACCGCCGTGCGGATGGCCTGGCCATCCAGGTCGATGGTGCGGAAGATGAACGGTTGCGGCATGCTCAAGCCCTGTGAAGTGTTACAGGAGAAATGCGGTCAAAATGTGGGAGGGGGCTTGCCCCCGATGGCGGTGTTTCAGTCATCACATCTTTAGCTGATCCACTGCTATCGGGGGCAAGCCCCCTCCCACATTGACCGCATTTCAATTTAGCGTTCGTGTACATAGGTGCCTGGTGCCGCTTCGGCCGCAGCGTAGGTTTTATTACCTAATGTCGTCGGGGCTTTTTTCAATTTCCCCGCCCGCTCCGCCTGCCATGCCTGCCAGTGCAGCCACCACGAATCGGTATGCTTGGTCGCGTTTTCCTGCCATTGCAGTGCCGTGCCCGCCAGGCCATCGCTGGTCTGGTAGCGCGACTTGGGGTTGCCCGGCGGGTTGAGGATGCTCTGGATATGCCCGCTGCTGGACAGCACGAACTCCACCTTGCCGCCAAACAACTGCGCCGACTTGTAGCAGGACTGCCAGGGCGTGATGTGGTCGTTGGTGCCGGCCAGTGAATAGATATCGGCCGTGACCTGCTTGAGATCGATGGGCGTGCCGCACACTTCCAGTGCATTGGCGCGTACCAACGGGTTGTTCTTGAACAGCTCGATCAGGTCGCCATGGAAGGCGGCCGGCAGGCGTGTGGTGTCGTTGTTCCAGAACAGGATGTCGAACACCGGCGGCTCGTTGCCCAGCAGGTAATTGTTGACCCAGTAATTCCAGATCAGGTCGTTGGGCCGCATCCACGCAAACACCTTGGCCATGTCACGGCCTTCCAGTACGCCGGCCTGATAGGAATGACGCTTCGCCGCTTCGAGCGTCTGTTCATCGACGAACAGCGCCACCTGGGTGTCCAGCGTGGTGTCCAGCACACTCACCAGCAGGGTCAGGGCGTTGACTTTTTTCTCCCCCAGCGCCGCGTAGTGGCCCAGCAGCGCGGTGCAGGTGATGCCGCCGGAGCAGGCGCCCAGCATGTTCACGTCCTTGCTGCCGGTAATCGCCGTGATCACATCGACGGCTTCCTTGAGCGCTTCGATATAGGTCGACAGGCCCCACTCGCGCTGGGCCTTGGTCGGGTTGCGCCAGCTGACGATAAAGGTCTGCTGCCCATTGCGCAGGCAGAAGCGCGCCAGGCTTTTGTCCGGGCTCAGGTCGAATACATAGAATTTATTGATCTGCGGCGGCACCACCAGCAGCGGTCGCTCGTGTACCTGCTCGGTGATGGGCTTGTACTGGATCAGCTCCAGCACATCATTGCGAAAGACCACGGCGCCTTCGGTGGTGCCCAGGCTCTTGCCCACTTCAAAGGCGCCCATGTTGACCTGGCTTGGCATGCCGCCGTTGTGCACCATGTCCTTGGCCAGGTGGGACAGGCCGTCGAGCAGGCTTTTGCCGCCGGTTTCAAAGAAGCGTTTGACGGCCGCCGGGTTGGCCGCGCTGTTGGTGGGGGCCATGGCTTCAGTCATCAGGTTGATCACGAAGTGGCCGCGACTGATGTCCTGTTCCGATAGATTGCTGTCACCGATCCAGTCGTGCAGCTCCTTGCGCCACGCCAGGTAAGTCTGCAGGTAGCGTTTGTAGAGCGGGTTCTGGCTCCAGGCCGGGTCATGGAAGCGACGGTCATCGCTCTCCGGCACCAGCGCCGATTTGCCGAACATGACGTTCTTGAGCTCCACCCCGAAATGGGCGACGTGTTTGACGCTGTGTAACGGTTGCTTGATGGCTTGGGTGAGCACCATCTTCGCCGAGGCCAATAAGTCCTTTTTGCGTAACGCGATGATCGGGTTCAACCCCAGGGTGTTTTCCGAGGCCTGGCGTTTCAAGTCATCGTTATTCTTGTTACTCATCTACGACGCTCCATTGTCCGAAAGACGAGTACCGGCGATTTCCGCGCACCCATTTCGATACACGACACCAGCCTGGTACTGCGCTCGGGTGACCGTTGATACCACATCGTCAAATGCAGGGAACTTGCCAGTTCCATTGGTTACCCGAGTTTAATTTTTTTCGCAAGCGGGCCAATCGTTGACCACGAGACAGGGCATTCAAGCAGATGAAATTAGAAAATGCCCTCTAAAGAGCAAGAGGCCTGGACTAGAGCATCAGCCGCACGACCGACTGACTCGGGTCGCGGGTTTTTCCGGCCGTTTTCAGTTCGGCCAGGTAATCGGCCCACAGCGCGTCCTGACGCACGGCCAGTTGATAAAGGTAGTCCCAGGTGAACAATCCGCTGTCATGGCCGTCGTCGAAGGTCAATTTCAGTGCGTACTGGCCGGCCGGTTCCAGCTTGATCAATTTAACGTTGAGCTTGCCGAATTGCAGGATGGGTTTGCCGTGGCCCTGGACCTCGGCGGAAGGCGAGTGCACGCGCAGGAATTCGGCGGGCAGTTGGTAGGTTTCGTTCGGGCCGTAGGTGAGGCCCAGGGTGTTGGAGGTTTTATGCAGGTTTACAGCAGTAGGAAATTTCGACATTGGAGATAACCCTGAAGGAACCGGCCTAACAATGTGAGAGGGGGCTTGCCCCCGATAGCCGTGTGTCAGTCAGCATACATCTGTCTGACAGACCGCTATCGGGGGCAAGCCCCCTCCCACATTGAAGCGAAGCAATTCTGTGTGAGGCTTACAGAATATAGCGCGACAAGTCTTCGTTCTGCGCCAATTCGCCCAGGTGGCTGTTGACGTAATCCGCGTCGATCTTGATCGCTTCGCCATTCTGCGCACCGGCCATGTCGCCGGCGCTGAAGGACACCTCCTCGAGCAGGCGCTCAAGCAAGGTGTGCAGGCGACGCGCACCGATGTTCTCGGTCTTCTCGTTGACCTGCCAGGCAATCTCCGCCAGGCGCTTGATCCCGTCCGGCTGGAATTCGATGCCCAGGCCTTCGGTTTTCAGCAATTCGCGGTACTGCTCGGTCAGTGAGGCATGCGGCTCGCTGAGAATGCGCTCGAAGTCGCCCGGGGTCAGCGCCTTGAGTTCCACGCGGATCGGCAGGCGGCCTTGCAGCTCAGGCACCAGGTCGCTTGGCTTGCTCAGGTGGAAAGCACCGGAGGCGATAAACAGGATGTGGTCGGTCTTGACCATGCCCAGCTTGGTGTTGACCGTGCAGCCTTCGATCAGTGGCAGCAGGTCGCGCTGTACGCCCTCGCGGGACACATCGACGCCGCCGGAGTTGCCGCGCTTGGCCACTTTGTCGATCTCATCGATAAACACGATGCCGTGCTGCTCGACCGCTTCCAGGGCCTTGGCCTTGAGTTCTTCCTCATTGACCAGGCGTCCGGCTTCTTCGTCGCGCACCAGCTTCAGGGCCTCTTTCACCTTGAGCTTGCGGCTTTTCTTCTTGCCCTTGCCCATGTTGGCGAACAGGTTCTGCAACTGGCTGGTCATTTCTTCCATGCCCGGGGGCGCGGAAATATCGACGCCCGACACTTCGGCCACTTCGATCTCGATTTCCTTGTCGTCCAACTGGCCTTCACGCAGGCGCTTGCGGAACAGCTGGCGGGTGTTGGAATCCGATGACGGCGCGGCGTCTTCGTTGAAGCCCATGCGGGCCGGTGGCAACAGCGCGTCGAGGATGCGCTCTTCGGCAGCATCTTCGGCGCGATGGCTGACCTTGGTCACTTCCTGCTCGCGCAGCATCTTCAGGGCGGCGTCGGCCAGGTCACGAATGATCGACTCCACATCGCGGCCCACATAGCCGACTTCGGTGAATTTGGTGGCCTCGACCTTGATGAACGGGGCATTGGCCAGTTTGGCCAGGCGCCGGGCGATTTCGGTTTTACCGACGCCGGTCGGGCCGATCATCAGGATGTTCTTGGGCGTTACTTCAACGCGCAGTTCTTCGGGCAGTTGCATCCGGCGCCAGCGGTTACGCAGCGCAATTGCAACGGCGCGCTTGGCATCGTCCTGGCCGATGATATGGCGATTGAGTTCATGGACGATTTCGCGGGGAGTCATGGACATAGTGTTTGGCGGCCTCAAGCGGGAATAAGCCTACGGCTTACTCGGCGAGGTCCTGCTCCTCAATGGTGTGGTTGTGGTTGGTGAACACGCAGATATCGCCGGCGATACCCAGGGCGGTCTCGACGATTTCACGGGCCGACAGGTCGGTCTTCTTCAACAGCGCGCTGGCCGCAGCCTGTGCATAGCCGCCACCGGAACCCATGGCGATCAGGCCGTGTTCAGGTTCAACCACATCGCCGTTGCCGGTGATGATCAGGGACGCGTCTTTGTTGGCGACCGCCAGCATGGCTTCGAGGCGGCTGAGGGAACGGTCGGTGCGCCATTCCTTGGCGAGTTCGACGGCGGCACGCACCAGATGGCCCTGGTGCTTTTCGAGCTGGCCTTCGAAACGTTCGAACAGGGTGAAGGCATCGGCGGTAGCGCCGGCGAACCCGGCGAGCACCTGGCCGTGGTACAGGCGACGCACTTTCTTGGCGTTGCCTTTCATCACGGTATTGCCCAGGGAAACCTGGCCGTCGCCGCCCATGACAACTTTGCCGTGGCGACGTACTGAAACGATGGTGGTCAAGGGGAGAGTCTCCACGCAGCGGGGCGAAAATGCCCTGATGGAACTCATATGGGGGTGGCGAGGGGGATTTCAACCGTAGGACGGCAGTGCGGACGAGTGGTGTTTATTGATCCGACACCTGTTCAAGAACACCGCAAAACCAAATGTGGGAGGGGGCTTGCCCCCGATTGCGGTGTATCAGTCGCTGAATATATTGACTGGTCTACCGCCATCGGGAGCAAGCCCCCTCCCACATTAGTCCTGCTATGTCTTCGAGATCAGCGGCTCTGGCGTTGTTGTAACAGCAGGTTGCTAAACCCGGCGCCCGCCAATTGTTTCTGCGCCACGGTCAGCTGTTCGCGGTTGCTGAACGGGCCTACCAGCACGCGATACCAGGTCGCTTCCTTCACGGTGCCGGATTCCACCGTCACCGACTGGCCCAGCAGAATGATCTGCGCGCGTACACGGTCTGCGTCCGCCTGTTTGGGGAACGAGCCCGCCTGCAGGAAGAACTTGGTCACCGGCGCGGCCTTGGTCTCTGCCACTGGAGGTGCCGGTGGCGGCGTGATGCCGGCCAATGCCGCCTGGGCGCGCGCGGTATCGATCTTCGCCGCTTCCGCTGGGGTTACCGGCGTGGTCGGCACTTGCGGCGTCGGCAGGGTTTTTTCCGGCACGGCGTCGGGCGGCACGATCACTTCCGATTCCGGCAGCAGCGTGTAGAAATCGTACTTGGGCTTCACCGGAACCGTCGGGCTCGGCGCAGTCTTGTTGGCCTCGGCGATTTTCGTGGCTTTCTGCTGCTCCTGTTTGACGCGCTTGACGTCATCGCCCTGGCCGGGCTCCAGCTTCATCAGAAAGACAACGAATGCGCCGACCGTGAGGCCGATCGCCATCCACAGCCAACCCGGAATCGGCTGCTTGGCCGGGGCCTGGTAGCGGCTGGCGCCGCGCTTGGGTGCAGGTTTTTTCTTGGCTGCCAACTTACATGCGCTCCAGAGTTTCCAGGCCCAACAGCTCCAGGCCTTGCTTTAGGGTCCGTCCAGCCAGTGCGGCAAGGCGCAGGCGACTTTGCTTCTGGGCTTCATCGTCGGCGCTGAGGATCGGGCAGTTCTCGTAGAAGCTGGAAAACAGGCCGGCCACTTCGTACAGGTAGGTGCAGAGGATATGCGGCGTGCCTTTCTCGCCGACGCTGTTGAGCACTTCGCCGAACTGCGCGAGCTTGGCGGCCAGTTCCTGCTCATGAGGTGCGTCCAGCACGATTTGGCCTTCAACCTCGCTGAAGTCCTTGCCCAGTTTGCGGAACACACCGGCCACACGGGTGTAGGCGTACAGCAGGTACGGGGCGGTGTTGCCTTCGAAGTTGAGCATCAGGTCGAAGTTGAAGCTGTAGTCGCTGGTGCGGTGCTTGGACAGGTCGGCGTATTTCACCGCGCCAATGCCGACCACGCGGGCGATATTGCGCAGGTCGGCCTCGGCCAGTTCGGGGTTCTTTTCCTTGACCAGGCTGTAGGCGCGCTCCTGGGCTTCGGTCAGCAGGTCGATCAGCTTCACGGTGCCGCCATCGCGGGTCTTGAACGGGCGGCCATCGGCGCCGTTCATGGTACCGAAACCCATGTGTTCCATATGCATCGGGTGGGTGACGAAACCGGCGCGGCGAGCCACTTCGAACACTTGCTGGAAGTGCAGGGCCTGGCGCTGATCGACGAAATACAGCGCGCGATCGGCCTTGAGCACGCCGCTGCGGTAGCGCACGGCGGCCAGGTCGGTGGTGGCATAGAGATAACCGCCATCGGCCTTGACGATGATCACCGGCAGCGGTTCGCCATCGGCGGTCTTGAATTCCTCAAGGAACACGCACTGCGCACCGTTGCTCTCGACCAGCAGGCCAGCGGCCTTGAGGTCGTTGACCACATTGATCAGGTCGTCGTTGTAGGCGCTTTCGCCCATCACGTCGGCCATGGTCAATTTGACGTTGAGCAGCTCGTAGATTTCCTGGCAGTGGGACAGGGAGATATCGCGGAAACGCCCCCACAGCGCCAGGCATTCCTCATCGCCCGCTTGCAGCTTGACCACCAGGCTGCGCGCACGGTCGGCAAACTCTTCGGATTCGTCAAAGCGCTTTTTGGCGGCACGGTAGAAGTTTTCCAGGTCGGCCAGCTCGTTGCTGGTGATCGGGTTTTCCTGCAGGTAGGCCATCAGCATGCCGAACTGGGTGCCCCAGTCGCCCACGTGGTTCTGACGGATGACGGTGTCACCGAGAAACTCCAGGACCCGCGCCACGCCGTCGCCGATGATGGTCGAGCGCAGGTGGCCGACGTGCATCTCCTTGGCCAGGTTAGGTGCCGACAGGTCGATCGCCACGCGCTGCGCCGGGCCAGCCTTGCGCACGCCGATGTGGGCGTCGGCCAGGGCGGCATCCAGGCGCGCGGCCAGGGCCTGGGTATTCTGGAAGAAGTTGATAAAGCCTGGGCCTGCGATTTCGGCCTTGGTGACACTGGCGTCGGCCGGCAGCGCGGCGATGATTTTTTCCGCGAGGTCGCGAGGCTTCATGCCCGCAGGCTTGGACAGCATCATCGCGATGTTGCTGGCGAAGTCGCCGTGGGTCTTGTCGCGGGTGTTCTCCACCTGGATCGCCGGCGACAGGCCTTCAGGCAACACACCTTCGTTGACGAGTTGGGTGAGGGCTTGTTGGATCAGCTGGCGAATGGTGTCTTTCATGGTGTTCTCTTTCGACCGCAAGCGGCGGCGCGCGATGCGCAGGTGGAAAAACTGGGCATTATCCGTGGCGAGGGCGGGCTTGCCAACCGTTCCGGACCTGTGGAGCATTTTGTAGGCGCGAGCTTGCTCGCGAAAATCGTCAACGATAACTCGGGCTTCCTGATTTAACGTGGTGTTCTTGAGTTTTTCGCGAGCAAGCTCGCTCCTGCAGGGGACGGCTTAATACAAATCGACCGGGTCCACATCCAGTGACCATCGCACCTGCCGGCCGCTGGGCATTTGCTCCAGGGCCAGCAACCAGCTGCTCAATAGCCGATGCAGCGGCGCGCGGGACGTTGCCTGCAAGAGTAGCTGGGCCCGATACCGCCCGGCACGGCGTTCCATGGGCGCGGGCACCGGGCCGAGCAGCTCGATGCCGCTCAGACCCAGCTCTGCCAGCAAACGTTCAGCGGCGCTGCAGGCTTCGTCCAGAAAGCCTTCGGCCTGGCCCGGTTTATGCGCCTCGGCGCGCAGCAGCGCCAGGTGCGCAAACGGCGGCAGCCCGGCGGCGCGGCGCTCGCTCAAGGCCTGTTCGGCGAAGGCAAAGTAACCTTGTTCGGTCAGTTGAATCAGCAGCGGGTGGTCGGCCAGGTGCGTCTGGATAATCACCCGGCCCGGCTCTTCGGCACGCCCTGCGCGGCCGGCGACCTGCACGATCAGCTGCGCCATGCGCTCACTGGCGCGGAAGTCGCCGGAGAATAAGCCACCGTCGGCATCCAGGATCGACACCAGGGTCACCCGCGGAAAATGATGCCCTTTGGCAAGCATCTGCGTGCCGACTAGGATGCACGGCTGGCCTTTCTGGATGGTGGCGAACAGTTGGTTCATCGCGTCTTTGCGCGACGTACTGTCGCGGTCCACCCGCAGCACCGGGTAATCCGGGAACAGAATGCCCAGGCGCTCTTCGGCGCGCTCGGTGCCCGCGCCGACCGGGCGCAGGTCGACCTTGCCGCATTGTGGGCAGTGGCGGGGCACAGGTTCCACATGGCCGCAGTGGTGGCAGCGCAGTTCGCCGTAGCGCTGATGCACGGTCATGCGCGCATCGCAACGCTCGCATTCGGACATCCAGCCACAGTCATGGCACAACAGCGTCGGCGCAAAACCGCGGCGGTTGAGGAACACCAGGACTTGCTGGCCGGCGGCGAGGGTCTGGCCGATGGCTTGCTGCATCGGTCCGGAAATACCGCTGTCCAGCGGTCGGCTTTTGACATCCAGGCGCAGGAAGCGCGGTTGCTTGGCGCCACCTGCGCGTTCATTCAGGCGTAGCAGGCCATAACGACCGGTGTAGGCGTTATGCAGGCTTTCCAGGGAAGGCGTGGCCGAACCCAGCACAATCGGGATGTCTTCCTGGCGCGCACGCACCAGGGCCAGGTCGCGGGCGTGGTAACGCAGGCCTTCCTGTTGTTTATACGAGCCGTCGTGCTCTTCGTCGATGATGATCAGGCCCGGATTTTTCATCGGGGTGAACAGTGCCGAGCGCGTGCCGATAATAATGTCGGCTTCGCCGTCCCGCGCCGCCAGCCATGACTCCAGGCGCTCACGGTCGTTGACCGCCGAGTGCACCAGGGCGATGCGGGCGTTGAAACGCTGTTCGAAACGCGCCAGGGTTTGCGGGCCGAGGTTGATCTCGGGGATCAGCACCAGCGCCTGTTTGCCGGCCTGCAAGGTTTCGCGGATCAACTGCAAATACACTTCGGTCTTGCCGCTGCCGGTGACGCCGGCCAGCAGGAACGCATGGAAACTGTCGAACCCTGCGCGGATCGCTTCATAGGCGGCGCGTTGTTCGGGGTTCAGCGGCAGCTCCGGCTGGGCCAGCCAGTGTTCATGGCGCGGGTCGGGGGCGTGCTTGCGGATCTCCACCTGCACCAGCCCCTTGGCCAGCAGCAGGTCGAGGCTGTCCTTGCTCAGCATCAGCTTGCTCAATAGCTGATGAGCCACGCCGTGGGGGTGCTGCGCCAGGGTGGCGAGGGCTTCACGTTGGCGCGGCGCGCGGGCGATGCGTGGGTCGTCCAGGCGCGCGCCGGGAACCATCGACCAGAAACGTTCCTGGCGCGCTTCGGCCAGTTCGCCCTGGCGCAGCAGCACCGGCAGCGCCCAGCTCAGGGTATCGCCCAGGCTGTGCTGGTAATACTGCGCGGTCCACAGGCACAGCTTGAACAGCGCGGGCGGCAGCGGCGCGGTGGCGTCGAGGATGGCGATGGCCGGCTTGAGCTTTTCGGCGGGCACTTCGCTGTGGTCGGTGACTTCCACCAGGATGCCGATCATTTCCCTGCGCCCGAACGGCACGCGCACGCGCATGCCGGGCTGCAACTGCGCACGCCGCACACCCGCCGGCGCCCGGTAATCGAACAGGCGGCGCAGGGGCGAGGGCAGGGCGAGGCGCAAAATGGCGTCGGGCACGCGGAGGGTCTCATCTAGGCAGGTGGTGGCGCAGGGGCGGGAGCCTAGCAGACAGGGGAGGGCTTGGGTATGCCGTGGTTTTCTGATGAAAGGCGGTTTTCAGTCGGATGTGCGGCTTGCGTGATTGAAAAGGTCTGTTAGAATTCGCGGCCTAATTACGTGCGGTATTCGACAATAGTGTCGAGTGGCGGCACGCTAGCCCGAGGAAGTGCCATGAAAGCCGATATCCATCCAGCGTACGAAACCATCGAAGTTACCTGCAGCTGCGGCAACAAGTTCGAAACCCGTTCGAACCTGTGCAAGCCACTGGGTACTGACGTATGCAACGAGTGCCACCCGTTCTACACCGGTAAGCAGAAAACTCTGGACACCGGCGGCCGTGTACAGCGCTTCGCAGATCGCTTTGGTGCTTTCGGCAAGAAGCCTGCTGCTGCTACTCCGGCAGAGTAAGGCTCAAAAGCCTTATGGGCTTTTGCCAGCTGTTGAAAAAGGCGTCCCTCGCGGGCGCCTTTTTTGTGCCTGCGATTTGGCTATCCGCCGCCCAGGCCCACGTGTTCTGCCCCGCGCCGGCGTCGGTGGCGCGTGTACATGTGCAGCGCGTGGTGGATGGCGACACTGTGCGTCTCAAGGATGGCCGCAGCGTTCGGATGATCGGTATCAACGCGCCGGAGACCGGTAAGAAGGGCCGCTCCGACGAGCCGTTTGCGGCTGCCGCGCGCCAGCGTCTGCAGGCATTGGTCAATGCCAGTGACGGGCGTCTCGGGCTGGTGCCGGGGCGCGAGGGTAAAGATCGCTACGGGCGAACCCTTGCCCACCTGTATGGCGCCGACGGCAACAACCTTGAGGCACAGTTGCTGGCTGAGGGCCTGGGGTTTCAGGTGGGTGTCGCGCCGAATGTCGAGCTGGTCGCCTGTCAGCAGGCTGCTGAAAACAGTGCGCGTGACGCGCGGTTGGGGCTTTGGCGGCAATCGCCGGTACAGAGCGTGGCGCAACTCAAGCGGTCCGGGTTCGCGTTGGTCAGCGGACGGGTCAGCACGGTCGAACGCAATCGCGGTGGCGTCTGGATCCAGTTGCAGGGTTCACTGGTATTACGCATTGCGCCTGATCGGGTCCGTTTATTCGATACCGCCATGCTCAATGGTCTGCAAGGCAAGACAATCGAGGTGCGTGGCTGGGTGCAGGACCGCTCCAGGCGCGGCGGGCCGAAAGACCCTCAGGCACGTTGGCTGTTGCTGCTCACCGATCCGAGCATGCTTGGCTGAGCGCAATAATAAAAAATTGTAGACATTTTTTTATTCGATTGTGAACAGTCTAGCCCTTGTATCCCGTGGCTTTAGACTAAAGTACGCCGCAGCAGGGCCTTGACACCTGTGACTGACCAGTCTTGTAGGGGCTTTACGACACGCGTATCCTCGGCGGTCCGTCGACCAACAGTAAAAGCGGAATGCCGATATGTCTGATTTGAAAACTGCCGCTCTCGAATATCATGCCAATCCTCGTCCAGGAAAGCTGAGTGTAGAGCTCACCAAAGCCACTGCCACCGCCCGTGATCTGTCGCTGGCCTACAGCCCTGGCGTTGCCGAGCCCGTACGTGAAATCGCCCGCGACCCCGAGCTGGCATACAAGTACACCGGCAAGGGCAACCTGGTTGCAGTGATTTCTGATGGCACCGCGATCCTGGGCCTGGGTAACCTCGGCCCATTGGCGTCCAAGCCGGTCATGGAAGGCAAGGGCGTGCTGTTCAAGCGCTTTGCCGGCATCGATGTTTTCGACATCGAAGTCGACTCCGAGAGCCCGCAGGCCTTCATCGACACCGTTAAACGCATTTCCATCACCTTCGGTGGCATCAACCTGGAAGACATCAAGGCACCCGAGTGCTTCGAGATCGAAAAGGCGCTGATCGAACAGTGTGACATCCCGGTATTCCACGATGACCAGCACGGCACCGCGATCGTTACCGCAGCCGGCATGATCAACGCCCTGGAGATCGCCGGCAAAACCCTGGGTGAGGCGAAGATCGTCTGCCTGGGCGCCGGCGCTGCGGCCATTTCCTGCATGAAGCTGATCATCAGCATGGGCGCCAAGCTGGAAAACATCTACATGGTCGACAGCAAGGGCGTGATCCAGTCCGAGCGTACCGACCTGAACCAGTACAAGGCGATGTTTGCCCACCCGTCCTCCAAGCGCACCCTGGCTGACGCCCTTGACGGTGCTGACGTGTTCGTCGGCCTGTCCGGCCCGAACCTGCTGAGCGCCGAAGGCCTGAAGTCGATGGCGCCGAACCCTATCGTGTTCGCCTGCTCCAACCCGGACCCGGAAATCGCCCCGGAACTGGCCCACGCCACCCGCGACGACGTGATCATGGCCACCGGCCGTTCGGACTACCCGAACCAGGTCAACAACGTGTTGGGTTTCCCGTTCATCTTCCGTGGTGCCCTGGACGTTCGCGCCAAGCGCATCAACGAAGAAATGAAAGTAGCGGCCGCCAACGCCCTGCGTGAACTGGCCAAGCTGCCGGTGCCGCAGGATGTCTGCGACGCCTACGGTGGCGCCAAGCTGGAATTCGGTCGTGAGTACATCATCCCGAAACCTATGGACAAGCGCCTGATCACTCTGATCTCCGATGCCGTGGCCAAGGCTGCAATCGAGACTGGTGTGGCAACCCTGCCGTATCCGAAGAACTACCCGCTGCAAAGCGTGGATGATGTGTTCAACGGCTAAGCCTGCGTAGCGCACCCACAAAAAAGCCCCGGCTCTCGTGAGTTGGGGCTTTTTTGTGTCTGGCGTTTAAATTGAGCCTTGTGGCGCTCTAAATGTGGGAGGGGGCTTGCCCCCGATGGCGGCCTCTGGGCCGACCAGGATGTTGGACCGAGTACATATCCGTTTCTGCGGTCACGGCCACTTAGGGTTCCGCCCTGACGGCGGGTCACTTTGGAAAAGCCCCAAAGTAACCAAAGGGCTCTTGCCCCACCACTCGGCACCTCGCTTAGGCTCGGTGTGCCCTCTCTCCGGCTTGAATCCGTGGGCCGCCGCAATGGGCCATCCCTGGCCCAGTGCGGCTAACCCGGCGTCCTGCCGGGTTGCCCACGGATTCAAGCCTGCGTTCGGCCAGCGTGGTTTAACGGGGCGCCTGAGATCAAGATCAAAAGCCAGATCAAGAGCGACTCGCTTTGCATCGTGGTTACGGTTGAGCGCTACAGAGTTGTGTAGATATCTATGCCCCGATAGCGGTACATCAGTCCCTGCAGTCGGGGGCAAGCCCCCTCCCACATTGAAGCTGTGTTGCGCCTTAGAAGAGGTCGATCGGCGCGCCTTCATCCGCTGGCAGCGGGCTGCCCGGTACGGCGCCGTTGCCCAGCTCGTTGACCGACGGCGGCGTGTCTTCGCTCTTGAACAGTTCGAAGTAGGCGTTCGGGGTACTTGGCGAGGCCGCGCGGCCGCTGACTGGGTCGATGCGCAGGCTGAGGATGCCTTCCGGTTCCGGCTGGGTGTGCAGCGGCTTGTCCTTCAAGGCGGCGCCCATGTAACTCATCCATATCGGCAGCGCCACGGTGCCGCCGAATTCGCGACGCCCCAGGCTTTCCGGTTGGTCGTATCCGGTCCATACGGTGGTCACGTAGTCGCCGTTGTAGCCGGAGAACCAGGCATCCTTGGATTCGTTGGTGGTACCGGTCTTGCCCGCGATGTCCGCACGGCCCAGGGCCAATGCACGTCGGCCGGTGCCCTTCTTGATCACGTCCTGCAGGATGCTGTTGAGGATATAGGTGGTGCGGCCATCCACGATGCGTTCAGCCACCGCCGGTGCCTGTGGCTCGCCCGGAGCTTGAGCATTTGCGGCAGGCGTCGTGCCCGGCGTCGGCTCAATGGTGATGCCGCCGTTACTTGGCGCGGCGAGACCATCGGTTGCCGCCACGCCATTGACCACATCGCCGGGTACCCGTGGCGGGTTGGCGGTGAACAGTGTGTCGCCATTACGGCTCTCGATCTTGTCGATCAGGTACGGCGAGATCTTGTAGCCGCCGTTGGCAAAGGTGCTCCAGCCGGTGGCAATTTCCATCGGCGTGAGGGTCGCGGTGCCCAGGGCCAGGGACAGGTTCGGCGGCAGGTCAGACTTGGCGAAGCCAAAGCGGGTCATGTAGTCGATGGTCTTGCCCACGCCCATCGCCTGCAGCAGGCGGATCGACACCAGGTTGCGCGACTTGTACAGCGCCTCGCGAATGCGGATCGGGCCGAGGAAGGTGTTGGTGTCGTTCTTCGGACGCCAGACCTTGTCCAGGTACTCATCGACGAACACAATCGGCGCATCGTTGACCAGGCTGGCGGCGGTATAGCCGTTATCCAGCGCGGCGCTGTAGACGAACGGCTTGAAGCTTGAGCCCGGCTGGCGCTTGGCCTGGGTGGCGCGGTTGTAGTTGCTCTGTTCGAAGGCGAAGCCGCCGACCAGCGCGCGGATCGCACCATTTTGCGGGTCCAGGGACACCAGTGCGCCCTGGGCGACCGGTACCTGGCTGAATTTCAGGCTGTCATCGGCCTGGCGTTGCACGCGGATCAAATCACCCACCTGCGCCACGTCGGACGGCTGCTTGGGCATCGGGCCCATGCTGTTGGTATTCAGGAATGGACGTGCCCATTTCATGCTGTCCCACGCCACATGCGCTTCGCCGCTGCGGGTCAGTACTTGCACGCCATCTTTCTTGACCTGGGTGACGATGGCCGGCTCCAGGCCACTGATCGGGCGTTGCTTGCCCAGTTCGGTGGTCCAGGCGCTCAGGGTCTTGCCCGGCAGGCGCGATTCAGGGCCGCGATAGCCGTGGCGCTGGTCATAGGTGATCAGGCCATCGTGCAGCGAATGGTTGGCAATTTCCTGCAAGTTGCTCGGAACGGTGGTGGTTACGCGGAAACCTTCGGTGTAGGCCTCGCTGCCATACCGGCCAACCATTTCCGCACGAGCCATTTCGGCGATATACGGCGCATTCACTTCCGGCGTCGGCACGTGATAGCTGGCGTTCAATGGTTCGGCCACGGCACTTTCGTAAGCCGTCTGGTCGATCTTGCCGAGCTTGTACATGCGCCCCAGGATCCAGTCGCGACGCTCCTTGCTGCGCGCCGGGTTGGCCAGCGGGTTGAAGCGCGACGGCGCCTTGGGCAGGCCGGCAATCATCGCCATTTGCGCAAGGCTCGCATCCCGAATCGACTTGCCGTAGTACACCTGGGACGCCGCCTCGATGCCGTAGGCACGGTTGCCCAGGTAAATCTTGTTGACGTAAAGCTCGAGGATTTCGTCCTTGGTCAACTGGCGTTCGATCTGCAGCGCCAGCAGGATCTCGGTGGCTTTGCGCGAAAAACTGCGCTCGCTGGTGAGGAAGAAGTTCTTCGCCACCTGCATGGTGATGGTGCTGCCGCCGGATTGAATGTGTCCGCTTTTTACCAATTGCGTGGCTGCACGGACCAGGCTGCTGGGGTCGACGCCGTAGTGGTTGGCGAAATTATCGTCTTCAGCCGACAGCAATGCGTTGATGAAATTGGGCGGAATGTCGGCGAAACGGATCGGTGTACGGCGCATTTCGCCGAACTCCGCGATCAGTTTTTCATCGCTGCTGTAGACCCGCAAAGGAATCTGCAACTGGATACTTCTGAGGGCCTCTACCGACGGCAAACCCGGACTAAGGTAGAGGTAGGCCCCGCTGAGTACGAGCAGCAGCCCGCAGACGATCGCGACAATGGAGTACCCGAAAAACTTCAGCAGACGAATCAAGGCTTTTGGATTTCCAGAGAAAAGAAAGAGTTACGCGTCGGGGCATGCATGGCGAACGATGGATCGACCCGGGCGGCAGATAAAAAGCGGGAAAAAACGCTGGGCATTAAAGCATTTTCGCCTCCGGGCGTCATTCGCACGGCTCAAACAAGTCGACCGAATGCACGGCCCGGAGGCAATCAGGCGGTAAGACAGGCAAAGCTTTAGGGAGTTTTATGGGAAAGGGATTTTTCAGGCGAAAACACGCCATCGTTCTCGGCGTCGACATCAATGACCGAGGTATCAAGCTGATCGAGCTGGGCCGTTCGGCGCAAGGTTTCAGCATTCAGGGCTACGCCGCGCAGGGGTTGCCGGCGCATGCGGTGGTCGATGGCACAGTGCTCGACCTTGAAGGGGCCGGGCGGGCGCTGCAGCAGGCATTATCGCGGCTGCACAGTCGCGCCAGGCACGCAGCCGTGGCCGTCTCGGGCCCGTCGGTGATTACGCGGGTGATCGAAATGGACGCAGGCCTCAGCGACGAAGAGAGGGCCTGGCAGATACACATGGAGGCCGACCAGTACATTCCTTATCCTCTGGACGAAGTCGCCATCGATTTTCAGGTACGCGGCCCGTCGTCCCAGGGCGCCGGGCGGGTGCAGGTCATGTTGGCGGCTTGCCTGCGCGAACAGGTCGAGGCGCGCGAGGCGGTCCTGGGCCTGGCCGGGCTGGTGACGCGGGTGGTGGATGTCGAAGCATTTGCATTGGAGCGCGCTTGCCGTCAGGATTTTGCCAGCTTCACGCCAGGTCATCGAGTCGATGGCGCACAATGGGCCGCCGATGCCCACGGGATGGGAGTGGCTTGCGGGTTGGCCCTGAGGAGTTTCGCTGGATGACACGAATCAATCTTTTGCCTTGGCGCCAACTGCTGGCCGAGCGGCGCCGCAAGTATTTGCTGGTGCTTTTGCTGGCGTTTGCCTGCCTGGCGCTCGCGGCGGTGTGGCTGGCCGATCAAGTGATCGACCAGGCGATAGACCGGCAGGTCACCCGCAACGTGCGCCTGGACGGGAATGTTGCCGCGCATGACTCACGAATCAAGACCATCGACGACCTGCAGGAGCGAAGCCAGCAATTGGCGCAGCGCATGAAGGTGATGCAGGATCTGCACGACGCGCGCTCCTCCGGCGCTCGGCTGTTCGATCAGCTGGCGCGCACGATGCCCGATGGCGTTCACCTGCATGAGGTGGTCGCCAACGGCGACACGCTCAGCATCCGCGGCAGTGCCGACAGCAACCAGGATATCGCCCAGTTGATGCGTCGGCTGGAGGCGTCGCAAGGCGGCCATTCGGCGCGGCTCGAGCGTGTTCAGGCAGAGGGTGAGCGCGGCGCTCATCAGTTTCAGTTGATGGTGCGCCAGGGGGAAACCATCGAGGCGCAACCATGAGCCTGCCCGGGCTCGACTTTTCCGCACTCACCTACAACGCTGCAAAATGGCCCTGGCCTGCAAAGGTCCTGCTTGGCTGCACCCTGGGCGGCCTGGTGCTGTTGATAGCAGAAGTGTCATACCTGGGCGCTTCGCGAGCGCGATTGCACGGGTTGGAGGCGCGCGAGCAAGTGCTGCGCGGGCAGCTTGAACAGAGTGCCGGTGTGGCCGCAGACCTTGAGGCGCACACCGAGCGCGTCAGGGTAATGGAAGACACCGTCGCGGATCTTCAAGGGCAACTGTCCGGCGACGCTGCAGTGCCGGACTTGCTTGAAGACATCGCTCGGCTGGCGGTTGCCAAGGGCGTATGGGTCGAGGGCGTCGAGGTGATGGACGAGGCGCCGCAGCCGTTCCATGTCGAACAGCCCTTGAAGGTTGGCGTTACAGGGGGTTATCACGACCTGGCGGCGTTCGTCAGCGCCCTGGGTAGTTTGCAGCGCGTCGTCACGGTGCATGACCTGGCGTTGCGCTCGGAAGGGGCTTTGTTGCGGCTGGAGCTGCTGATCAAGGCCTATCGAGGCGTTTTTCAGGGGGGCAAGGCATCACAGGCGGGCGTCCCGGCTCCGCGCTTTGTGTACGACGCGACCTCCCTGCGCGACCCGTTTCAACTGACAGCCTTGCAACCGGATCATTCGCCTGGGCGGCCCGCCCCTGCTCCGGATCTCACGCGGCCGCGCGGGCTGCTGGAGGGCATCGCAATCGACCAGTTCGACATGGTCGGCACGCTGTCCGGCGGCGGGCAGAGCTTTGCGTTGCTGCGTGCCGGATCAACGGTGCATCGGCTGGCGGTCGGCGACTACCTCGGTCCGGATCATGGTCAGGTCACGTCCATCCAGGACGGCCATGTGGAACTGGTCGAGCGCTTTCCCGATGAACAGGGCCTCTGGCTGGAGCGCCCACGAACGCTGGTGTTGAACGTCAACTCATAACGGAATCAAACAATGAAAAGGATTTTCTTGTCCTTCGGCGTGGCGCTATGGATAGCGTTCACGGTGCCGATGGCTGCTGCTGTGCCCAATCGCGTCGACCTTATCCATCTGCCGCCGCCTGAAAGCACGTCGTCGGCCGACTACACAGGCGACACACTGAACCTTAATTTCCAGAACATCGATTTGCGCGCGGCATTGCAGCAAATCGCCGATGTCGCCGGCCTGAACCTGGTGGCCGCAGACGAGGTGCAGGGTTCGATCACCCTGCGGCTCAAGGACGTGCCCTGGGACCAGGCGCTGGACCTGGTGTTGCAAGCCAAGGGGTTGGACAAGCGGGTCAAGGCCGGCGTCTTGCTGGTGGCCCCCGCCGACGAATTGGCCGCACGCGAACTGCTGACGCTGGAGGCGCGCAAGCAGATGGCCGAACTGGCGCCGTTGCGCCGGGAGTTACTGCAGGTCAATTACGCCAAGGCGGCGGACCTGGCCAAGCTGTTCCAGTCCATGGCCGGCTTTGAAGGCGCGACCGACGAACGCGGTTCGGTGGCGGTGGACGATCGCACCAACAATATCATCGCCTACCAGACCGCAGAGCGGCTGCAAGAGCTGCGGCGGATCGTGGCGCAGCTGGACGTCCCGGTGCGCCAGGTGATGATCGAGGCGCGCATTGTCGAGGCCAATGTCGATTACGACAAAAGCCTGGGCGTGCGCTGGGGTGGGCGGCTCAATCGCGGCAATTGGGGCGCCGGCGGTATTTCAAAACCCCCGGCAGATGGCGCGCAGCCACCGCCGAATCCACCCAGTTCACCCTTTGTCGATTTGGGTTCGCTGACCGGCACCTCGGGTCTGGGGCTGGCGTTTATCACCGACAACCTGCTGCTGGACCTTGAGCTGACCGCCATGGAAAAGTCCGGCAACGGCGAAATCGTCTCGCAGCCCAAGGTGGTCACCTCGGACAAGGAAACCGCGCGCATTCTCAAGGGCACCGAGATTCCCTATCAGGAATCCACGTCCCAGGGCGCCACCTCGGTATCGTTCAAGGAAGCTTCGCTGTCGTTGGAGGTCACGCCGCAGATCACCCCCGACGATCATGTGATCATGGTGGTCAAAGTCACCAAGGACGAACCCGACTATTTGAACAAACTCAACGACGTGCCGCCGATCAAGAAAAACGAGGTCAATGCCAAGGTCCTGGTCAAGGATGGCGAGACCATTGTCATCGGCGGGGTTTTCTCCAATACCCAGAGCAAAGTGCTAGATAAAGTGCCATTTTTGGGCGATGTGCCGTATCTTGGCCGCCTTTTCCGGCGCGATGTGCGGTCGGAGAAAAAATCCGAGCTGCTGGTATTCCTGACTCCGCGTATCATGAATAACCAGGCGATTGCTGTGAGTCGTTGATTCTGTGCGAAATTTGATTCTTGTAGGGCCGATGGGGGCTGGAAAAAGCACCATCGGCCGTTTGCTGGCCAAAGAGCTGCGCCTGCCGTTCAAAGATTCCGATAAGGAAATTGAATTGCGCACGGGTGCCAATATCCCATGGATCTTCGATAAGGAAGGCGAACTGGGCTTTCGCGACCGCGAGCAGGCAATGATTGCCGAGCTGTGCGGCTGCGATGGCGTGGTATTGGCCACCGGCGGAGGCGCAGTGATGCGTGATGAGAATCGCCGCGCCCTGCATGCCGGTGGTCGGGTGGTGTATCTGCATGCCTCGGTCGAGCAGCAGGTGGGCCGCACGGCTCGTGATCGCAATCGCCCATTGCTGCGCACGGCCAACCCGGAAAAAACCCTGCGGGACCTGCTTGCGCTGCGCGATCCGCTGTATCGGGAGATCGCCGATCTGGTGGTGGAAACCGATGAACGGCCGCCCCGAATGGTGGTACTCGATATTCTTGAGCGCCTGCAACGGCTGGCACCCCGTTAAAGCCTGGCCGCAAATGCGCTATTCTCGGCGGCGCGCCATGACCTTACGGGGTATGGCGTAGAGCCATCAGGCAGCGTCTGATCCAGGCGTTACCGGTCGTCACACTATCTTCAACGCGGGGACACATGCAGACACTTAAGGTCGATCTAGGCGAGCGCAGCTACCCGATCCATATTGGCGAAGGTCTGTTGGACCTGCCCGAACTGCTCGCACCGCATATTGCCGGTCGGCAGGTGGCGATCATCTCCAACGAAACGGTGGCGCCGCTGTATCTGGAGCGTCTGAGCCGCAGCCTGGCGGCGTACTCGGTGATCTCGGTAATCCTGCCCGACGGCGAAGCCCACAAGAACTGGGAAACCCTGCAGCTGATTTTCGATGGCCTGCTGCGCGCACGGCATGACCGCCGCACCACCGTGGTCGCCCTGGGCGGCGGTGTGATCGGCGACATGGCCGGCTTCGCGGCCGCCTGCTACCAGCGTGGCGTGGACTTTATCCAGGTGCCGACCACGCTGTTGTCCCAGGTCGATTCATCGGTAGGCGGCAAGACCGGCATCAACCATCCGCTGGGCAAGAACATGGTCGGCGCGTTCTATCAGCCGCAGGCCGTGCTGATCGACACGGCCACCCTCAACACCTTGCCACCCCGCGAGCTGTCGGCGGGCCTGGCGGAAGTCATCAAGTACGGGCTGATCTGCGACGAGCCCTTCCTGACCTGGCTGGAAGAACATATGGACGCCCTGCGCGCCCTCGACCAGGTGGCACTCACCGAGGCAATTTCCCGCTCCTGCGCAGCCAAGGCGCTGGTGGTGAATGCCGACGAACGGGAGTCCGGTGTACGGGCTACCCTGAACCTGGGTCATACCTTCGGCCATGCGATCGAAACCCACATGGGCTATGGTGTGTGGCTGCATGGGGAAGCCGTCGCGGCTGGCACAGTGATGGCATTGGAGATGTCGCAGCGCCTGGGCTGGATCAGCGCCCAGGAGCGTGATCGCGGGATCCGCCTGTTCCAGCGCGCCGGTTTGCCGGTGATTCCGCCGTCCGAGATGACCGAAGCGGATTTCCTGGAGCACATGGCAATAGACAAGAAAGTGATCGACGGTCGGCTGCGGCTGGTGCTGTTGCGCCACATGGGCGAAGCGGTGGTGACCGACGATTATCCGAAAGAGATTTTACAGGCCACGCTGGGAGCGGATTACCGCGCCCTGGCCCAGCTTAAAGGTTAATAAGATCGCGATGACTAGTTTGCATGCCGACGAGGCGTTCCTCGGCCATTATCACTTGAGCCACGACCCTTTCGCTCCACGGGTGCCTGGTTTCAAATTCTTCCCTGCCCAGCGCAAGCCGGTACTGGGGCAATTGCACCACCTCGCGCGCTACAGCCAGTTGCTGCTGGTGGTCACGGGGCCGTTGGGCAGCGGCAAGACGTTGCTGCGCCAGGCGCTGGTCGCCAGCACCAACAAGCAATCGGTGCAGAGCGTCGTGGTCTCGGCCCGTGGCGCCGGTGATGCGGCCGGCGTGCTGCGCCAGGTGGCGCAGGCGCTGGACGTCGCCAACGCCGAGCCGAACGCGATCCTCAAGCAGGTGGTGCAACTGGGCCTGACCGGCCAGGAAGTCTATCTGCTGGTGGATGACGCCGAGCAACTCGACGAGTCCGCCCTGGAAGCATTGCTGGCGCTGGCGGCGGGTACGCCGGAAGGTCGTCCCCATGTGTTCCTGTTCGGTGAGTCGTCGCTGATCGCCGATCTGGAACAGATCAGCGGTGAGCAAGAGCTGTTCCACGTCATCGAATTGCAGCCGTACGAAGAAGAAGAGACCCGCGAATACCTGGCTCAGCGCCTCGAAGGCGCAGGGGCCGGTATCGAACTTTTCTCCGCTGCGCAGATCTCTGATATTCACGAAAGCTCCGATGGCTGGCCTGGCAACATCAATCAGGTTGCCCGCGATGCAATGATCGAAGCCATGATTGCCAGCCGCTCTGCGGTCAAGCGTCCAAAGATGGGGTTCACTATGCCTAAGAAGCACGTATTGGCTATTTCCGCCGTTGTCGTGGTCGCCGTTGCCGCCGCCTGGTTGATTCCAGGCCGCAGCAAGGCGCCGACCACCGCTGGCGCGCCAACCGAACAGGCGCAGTTGCCACTGGGCAAGCCCACGCCAAATGTCGAATTCGCCAACTCCGGCCAACCGACCAACCTGCCGATGGTCGGCCAACCGGTCATGCGCGGCCCGCTGGCTGAGGAAGCCGGTGGCATCTCCGAAGGCGACGACGGTGTGCCGGTGGAAGGCTCCAGCGCCACGCCGCCAACCGTGACGACCACCGCTCCGCCTGCGGGCGTACCGGCAGGCACGCCAGCCACCCCAGTCGCCCCCGCCACCCAGGTTGCGCCGGCCGCCAAGCCGACGCCGGCGCCGACGGTGGCCACGGCCAAGCCTGCACCGGTTGCCAAACCAGCTCCGGCTCCGGCGCCAGCGGCCAAGCCTGCTGAAAAACCTGCCGCCACCGTCGCCAAGGCCGGTGCCGCCGGCAGCAGTTGGTACAGCAGCCAGCCCACCGGCAACTTCGTGGTGCAGATCCTCGGCACCAGCTCCGAGGCCAACGCCCAGGCGTTCGTCAAAGAGCAGGGCGGCCAGTACCGGTATTTCAAGAAAGTGCTCAACGGCAAGCCTCTCTACGTGATCACCTACGGCAGCTTCCCAAGCCGCGCCGCAGCCGATTCTGCCATCAAAGCCTTGCCAGCGAAGGTTCAGGCTGGTAAACCTTGGCCTCGAACTGTCGCCAGCGTTCAACAAGAACTCGCGACAACTCGCTGAAGATCCGGCGGCCTTACCCAGGCCGCCCTCCCAGCACCTCAAAAAAAACGACAACAGCGTGCAGCCCTGAAGGCCGCGCGCTTTGTGGTGTCTGCGTCACGGTAGCTTTTGAGTCGTAGCGGTCAGAATTAAAAAAGTTTTGACTAGCACAGCATATCGCTTTAAACCTTTCATAAATGCGACATAGATTTGCGACATTTCGTCGCTAAATTTGTGAGCGTCTGTGTCGGTGTGTACAATGACCTCCCTTTTGCCCCCGCTAAGCCGGCGTACGTTCGGCGTGGAAGGTAACCGGTTGAATTGAAAAGAAATTTGCCTCGATAGAAGAGGCAGCCTGGTGAGAAAGTGTCTATGAAAGCAGGTCTGTACCAACCCGATGAATTCAAGGATAACTGCGGTTTCGGCCTGATAGCCCACATGCAGGGCGAGCCCAGTCATACCCTTTTACAAACGGCCATCGAGGCCCTGACCTGCATGACCCACCGCGGTGGGATCAACGCCGACGGCAAGACCGGTGACGGTTGCGGCTTGCTGATTCAAAAGCCCGACCAGTTCCTGCGCGCCGTTGCCAAAGAGCATTTCGCTGTCGACCTGCCCAAGCAATACGCGGTGGGCATGGTGTTCTTCAACCAGGACCCGGTCAAAGCCGAAGCTGCTCGCGAGAACATGAACCGCGAGATCGTCGCCGCCGGCCTGCAACTGATCGGCTGGCGCAAAGTGCCGATCGACACCAGCGTGCTCGGCCGCCTGGCCAACGAGCGCCTGCCGCAGATCGAACAGGTGTTCATCGCAGGCGACGGCCTGAGCGACCAGGACATGGCGATCAAGCTGTTCACCTCGCGTCGTCGTTCGTCGGTGCTCAACGCCGCCGACACCGACCACTACATCTGCAGCTTTTCCCACAAGACCATCATTTACAAAGGCCTGATGATGCCGGCGGACCTCACCGCCTTCTATCCGGACCTGAGCGACGAGCGCCTGCAAACCGCGATCTGCGTGTTCCACCAGCGCTTTTCCACCAACACCCTGCCGAAATGGCCGCTGGCCCAGCCATTCCGCTTCCTCGCCCACAACGGCGAGATCAACACCATCACCGGTAACCGCAACTGGGCCGTGGCCCGTCGCACGAAGTTCGCCAACGATCTGATGGACCTCGAAGAGCTCGGCCCGCTGGTCAACCGCGTGGGTTCGGACTCCTCGAGCATGGACAACATGCTCGAGTTGATGGTCACCGGCGGCATCGACCTGTTCCGTGGCGTGCGCATGATCATTCCGCCTGCGTGGCAGAACGTCGAGACCATGGACCCGGACCTGCGGGCGTTCTACGAATACAACTCGATGCACATGGAGCCGTGGGACGGCCCGGCCGGCGTGGTCATGACCGACGGCCGCTACGCGGTGTGCCTGCTCGACCGTAACGGTCTGCGCCCGGCGCGTTGGGTGACTACCACCAACGGCTTTATCACCCTGGCCTCGGAAATCGGCGTGTGGAACTACAAGCCGGAAGACGTCATCGCCAAAGGCCGCGTGGGCCCTGGCCAGATCCTCGCCGTGGACACCGAAACCGGGCAGATCCTCGACACTGACGCCATCGACAACCGCCTCAAGTCCCGTCACCCGTACAAGCAATGGCTGCGCAAGAACGCCCTGCGCATCCAGGCGACCATGGAAGACAACGACCACGGTTCGGCTTTCTACGACGTCGATCAGCTCAAGCAATACATGAAGATGTACCAAGTCACGTTCGAAGAGCGCGACCAGGTGCTGCGCCCGCTCGGCGAGCAAGGCTACGAGGCCGTCGGCTCCATGGGCGACGACACGCCAATGGCCGTGCTGTCCCAGCGCGTGCGCACGCCGTACGACTACTTCCGCCAGCAATTCGCCCAGGTGACCAACCCACCGATCGACCCGCTGCGCGAAGCCATCGTGATGTCGCTGGAAGTGTGTCTCGGTGCCGAGCGCAACATTTTCCAGGAATCGCCGGAGCACGCTTCCCGTGTGATCCTCAGCTCGCCGGTGGTTTCCCCGGCCAAGTGGCGCTCGCTGATGACCCTGGAACGTCCAGGCTTCGACCGCCAGATCATCGACCTGAACTACGACGAGAGCCTCGGCCTTGAAGCCGCTGTGCGCAACGTCGCCGACCAGGCCGAAGAAGCCGTGCGCGCCGGTCGTACCCAGATCGTGCTGACCGACCGGCATATCGCGCCGGGCAAGTTGCCGATCCACGCTTCGCTGGCCACCGGCGCTGTGCATCACCGCCTGACCGAGAAAGGCCTGCGCTGCGACTCCAACATCCTCGTCGAAACCGCCACTGCCCGCGACCCGCACCATTTCGCGGTGTTGATCGGTTTCGGCGCGTCGGCGGTTTATCCGTTCCTTGCGTACGAAGTGCTAGGCGACCTGATCCGTACCGGTGAAGTGCTGGGCGACCTCTACGAGGTGTTCAAGAACTACCGCAAGGGCATCACCAAAGGCCTGCTGAAGATCCTGTCGAAGATGGGCATCTCCACCGTCACCTCGTATCGCGGCGCCCAGTTGTTCGAAGCCATCGGCCTTTCCGAAGAAGTCTGTGAGTTGAGCTTCCGTGGCGTGCCGAGCCGTATCAAGGGGGCGCGTTTCGTCGATATCGAAGCCGAACAGAAAGCCCTGGCGGCTGAAGCCTGGAGCGCGCGCAAGCCGATCCAGCAAGGCGGCCTGCTCAAGTTCGTGCACGGTGGCGAATACCACGCCTACAACCCGGATGTGGTCAGCACCCTGCAAGCCGCCGTGCAACAGGGCGACTACGCCAAGTTCAAGCAGTACACGAGCCTGGTGGATAACCGCCCGGTGTCGATGATCCGCGACCTGTTCAAGGTGAAGACCCTGGACACGCCGATGGACATCGCCGAAGTCGAGCCGCTGGAATCTATCCTCAAGCGCTTCGACTCCGCCGGTATTTCCCTGGGCGCCTTGTCGCCCGAGGCCCACGAAGCCCTGGCCGAAGCCATGAACCGCCTGGGTGCGCGTTCCAACTCCGGCGAAGGCGGTGAAGACCCGGCGCGCTACGGCACGCTCAAAAGCTCGAAAATCAAGCAGGTGGCCACCGGCCGGTTCGGTGTGACCCCGGAATACCTGGTCAACGCCGAAGTGCTGCAGATCAAGGTGGCCCAGGGCGCCAAGCCGGGGGAGGGTGGTCAACTGCCGGGCGGCAAGGTCAACGGCCTGATCGCCAAGCTGCGCTATGCAGTGCCGGGTGTGACCCTGATTTCGCCGCCGCCGCACCACGACATCTACTCGATCGAAGACTTGTCGCAGCTGATTTTCGACTTGAAACAAGTCAACCCGCAGGCGCTGGTCTCGGTGAAACTGGTGGCGGAAGCCGGCGTCGGCACCATCGCCGCCGGTGTGGCCAAGGCCTATGCCGACCTGATCACCATCTCCGGCTATGACGGCGGCACCGGCGCATCGCCGTTGACCTCGATCAAGTACGCCGGTGCGCCGTGGGAGCTGGGCCTGGCCGAAACCCACCAGACCCTGCGCGGCAACGACCTGCGCGGCAAAGTGCGGGTACAGACCGACGGCGGCCTGAAAACCGGCCTCGACGTGATCAAGGCCGCAATCCTTGGCGCCGAAAGCTTCGGCTTCGGTACTGCGCCGATGATTGCCCTGGGCTGTAAATACCTGCGCATCTGCCATCTGAACAACTGCGCCACCGGCGTGGCCACTCAGAACGAAAAGCTGCGCAAGGACCACTACATCGGCACCGTCGACATGGTGGTGAATTTCTTCACCTACGTCGCCGAAGAAACCCGTGAGTGGCTGGCCAAGCTCGGCGTGCGTTCGCTGGAAGAACTGATCGGGCGTACCGACCTGCTCGAAGTGCTCGAAGGCCAGACCGCCAAGCAACAACATTTGGACCTGACGCCGCTGTTGGGCAGCGATCACATCCCGGCCGACAAGCCACAATTCTGCCAGGTGGACCGCAACCCACCGTTCGACAAAGGCCTGTTGGCCGAGAAGATGGTCGAAATGGCCGGCTCCTCGATCAACGACGCCAGCGGTGGCGAATTCGCCCTGGATATCTGCAACTGCGACCGTTCTATCGGCGCGCGCATCTCCGGTGAAATCGCGCGCAAGCACGGCAACCAGGGCATGGCGAAAGCGCCGATCACCTTCCGCTTCAAGGGCACTGCGGGGCAGAGCTTCGGCGTGTGGAACGCCGGCGGCCTGCACATGTACCTCGAAGGCGACGCCAACGACTACGTGGGCAAGGGCATGACCGGCGGCAAGCTGGTGATCGTTCCGCCTAAAGGCAGCGTCTACAAGAGTCAGGACAGTGCCATCATCGGCAACACCTGCCTGTACGGCGCCACCGGTGGCAAGTTGTTCGCCGCCGGCACCGCCGGTGAGCGTTTCGCCGTGCGTAACTCCGGGGCCCACACGGTTGTGGAAGGCACCGGCGATCACTGCTGCGAGTACATGACCGGGGGCTTTGTCGCGGTACTGGGCAAGACCGGTTACAACTTCGGCTCGGGCATGACCGGCGGTTTCGCCTACGTGCTCGACCAGGACAACACCTTCGTCGACAAGGTCAACCACGAGTTGGTCGAGATCCAGCGGATCAGCGGCGAAGCCATGGAATCCTACCGGAACCACTTGCAGCACGTGCTGGACGAGTATGTCGAGGAGACCGGCAGCGAATGGGGTCGTAACCTCGCCGAAAACCTCGATGATTACCTGCGTCGTTTCTGGCTGGTCAAGCCCAAGGCTGCCAACCTGAAATCGTTGCTTTCCAGCATCCGTGCCAACCCGCAGTGATATGCGCCTGAAGAGTTTGATGAGGTTTTAACATGGCTGAACGTCTGAATAACGACTTCCAGTTCATCGATGTCGGGCGCAAAGATCCGAAGAAGAAACTGTTGCGTCAACGCAAGAAAGAGTTCGTGGAAATCTACGAGCCCTTCAAACCCCAGCACTCGGCCGACCAGGCCCACCGCTGCCTGGGGTGCGGTAACCCGTATTGCGAATGGAAGTGCCCGGTGCACAACTTCATTCCCAACTGGCTGAAATTGGTCGCCGAGGGCAACATCCTCGCCGCCGCCGAGCTGTCGCACCAGACCAACACCCTGCCGGAAGTCTGCGGCAGGGTGTGCCCCCAGGATCGTCTGTGCGAGGGTGCGTGCACCCTCAACGACGGCTTCGGCGCGGTGACCATCGGTTCGGTGGAGAAGTACATCACCGACACCGCGTTCGCCATGGGCTGGCGCCCGGACATGTCCAAGGTCAAGCCGACCGGCAAGCGTGTCGCCATCATCGGCGCGGGCCCGGCGGGCCTGGGCTGTGCCGACGTGCTGGTACGCGGCGGCGTGACCCCGGTGGTGTTCGACAAGAACCCGGAAATCGGCGGCCTGCTGACCTTCGGCATCCCCGAGTTCAAGCTGGAAAAGACCGTGTTGAGCAATCGCCGCGAAGTCTTCACCGGCATGGGCATCGAGTTCCGCCTCAACACCGAGATCGGCAAAGACATCACCATGGAGCAACTGCTCGCCGAATACGACGCCGTGTTCATGGGCATGGGCACCTACACCTACATGAAGGGCGGCTTTGCCGGTGAGGATTTGCCGGGCGTGTACGACGCGCTGGATTTCCTGATCGCCAACGTCAACCGCAACCTGGGCTTTGAAAAGTCGCCGGAGGATTTCGTCGACATGAAAGGCAAGAAGGTCGTAGTGCTCGGCGGTGGCGACACCGCGATGGACTGCAACCGCACCTCGATCCGCCAGGGCGCCAAGTCGGTGACCTGTGCTTATCGTCGTGACGAAGCCAACATGCCCGGTTCGCGCAAAGAGGTGAAGAACGCCAAGGAAGAAGGTGTGAGATTCCTCTATAACCGCCAGCCGATCGCCATCGTCGGTGAAGACCGCGTCGAAGGTGTGAAGGTGGTCGAGACCCGTCTTGGCGAACCGGATGCCCGTGGCCGTCGCAGCCCCGAGCCGATCCCGGGTTCCGAAGAGATCATCCCGGCCGACGCCGTGGTCATCGCCTTCGGTTTCCGCCCAAGCCCGGCGCCGTGGTTCGAGCAGTTCGCGATCCAGACCGACAGCCAGGGCCGCGTCGTCGCCCCGGAGCAGGGCCAGTACAAGCACCAGACCAGCAACCCGAAAATCTTCGCCGGTGGCGACATGGTGCGCGGCTCTGATTTGGTGGTAACCGCGATCTTCGAAGGCCGCAACGCCGCCGAAGGGATCCTGGACTACCTGCAGGTCTGACCCGATCCCAGGTTGAAATGGGATCAAAATGTGGGAGGGGGCTTGCCCCCGATAGCGCTGCATCAGTCACCAGATTCACTGACTGACCCACCGCCATCGGGGGCAAGCCCCCTCCCACAGTTGTTTTGCAGCGCTTTCAAGTCCGCGACAAATTGACCCGATAGACAAAAGGCACGGCGCATTCCGTGCCTTTTGCGTCGCGCTCTGAGAAAATGCCCGCACTTTTTTTGCGGATGCCGACATGACTGCCCTTAAGAACGACCGTTTCCTTCGTGCCCTGCTCAAGCAACCCGTAGACGTCACGCCCGTATGGATGATGCGCCAGGCCGGTCGCTACCTGCCGGAGTACCGCGCCAGTCGCGCCCACGCCGGCGACTTCATGAGCCTGTGCATGAATCCTGCGTTCGCCTGCGAAGTCACGATGCAGCCGCTGGACCGCTACCCACAACTGGACGCGGCCATTCTCTTTTCCGATATCCTCACCATCCCCGACGCCATGGGCCAAGGCCTGTACTTCGAGACGGGTGAAGGCCCGCGCTTCAGGAAGGTCGTCAGCACCCTGGCCGATATCGAAGCCCTGCCGATCCCGGACCCGCACAAAGACCTCGGCTACGTGATGGACGCCGTGAGCACCATCCGCCGCGAGCTTAACGGCCGCGTGCCGCTGATCGGCTTCTCCGGCAGCCCCTGGACCCTGGCCACCTACATGGTCGAAGGCGGCTCGTCGAAAGACTTCCGCAAGACCAAGGCCATGCTCTACGACAACCCGCACGCCATGCACCTGCTGCTGGACAAGCTGGCGCAGTCGGTCACCGCGTACCTCAATGGCCAGATCATGGCCGGCGCGCAAGCGGTGCAGATCTTTGACACCTGGGGCGGCAACCTCTCGGCGGCGGCCTACCAGGAATTCTCCCTGGCCTACATGCGCAAGATCGTCAGCGGCCTGATCCGCGAACACGAAGGCCGCAAGGTGCCGGTGATCGTGTTCACCAAGGGCGGCGGCCTGTGGCTGGAAAGCATCGCCGATGCAGGCGCCGACGCGTTGGGCCTGGATTGGACCTGCGATATCGGCGAAGCCCGCCGTCGCGTTGGCGGTCAAGTTGCACTGCAAGGCAACATGGACCCCACCGTGCTGTACGCCAAGCCGGAAGCGATCCGCACCGAAGTCGGCCGCATCCTTGCCAGCTACGGCAAGGGCACCGGTCACGTGTTCAACCTCGGCCATGGCATCACCCCGGAAGTGAACCCGGAGCACGCGGGTGCCTTCCTGCGCGCGGTGCATGAACTGTCGGCGCAATACCACGAATAAAACACAGAGCAAAAATGTGGGAGGGGGCTTGCCCCCTCCCACATTTAAAGCCGGGAAACCTCAGGTTTTCACATGCCCCAACGGCGGCAACTTCGCCAGCTTCAACGCCACCAGCAACGCGCCAATTAGCAGCGCGACGATAAACCCGCCAATCCCGTTCCATCCGCCCAAGTGCCAGAAGAACCCGCCCGCCGTCCCGGCAATGCTTGACCCTGCGTAATAGCAAAACAGATACAGCGACGACGCCTGTCCCTTGGCCTTCACCGCACGCCGCCCGATCCAGCTGCTGGCTACCGAATGGGCGCCGAAGAAGCCGAAGGTAAAGATCAGCATGCCCGGCACCACCAGCCACAGCGGGGTGAACAGCGTCAGGGCCATGCCGGCGAGCATCAGCACAATGGTGGCCCACAGCACGCGACGGCGCCCCAGGCGGTCGGCCAGCGAGCCGATTTTCGCCGAGCTGTAGATGCCTGACAGATACACCAGCGACAGCAGGCCGACCACGGCCTGGCTGAGGTCATACGGGTCGGCCAGCAGGCGATAGCCGATGTAGTTGAACAGGGTCACAAACGCCCCCATCAGCAGGAACGCTTCCAGGAACAACCACGGCAGGCCCGCGTCCTTGAAGTGCATCACGAAGCCATCGAGCAGGTTACGCGGCTTGAGGCTGCTGGCGCGGAAGTTGCGCGACTCTGGGAGGATTTTCCAGAACACCGTCGCGGCGATCAGCGCCAGGCCGCCGATAATCAGCATGGCGGTGTGCCAACTGACGAAGTCGATCAATACCCCGATGATCAAACGCCCGCTCATGCCACCAATCGCATTGCCGCCGATGTACAGGCCCATGGCCAGGCCGATGTGCTGCGGGTGGATCTCTTCGCTCAGGTAGGTCATGGCCACGGCGGCCAGGCCACTCAAGGACAAGCCCACCAGCGCACGCATGAGCAGGATACCCTCCCAGCTCGGCATCAAGCCGCTGGCGATGGTTGCCAGCGCTGCACAGAACAGCGCGGCGACCATCACCGGTTTGCGTCCCAGCCTGTCGGAAATCGGCCCGGTGATCAGCAGGCCGAAGGCAAGCATCGCCGTGGCGACCGACAAAATCAGGCTGCTCTGCGCGGCATTGATGGAAAATTCGTGGGACAGCGCCGGCATCATCGGCTGTACGCAATACAACAGGGCAAAGGTGGCAAACCCGCCGGAGAACAGCGCCAGCACCGTGCGCATGAACATCGGCGTACCTTTTTCGATGTACTCGTCATTGAGCTGCGCCACCACGTCATCGAGGGCTGAAGGCGGGGTGTGTTGGGCAAGTGGAGCAACAGCAGGATTCACGGGGGACCTCGGGGAGGAAAGTCTGCCAGGACTGACAATACGAAAAAGAATATAGCTGGCTAATGATTCTTTCCAATATATTGTTCGACCTGTTTGATAGGTTCTACGACCTAATGAGGTGTGCATGGAATTACGTCATCTGCGGTACTTCATCGCCGTCGCCGAGGAGCTGCATTTTGGCCGCGCCGCGCAGGTGCTGGGCATCTCGCAACCGCCACTGAGCCAGCAGATCCAGGCATTGGAGCAAGAGGTGGGCGCGCGGTTGTTTGAGCGGACCAATCGTCGGGTCGAGCTGAGCGAAGCGGGACGCCTGTTTCTGCACGAGGCGCGCCTGGTGCTGGCGCAAGTGGATAAAGCGGCGGACGTCGCGCGGCGGGCGCAGATGGGAGAGCTGGGAGAGCTGAAAATCGGATTCACCTCGTCGGCACCATTCAACGCCAGCATCCCGCAGGCGATCTTTGCGTTTCGCCAAGCCTTTCCAGCCGTGCACTTGAGCCTGCAGGAAATGAGCAGCACCGAGGTGGCCGAGTCGCTGGTGGATGAATCGATCCAGGTCGGGCTGATGCGGCCTTTGCCGTTGCCCGAATCACTGTGTGTGGTCGAGCTGATGCGCGAGCCCCTGGTGGCGGTACTGAACGCCGGGCACCCGTTGGCGCAGGGCAGCGAGCGCGGCTTGCACCTGGCGCAATTGGCAGAAGAACCGTTCGTGTTTTTCCCGCGCACCTACGGCAGCGGTCTCTATGCGCAACTGCTCAGCCTGTGCCGTGACGCCGGCTTCAGCCCGCATGTCGCCCAGGAGGCGGGCGAGGCGATGACCATCATCGGTCTGGTGGCGGCGGGATTGGGCGTATCGGTGCTGCCGGCGTCCTATCACCGGATACGGATCGACGGCGTGGTGTATCGCACGTTGCTGGACCCGGAAGCGGTGACCGCGGTATGGCTGGTGCAGCGCAAGGGTGCGCAGACGCCGATGGCAAGGGCGTTTGTGGAATTGTTGACGCGTAGGGCGGTGGCGTAGGTATGTTCACACCCGATCGTTCCCACGCTCCGCGTGGTAATGCATCCCGTGACGCTCCGCGTCACCCAGGTGAAGGCTGGAGCCATGCACTCGCGGCGGGACGCAGAGCGTCCCAGGCGGCGTTACCACGCGGAGCGTGGGAACGATCCAACTTACAAAATTGCAGAGCTTACCGATGACCAGTTTGTGGCGATAAAAGCGGCGGTGCGCAGTGCGCTCGGCTTGCGATAAAGCAGCATCTGGATGGACGGCGTTTTGCCACTGATTGCAGGCAACCTGTTTTCAGGCATACTGGCCGAGTTCCCGAAAGGGGCTTGTGAGACTCTGAGGATCCTGGGCAACCAGCCATCGCAGAGCCAGGCAGGAAGCGGCGATGACAAGCCAACCTGTTTGTGAAGAGGGCGCCGAAAGGCGCCCTTTGTCGTTTCTGGGTTACTGCATCCCCGCCGAGCGCAGCCCCGCCAGAATGTCCCGATCCAGCATGCTCACCCAACGGTTGTAGTTGCGATGGATCTTGCCGTCCTTGTAGCCCAGTTCGCGGCTGTCGCGGTAGCTGATGGCGTAGCTGTTGCGGGTGTAGCGGATGTCGATGGCGGCATAGAACTGGCCGCGCACGGTGATGTCGGCCTGCACCAACTGCGGGCTCAGGCGTTGTACCGTCCACTCGCGTTTTTGCAGGGCGGCGACGATCACCTGTTTCATTTTTTCTTCGCTGAGCTGGGGCGTGGCCGGCAGCTCGTGCTGGGTGTTGAGCACCGGTTTGCTGGTGCAGCCGGCGGTGGTCAACAGGGCCAGGGCGATCAGGGTGGCGCGTAGCAGGGAAGACATTCCGTTTTCTCCAATCGATTAAAAAGTCAGGACCAGCGGCGAAAGATCAGCGAGGTGTTGACGCCGCCAAAGGCAAAGTTGTTGTTCATCACGTAGTCGTTGTGCATCTGGCGAAAGCCACCTTGCAGGTAATCCAGCTCACCGCATTGCGGGTCGACCGAGTCCAGGTTGAAGGTGTGCACGTACTGGTCGCGGTTCATCATCTCGATGCTGAACCACGACTCCAGCGCCCCGCACGCGCCCAGGGTGTGGCCCAGGAAACTCTTCTGCGAACTGATGGGCATGCGGCTGCCGAACAGGCTGCTGGTGGCCAGGGTCTCGGCGATGTCGCCCTGGTCGGTCGCGGTGCCGTGACCATTGACATAGCCGATGGCGGACGGTTCAAGCCCGGCGTCTTCCAGCGCCAGCTCCATGGCGCGGCGCATGGTTTTCTGTTCCGGGCGGGTGGTGTGCTGGCCGTCGGCATTGCTGCCGAAACCGACGATCTCGGCATGGATATGCGCACCCCGCGCCAGCGCGTGTTCCAGTTCTTCGAGCACCAGCATGCCGCCGCCTTCGCCGATCACCAGGCCATCGCGGCCGCTGTCGTAGGGGCGCGGGCTGGTTTGCGGCGCGTCGTTTTTCAGGCTGGTGGCGTAGAGCGCGTCGAACACCATGGCCTCGGTGGGGCACAGCTCTTCGGCGCCGCCGGCGAGCATCAACGGCAGACGGCCGAACTTGATGGCCTCGTAGGCATAACCGATGCCCTGGCTGCCGCTGGTGCAGGCGCTGGAGGTGGGGATCAGGCGCCCGGTCAGGCCAAAGAAGATGCTGATATTCGCTGCCGTGGTGTGCGGCATCATGCGCACATAGGAATTGGCATTCAGGCCCTCGGCCACCGAGTTCAGCAGCATGTTGCCGAACGCCTTGATCTCATCGGTGCTGCCGGTGGACGAGCCACAGGCCACGCCCATGCGCCCGTCCTTGATCGACGGGTCGCCAAGCAAGCCGGCGTCCTGCAGCGCCTGCTCCGCCGCCCAGACCGCCAGGCGCGAGACGCGGCCCATGCTGCGCAGCTGCTTGCGGGTCCAGTGCGCGGGGACGGCGAAATCGTCAATCGGCCCGGCCAGGCGCGTGTTCAATTCGGTGAAGCGGTCCCATTCATCCATGCGCCGGATGCCGCTGCGGTTGGCGCGAAAGTTGGCGGCGATGGTGTCCCAGTCGCTGCCCAGGGAGGTCATGCCGGCCATGCCGGTGACGACAACGCGTTTCATCAGCACAGGCCCCCATTCACGGCCAACACTTGGCGCGTGATATAGCCTGCCTCGGCGGACATCAGGAAATTCACCGCACCGGCCACTTCTTCCGGAGTGCCCATGCGCTGCGCCGGGATCATTTTCATCAGCTCTTCGACCGGCACGTGTTCGTCCAGCATGGCGGTGTCGATCAAACCCGGTGCCACACAGTTGACGGTGATCTTGCGCTTGCCCAGCTCGATGGCCAGCGCCTTGGCTGCGCCGATCAAGCCCGCCTTGGAGGCGCTGTAGTTGACCTGGCCGCGGTTGCCGATCAGCCCGGACACCGAGGTGATGCACACGATGCGCCCGGCGGCGCGACGACGGATCATCGGCATCATCACCGGGTGCAGCACGTTGTAGAACCCGTCGAGGTTGGTGCGCATCACCACGTCCCAGTCGTCTTCCGAGAGCGCCGGGAATGCGCCGTCGCGGGTCAGGCCGGCATTGAGCACCACGCCGTAATAGGCGCCATGTTGCTCGACGTCGGCCTCCAGGATTTCCTTGCACGCCGCGCGATCGGCGACATCGAATTGCAGCACCCGCGCCTGGCGGCCCAGGGCTTCGATTTCGGCCTGTACCGCGTCGGCTTCGGCGCGGCCACTGCGGCAATGCAGCACGAGGTCATGCCCGGCCTGGGCCAGGCGCAGGGCAATGGCGCGGCCGATGCCACGGCTGGAGCCGGTGACCAGTACGGATTCAGTCATGGCGTTTCGTCCTTCGATTCATCTAAATAGGTGGCCGCCTGGGGCGGTCGAAATACGTTCAAGCGTGCGCTGGCCTGGATGCCGTCGCCGGTGAGGTGGCATTCGAACACCCCCATGCCATTGTCGTCCTCCAGCGAGCGCAGGCCGTGGATAGTCAGCTCGGCGCCGACGGGAAAGTGCGCCACATTGCACTCGAATTTTCGCGTGCCCAGCAGGAAGCCCAGTTCCACCGCGTGGCCTTGCTGGCGCGCGCGGCACCCGGCATAGGCGGCGACGCTTTGCGCCATCAGCTCGATACCGACCCAGGCCGGCAGGCTGCCGTCAGCCTGGCTGAACAGGCCGCCGGGCTTGACGGTGAGACGGGTGTGCACCTGCTCTTCATCGAACGACAGCACCTGGTCGATCAGGATCATGTCGCCCGCATGGGGCAGCAGTTCGGCGAGTGGCCAAGCGATCATGGGGCCTCTCCAATAATCAGGCTGACGTTGTTGCCGCCAAAGGCAAACGAGTTGCTCATCAAATAAGGTTTTTTCAAGGTGTCGCCCTGGTGTGCCCACTGCAAGGCGGGCAGCGCCGGGTCGGCGTGACCGTCCCACACATGGGGAGGGACTCGCCCGTGCGTCAGGCTCAACCAGCAGAACGCCGCTTCCAGTGCGCCCGCCGCGCCGAGGGTGTGGCCGCTCATGGGTTTGGTCGAGGAGCAGGCCACCCCGCCCGGAAACAGGCTGGCGACCGCCAGGCTTTCCATGGCGTCGTTGTGCTGGGTGGCGGTGCCGTGCAGGTTCAGGTAACCGATCTGTTCGGGCGCGAGTTTCGCCTGGGCCAGGGCCTTGCGCATGGCTTGCAACGCGCCTTTGCCGGTGGGCTCGGGGGCGGAGATATGGTGCGCGTCGCTGCTGGCGCCGCTGCCCAGCAGGGCGACCGGTGCCGGCTCACGGCTCATCAGGAACACCACCGCCGCTTCGCCGATATTGATGCCGTTGCGGTTCACCGAAAACGGATTGCAGCGCTCGGTAGACACCGCTTCCAGTGCGGTAAAGCCGTTCAGCGTCAGCCTGCACAAGCTGTCGACGCCCCCGCAGATCACCGCATCGCACAGGCCCAGGTCGAGCAGGCGCCGGGCACTCATCAACGCGCGGGCGCTGGAGGTGCAGGCGGTGGAAATTACATAGGCCGGGCCGCTCAATTGCAGCCAGTCGGCGAGGAAATTCGCCGGTGCGCTGAGCTCCTGCTGTTGGTAGTCGTAGTCGCCGGGAAAGGCGTTATCGCGCAGGTAGTGGGCAATGCCGCGACTGGCCTCGTCGATGCCCGACGTGCTGGTGCCCAGCACAACGCCAACCCGTGAGGGGCCGTAGGTGTGGATCGCCCGGCGGATCGAGTCTTCGATCTGCACCGCCGCTTCCAGCAGCAGCTGGTTATTGCGGCTGCTCTGCTGGCCCAACTGTGCCGGAAGGGGCGCCAGCTCGCCGCGCACGGCCGCCACCGGTACCACGCGCTCGGGCACCCAGCCGCTCTCGGCGCGCATGCCGCCACAGTCGCCGGCAAACAGGCTGCGGCTGACCTCGGCCTGGCCGCGACCGAGGGCACAGATCACGCCCAGGGCATTGAGGTAGGCGCTCATTTGCCCACGCCCAGCGGAGTAATGCGATAGCTCAACGGTTGGCCCACCATGTTCACGCTGAACACCTCTGAAGACTGATAGACGATTTGCCAATGGCCCGGCAGCGTTCGCGTAAGGTCCATGGCCTGGGCCGCAGGATACAGCGCACGCAGGTCATCCGCCGAGGCCAGGGCAAACAACAGCGCGGCGAACAGCGCTCGGGCCTGGGGGTTGGGCGGCAGCAAGCCATCGGCCTGCCACTCGCCGTCGATCAACTTCTGCCGGGCCTGGGGGATGCCCAACGGGTCCATCATCGACCAGCGAATCGCCCGGCCTTCACGCTGGATCACCAGCAGCCAATCCTGGCTGAGTTCGCCCTCCAGGCGTTGTACATGCAGCTGCATCGGCAAGTTCAGGGCGGGCATGGTTTGCGGCAACGGCGCCTGGCTGGCGCACGCGCCGAGCAGCAACAGGCAACCCATCAGCAACCAGCGGATCATGAACGCGCGGCCTCTGCCGGCTTGCGCGCCACGCAGTTGACCAGGGTTTCCTCGCGCTGGCCCACCGGCGGCGCCTTGCGCAGGCCCCAACGTTCCAGCAGGCCGAAATCGCTGGAGCGGCTCCACCACAGATAGGGGTACGAGACGTTCTGCGCGTCGAATTCAAAGCCCTGCTCGCGCAGCATGTCCAGGTACTGCTCGGCGCTTTTCTGCACATGCATGGGGTGGCGGAACAGCCAGCGAATCACCCAGGTGTCGATATAGGCTTCGGTGGATTCGGCAAACAGCAAATAGCCGCCCGGCTTGAGGACCCGATAGAACTCCTTGAGCGCGCGATGCTGCTCGACCAGGTGGTGAAAGGTCTGGTGGCAAAACACAATATCGACGCTGGCGTCGGGTAACTCGAGGGTGGCGCAGTCGCTGCCGATCAACTCCACGGCCAGGCCCTGGCGAGTGGCTTCTTCGCGGCTCAGGGCCAGGCTGTGAGGGTCGGCATCCAGGCCGATCAGGCGCGCGGGCGCAAATACCTGCTGCAGCAACTTGAACGATTTGCCCTGGCCGCAGCCGGCGTCGAGCAATACCGGCGCCACCGGCAGCGGTTCGCTGAACAGGCTGCGCAGGTCATTGATCGCTACGCGCAACACGTGATGCTGCCAGGTGTGGCTGCGCAGGAACCAGAAGCCGAAGCGGGTTTCTTCGACGTAGTTTTTACTCAGGTAGTTCTTTTCAACGACAGGGCTGGTCATACCGGCTCACTCGCACAGATTTGCGACAGCATCCGCAGGCGCCGCTTGGGCTCGCTGACAAACGGGTTGCTTTCATCCCAGGCGTAGCCGGCGAGGATCGAACTGATCATGCGGCGAATCTGCGGCGAACTGCCGGCGTGGAAGATAACGTCCTGGAACGTCCCGGCGTACCAGCCCTCGACGTAGCAGCGGAAGGTATCGACGCCGCGCTTCAACGGTTCGGCAAACTCGGTTTGCCAGTCCACCGCTTCGCCTTGCAGTTGGCGATGCAGCACGCCCGCGGCCATGCTCGCCGAGCGCATGGCGATGGTGACGCCGGAGGAGAACACCGGGTCGAGAAATTCCGCCGCGTTGCCCAACAGCGCAAAGCCCGGGCCGTGCAGGGTTTTGACGTTGGCCGAATAGCCGCCGATGCTGCGCGCCGGGGTGTCCCACACGGCGTTCTGCAGTACGCCGGACAGGCTTGGGGTTTCGTCGATAAAGCTGCGCAGGCAGGCATCCAGGTCGTGGTCACGGCCGTCGAAATGTTCCTTGGCCGCGACCACGCCCACCGAGCATCGGCCGTTGCTGAACGGGATGGTCCAGAACCAGATATCACGCTGCAGGGGATGGGTGGTTATCAGAATCTTGGTACGGTCGAAGCCTGGGTGTTCGATGCGGTCTTCGACGTGGGTGAACACGGCCTGGCGCAGCGGGAAACCGGACGGCACTTCGAGGTCCAGCAGGCGCGGCAGCACGCGGCCATAGCCACTGGCATCCAGCACGAATGCGGTCTTGAGGTGGTACTCGCTGCCATTTTCGCGGCGTACGTGCAGGTAGCGATGGTTGGCGGAAAAATCCACGCCGACGATGCTCTCGCCGTAGCGAATTTCCACACCCTGCAACGCCGCCTGATCGGCCAGCAGCTTGTCGAACTCGGCACGCTGCACCTGGAAAGTCGTCGGTTTGCCCTGGCTGAAGGTGTCACCGAAATCGAACGCACTGTAGCGCTCGCCCCAGGCGAACGCAGCACCGGTTTTCAGTTGGAAGCCGGCCGCCTGCACGGCGTCGAGCATGCCGGCTTCTTCGATAAAGTCGATGCAGTGCGACAGCAGGCTTTCGCCAATCGAGAAACGCGGGAAATACTGGCGCTCGATAATCAATACATCATGCCCTTTGCGCTTGAGCAGCGCGGCCGCGATGGCCCCGGATGGCCCGGCACCGATCACCACCACCTGGCGACGTTCCATTTCAACTGTGGGCACGAAGGCTCCTTGCCACTTTGGCGATATTCACATTCATAAGGCGTGCTTTTGTTGCCCGGCCCAGGGCGCCAGCATAAAGCTGAATGCCAGGCCGAGGCTGACCGACAGGCCGAAATTGCTCACCGCCGGGGTACTGGAGACGGCCAGCAGGCCGAACGATAACCAAGTGGTCAGCGCCGCCAGTAAGGTTCCCAGCAGGCTGACGGCGGCCCCGCCGATCTGCTCGCGCATCAGGATCGCGTAGTCGACGCTGATGGCCGTGACCAGCAGCAGGCCGAACAGGCTGAACAGGGTCAGCGGCTGGCCCAGCCAACCGAGGCTGGCCAGGCTGCACAGCGCCGCCAGCAACGGCAGCGCGACGACGCGCAAGGCGCCGGTGAAGCCGAAGGGCAGCATCAACAGCAGCACGATCAGCCCACAGGACAGCAATTTCAATTCGGCAGCGCTGATTTGAGTGTCGGCAAACACACGGTTCAAATCCCCCAGGCGATCGACCAATTGCACACCGGGCAAATCCACCGCCTGCACCCGCAGCAACGCCGGGTTGTTCAGGCCTTGCAGGCTGACCATCGCCGCCACGCCGCCGTCTACCTTGCCCAGCCACAGCGTGCGCCAGGGCTCGGCCAGGGGGCCTTTGAGCGCGGCGTCGATGTCTTCGGTGGGCAGCGCCTGCAACTGCGCGACTTCAGCTTGCAGCGCATCGACGGGAATGCCGATGTCCAGCAACGGTTGCCAATGCTGCTCAAGCTTATTGAGCGCATCGCGCAGTTGCTGCTGTTCGGCGGGCAGGTTGACCAGTTGAGTCAGCGCCAGGTAACCCTGGAGCTTGTCCATATTCACCAGTTGATCCAGACGCTGGCCCAGGGCGGCCTGGCGCTCCAGCAACTGCTGCTGAGTGTCGGCGCGCACCAGGAAGAACTGACTGGTGGGCTGGAACCCGGTAATGCGCGCCACGGCCTGGGCTTCCTGCAGCAATTGCGGCGGCGCGCCGATCCACTGGCGGATATCGTTTTTACTGTTCAATTGCCACAGGCCACCGGCGCAGAACAACAGCACCCACACCAGCAGCACGGCGCCGGGCACGCGCTTGATCAATCCCGCCCGCCACTGCCACAAGCGTTCGGCGATGCGCAGCGGCCAGCGCGCCGGGCGCAGTTCGACGCCGTTGAGCAGTGCCGGCAGCAGGCACACGGCGCACAGGTACGCGCCGACCAGACCGGCTGCCGAGAACACCGCGATTTGCGTCAGCGCCGGGAACGGCGTCCAGGCCAGCGCCAGGTAGCCGATGCAACTGGTGGCCAGGCTCAGGCTCAAGCCCGGCAGAGTCAGGCGCAGTGCCGGCCAACTGCGCCACGGCTGCAGGCTCCAGCTTTTGGACAAATAGTGCAGCGGGTAATCCACCGCCACGCCGATCAGGCTGGAGCCCAACACCAGGGTCATCACATGCATATGGCCGAACAGCGCCACACAGGCCACTGCGCCAAACAGCATGCCGACCACCACCGGCACGAAGGCCAGCAGCACCCGCCAGCGCCGGAATGCCAGCAGCAGCAATATCAGGATGCCCAGGGTTGCGCCGCCGCCGACCCAGGTCATCTCCCGCGTGGCTTGCTGCTGCCCGTTGGCCGCATAGAGCAGGCCACTGGCGGCGAGCAGTTGCACGCCTTGCTCGCCGGCCTGGGCGCGACTGGCCTGGAGCAAATCCGCCACGTGCAGCGGCAGTTTCATGTCGAATGCATTGCCGGTGGTGCGCGCCCGCAGGAGTACCCAGCTTTTGCCGTCGGCATCGGCGATCAACGCGCCGCTGCCGATATCCAGCTGTACCGCGCCGTGTTGCGGCTGGCTGTTCTGGATGCGCCCGGTCAGGCCCAGCCAGTCGTCCTGGCTGGGCACCAGGCTGAAGCCGGCAATGGGGTCGAACAGCGTTTGCACGCGTTGTTGGATAAACGCGTCGGGGTGCTCGATCAGTTGCTCGCGGTCCTTGGCCGACAGCATCGCCAGTCGGTCGCGCAGCAGTTGTTCGCGCAGCGCCGGCAAGTCGGCCTGCAGGTTCCACTGCACCTTTTCAAACAGGCCGCTGGCCTGCCAGCGCTCGGCCAGTTGCTGCGCCATGGCCAGCGCTTGCTGGCGGTCGGCATGCCCCACCAGCACCAGCATTTCGCGGTTCAGCGGTTCCTGCATGCGCTGCTCGGCTTGCATCTCCAGGGCGTCCGGCGTACTGCCGGGCACCAGCTCCATAAGGTTGGCCGACAAAGGCGCACCGTGACGCCACTGCCAGCCGGCCAGTGCCAGCACGGCCACCAGCAGGATCAGGAACAGGCGCGGCAGCAGGCGCTCACTGGGCAAAGTCGTGTTGCTCCGCATCGCTCAACGGTTGGTCGGCGCTGCTGTCCTGCATGCGCAGTACGGTGCTGTCGCCCTGGGTTTCCAACAGCTCGATGGTCTTCACTAGCGCACCGCCATCGATATTGATTTGGGTGAATACTTGCTTGAGCAGCAGTGAGCGCGGAATCAGCGTGAGCTTCCAGTCTTGCGCCTGGCCTTGCAGCTGCAGGTCGAAGTCACGCTGCAAGCCGCTGCTGTCGCCCTGGAGCACGGCGAGGAACAGGCGATTCTGCTCGGTGCCGGCGCTCTTGTTCGGCAGCAGTTGCCAGCCGTTGGCGTCACGCCGGGCGATGCCCTGACTGGTGATGCGATAGTCCTGTTGCAGCGGGGTTTTGAGCAGCCACAACAGGCCGTGGTCCTTGGCGAGCACGAAGGTGCCTTTGCTGACCAGCGGCTGGGGCAGGGCGCGCAGGTGTTTTTCCTGGGTAAAGTTGCCGTGGATCACGCTGGGTTTGGCCAGTTGATCGCTCAGTTGTTGCAGGTCGAAGGCGTGGGCGCTGAAGCTCAACAATGCGGCGGCCACTGCAGGAGCGAGCTTGCTCGCGAAAAACCTGAGGGCGCCACGGGGTGTCAGGCGCCCCGCGTTATCGTTGGCGATCTTCGCGAGCAAGCTCGCTCCTGCAGGGGATCTCATTTCAGGGCCCTTTCGACGGCGTTGGTGAATATTGTTGGCGATGCAAGCTGCATTTCGCGGCTGGCGATTTCCACTGCCACTTGCACGGTGCTGGCGCGGGTCAAGCGTTCGCCGCTGGCCAGATCGGTAATCAGGTAATTGATCTTCAAGCGGTTCTCCCACTCCACCAGGCTGGCGCGCACGTTGATCGTTTGGCCGAAGGTGGCGCCGCGCACGTAGCGCAGCTGCATGTCGATCACCGGCCAGGCATAGCCGGCGTCGAGCATCGCGGTGTAGTTATGGCCGATCTTGTCCAGCAACGCGCAGCGCGCCACTTCCAGGTATTTCACGTAATGCCCGTGCCATACGACGTGCATGGTGTCGATGTCGAAAAACGGCACGAGGATTTGAGTGTCGCAGTGCAACACGCCGGGGCTACGCATGCAGCCTCCAGTGTTGCTCGGCGATGCGTTGCAGGCACAGGCGCAGTTCGCCTTCCAGGGCGCGGTCTTCGATGACCGGCGGGAAGTCCCGGGCCAGTTCTTCGTGCATGGCAGCCAGTGCTGGTGGCAGCGCTCGTGCGTCTTCAGCCTGGGCGCGCAGCCACACGCCCTGGTTGGCGGCGAGCAAGGTGGCGGCGGCGACCTGTTCGGTCAGCTCGAGCACGCGGATCGCATCGCGGGCGGCGATGGTGCCCATGCTGACCTTGTCCTGGTTATGGCACTCGGTCGAGCGCGAGAACACGCTGGCCGGCATGGTGTTCTTCAGCGCTTCGGCGGTCCAGGCGCTGGTGCCGATCTGTACGGCCTTGAAGCCATGGTTGATCATTGCGCGCTCGGCCGGCGCGCCCGACAGGTTGCTCGGCAGGCCGTGGTTGTAACGCACGTCCACCAGCAGCGCCATCTGGCGGTCGAGCAGGTCGGCGACATTGGCCACCAGGGTCTTGAGGCTGTCCATGGCAAAGGCAATGTGCCCGCCGTAGAAGTGCCCGCCGTGCAGCACGCGTTCCTCTTCGGCGTCGATGATCGGGTTATCGTTGGCGCTGTTCAGTTCGATTTCGATAAACGCGCGCAGCCAGTTCAGACTGTCGGCCAGCACGCCGAGTACATGGGGCGCGCAGCGCAGGGAGTAGCGATCCTGCAGGCGGTGCAGCGGGGCCGTCGGTGCATCGATGGCCAGGTCCTGGCGCAGCCAGGCGGCGACTTGCATTTGCCCGGGATGGGGCTTGGCGGCGAACAGGCGTTCGTCGAAGTGTTCCGGGTTGCCTTGCAGCGCCACCACATTCAGCGCGGTGATGCGCGTGGCCAGCTGCAGCAGGTAGTCGGCGCGGGCGAAGGCCAGGCAGGCAATGCCGGTCATTACCGCTGTGCCGTTCATCAACGCCAGGGCTTCCTTGGGGCGCAGCACCAGCGGTTCCCAGCCCAGTTCGCGGTGTACATCGGCGGCCAGGCGGCGCTCGCCACCAAACAACACTTCACGTTCGCCGGACAAGGTGGCTGCCACATACGACAGCGGGGTCAGGTCGCCGCTGGCGCCCACCGAGCCTTCCTCAGGGATCAGCGGCAGCACGTCGTGTTCGAGGAATCCGTGCAGGCGCTCGAGCAGTTCCACGCGTACCCCGGACACGCCATGGCACAGCGACTGCAAGCGCGCCGCCAGCACAGCGCGGGTGGCTTGGGCATCGAGCAACTTGCCCAGGCCGCAACCGTGGAAGGTGTACAGATGACGCGGCAGCGCCTCGACGTGCTCGAGCGGCACCGCCACCACGCAGGAGTCGCCGTAGCCGGTGGTCACGCCGTAGATCACGCCTTCCTTGTCCAGCAGCGAATCAAGAAACTGCGCGCCCTTGGCGATGCGCCGGCGATACGCGGCATCGTCCTGCAAGCGAGTGGGCACCTGACGGTTGGCCAGGGCCAGGACGTCTTCGATGCGCAGGGGGCGTTCGCCAAAGGTGATCGGCTCAAGAGACGTGGTCATCGGTCTTCCAGAAAGGGTAAAAGTTGAACCATTGTTGCGGCGCTTGCAGGCAGAACTGGCCCAGGCGTGCGGCGTAGCGAGCGGCCCACAGGGCGATGACCTGCTCACGGGTGCTGCGCTTCCATTCGATCAATGGCGCGAAGGGCTCGATGGTCAGGCGATAGCGGCCCTGGTGCTTGAGGCACATCAGCAGGTTGACCGGGCACTTGAGCAGGCCGGCCAGCAGCCACGGGCCCTGGGGGAATGCGGCATCATGCCCGAGGAAATCCACGCGCACCGTGCGCCCGCCGTGCAGCGGAATGCGGTCGCCGGCAATCGCCAGCCACTCGCCGTCGTCCAGGCGCTGGCTGAGCAGCAGCATGGTGGCCGGGTCCAGTTCGCTGACCTGGATCAGGCGCAAATGGGTCGCGCCCGCTTCGCCCAGCAGACGATTGAAACGCTCGGCATGCTTGGTGTGCACCAGCACGTTCATGGTGACCTGTTCGCCGATCTCCGCCAGCGCGCGGCACACTTCCAGGTTGCCCAGGTGCGCGCCCACCAGCATCTGCCCGCGCTCGCCACGCAACTGGCCGCGCAATTGCGCCGGGTCGTTGATTTCGATTTGCTCCAGGCGCAGCTTGCCGTTCCACACGTCGAGCTTGTCGAGCAGGGAGTCGGCGAAGGCCATGAACTGGCCGAAGACCTTGGCATGGCTCGGCTGCAGCTCGGCACGCCCGCTCCACTGCGCCAGGCGCTGCTGGTATTGCCAGGCGCTCTGGCGCGCGGTGCGGCCGAACACGAAGAAGTAGAACACGATGCTGTAGAGCAACGGGCTCAACAGGCGCCGGCCAAGGACTTTTGCCGCGAACGCCGTGAGTTTCATCAGCCGGAAGCTGCCGCGCTCCTCGCGGTCGGCCCAGTGTTTGCTGCGCTCGCTCATGCCTGCCACCGGCGCCACAGGATGGCGGGCGCGCGCACCAGCATGCCGAAGAACAACCGCGTATGCATGGCGCTGATGCGCACGTTGTCGTGCAACAGGCGAAAGTGCGACAGGCCGTCGGAGGGGTAATGCACCTGGGTCGGCAGCCAGCGCATCGGCTGGTTGCGCCAGGCCAGGCGCACGAGGATGTCCGAGTCGAAATCCATGCGCGTGCCGATGTAGGCCGAGTCCATCAGCGCCAGCGTGGGTGCCAGCGGGTACACGCGAAAGCCGCACATCGAGTCGCGAATCTGCAATGACAAGGTGTTGATCCACACCCACACGTGGGTCAGGTAGCGCGCGTAGAGGCGGCCCTTGGGCACGCTTTCGTCGTATTCGGGATAGCCGCAGATGATCGCGTCGGGGTGCCTGCGGGATGTATCGATAAAGGTCTCGACTTCGCGCAGGTCATGCTGGCCGTCGGCGTCCACTTGCAGGGCGTGGCTGTGGCCCAGGCGCGCGGCTTCGCGAAAGCCCGCCATGACGGCGGCGCCCTTGCCCTGATTGCGGGGCAGGGTCAGCAGGGTGACGTTATCCAGCGTCGCCAGTTGCATAAGCACCGCCGCACAGGCCGGGCTGCTGCCGTCGTCCACCAACAGGCAGGGCAGGCCACTGTTCAGAAGGCTGCGCACCACGGCGGGCACGGCGGTTTCATGGTTGTAGACCGGGATCAGTGCGCAGGGGTTATGCATGTGCGGCCTCCAGCACGATCCGGCCACTTGAGCATGCAGCCTCCCCATTGCGATAGGCGAAGTACAACTTGCCGCGCTCTTGGTCAAAGCGCAGGTGCAATTGAATGTGATCGCCGGGGCGCACCAGTTGCTGGAACTTGAGCACTTCCATACCGGCAAACGTACTCGGCAAGTCGAGCAGTTGCTGGCCCAGGTTGAAGGCCCATTCCACTTGCACCACGCCCGGCAGCACAGGCGTGACTGGAAAATGCCCGCTGAAATAGGCCAGGTCGGGCGGCACGCTCAGTTGCAATGTCCATTCGCCGTCGATTTCGACCTGCTCCAGTACGTCCGGCGCCTTGGGGCGGGGGGCCAGCAACAGCGCCTCGATATCGGCCTGGGGCAGCTTGCCCTGGCTGTTGAGCGGCAGTTGGCGCAACAAACGCCAGCGGCGGGGCAAGGCCAGGGCTTCGCAATGCTGGCTCAGGTGCTGGCGCAGGGTTTGGGTCACCGTGCGCCGGCCCTGGTTGCGCAGAACATGCAGGCCCTTGGCGCTCAGTACCACCAGGGCACCGAGTGACGCGCGGTTTTCCTGCACCACGCCCAGGCGGGTTTCAGCGACCCACGGATGGGTCATCAATGCCTGTTCGAGCATCGGCAGGGCGATGCGTTTTTCTTCCAGCTTGACGATGCGGTCCAGGCGGCCGAGCAGTTCGAAGCGGCCATCGGCATGGATGCGCGCGGCGTCGGCGGTCTGTTCGATATGCCCGGCGGGCAGGTAGGGCGAGGCGATGCGCAGGGCACCGTCGGCCGCCTGGCTCAGGTGCACGTCGGCAAACGGCTGCCAGGGTTGTGCGCCCTGGCGCCAGGCGATGCCGCCGGTTTCCGAACTGCCGAGGATTTCCGTCGGCCACTGCTGCAAGCGATCATAGAGGCTGCCGGCGGCTTCGACAGGCAAGGCCCCGCCCGAGGAAAACACCCGTGAGACCTGGCTCAGCGCCGGCCAGTCGAGGTTATCGCCCATGCGCTTGAGCAGCGCCGGGCTGGCCACCCAGGCGAATGGCGAATGCTCGCGACTGGCGCGCTGCATGTCCTCGGGGAATGCCAGTTGCCTGCGCAAAAACGTGCGACCGGCGCACAGTGGCCACAGCACGCGGAACAGCAACCCGTAGATGTGTTGGGTGGCGACGCTGCCGATGATGCAGGCGTCTTGCAGGTCGGCGCCCCACAGTGCCTCCAGCGCCTGCACCTCATTGGCCAGCTGGCGCAGGGACTTGTCGATGCGCTTGGGTTCACCGCTGGAGCCGGAGGTGCACAGGCTCAGTTGGCAGCGATCGAGGTCGAGGGCGGCAGGGCTCAGAGGCGCCTGGTACAACGCTTCAACGTCCGCCGCTTCTGTCAGCCAGGCATCGACGACGGCATCCCAGCGTTGACGGGTTTGCGGCTGCAGGTCGGCGGGCAGCAACACGCCGACCCCGGCACGCCAGGCGCCGAGCAACGCAATCGCCAGCACGCCGGCGTCTTCCAGGTGCACCGCCAGGCGCTGGATGCCACGCGCTTGCAAGCCTGCCGCCAGGCGCAGCGACTGCTCCATCAGTTGAGCATGATTGAGCGCCGGCTCAGTGGTGACCCGACGCTGTTCCTGTGGCTCGAGCAGCAGGTGCTCAAGTTTCAAACCTTTCATACGCGGCCTCGAACCCTTTGTCGTACCAGCCATTCCACGGCAAACAACAGCCCCATCAGCGCGTAGGCGATAAAGCCGTTGTACAACGTCCACCAGCTCAGCGGCGCCCACAAGGTGAGGGCGGCAGCGAGCAGGCCATTACACAGAAAAAACACACTCCACACCACGGTGACCTGGCGCGTATACAGCACCGCGTTCGCCGGCAGGTCCGGCTCAGTCATGCGCGCCAGGCGCTCGACCATCGGCGGCCCGTATTTCAGGCTCAGGCCGAACAGTGCCAGCATGAACCCACTGACCAGGCTGGGGTACCAGCGCAGCCATTGCGGGTTATCGAACCAGGCCAGCGCCAGGCAAAACACAATCACCACCAGCGCCATCCAGCGACTGCCGGGGCGTCGTGCAGCGGTGAACGCGCGCAGCAACCACAGGCTGCCCAACAACAGGCCAAATTGCCAGGGCGCAAAATGCTCGGTGCCGTAATACACCGCGAAGGGGTACAGCAGCCCCGCCAGCAACAGGCCAAGGCCGATCAGCCGGCTCATGCGGCGGGCTGGACCAGACGGTACACCGCCTCAACCACGTCATTGACGGTGCGCACCGCCTTGAATTCCTCGGCGGCGATCTTCTTGCCGGTCTGGCGCTTGATATGGTCGATCAGGTCCACGGCATCGATGCTGTCGATTTCCAGGTCCTGGTACAGGTTGGCGTCCAGGGTGACGCGCTCAGGTTCCAGTTCAAACAGTTCCACCAAGGCATCGCGCAGGGTGTTGAAAATATCGTCACGAGTTTGCATGGTCCGGTCTCAAGCTGCCTGTCTGGCCGTGACGAATGCCGCAAGGCTGGCCACGTTGGTGAAGTGATTGCGCGTGTCCTTGGCGTCGGCGTCGATCTTGATGCCGTACGTTTTCTGAATCGCCAGGCCCAGTTCAAGGGCGTCGACCGAATCCAGTCCCAGGCCCTCGCCGAACAGGGTCTGGTCGCTGCCGATGTCGTCGGCGCTGATGTCTTCCAGGCCCAGGGCCTCGATGATCAGCGTCTTTATGTCGTGCTCAAGGCGGTGTTGGTCGCTCATCTTCGGCGAGCTCCTTAATGAAATAGTGATGCAGGTAATCGTTGAGCTTGCGTGACGCCTGGGGCGCGGGGCCCAGTGCGGCAAACGCGTGTGGTTCTATATCGGCACCCACACGCAAACTGAAGTGAAATCGGCACTTGGGAATGCGATACCAGGGCTCGGCCTTGGTCAGGGTGGTGGGGCTGACCTTGATCACCACCGGGGTGATGATCGTCGCACCGCGCAGTGCAATGGCCGCGCCGCCGCGATGAAAGGCCGGTGGCGCGCCGGGCGTGGTGCGGGTGCCCTCGGGAAAGATGATCAGGGTTTGCCCCGCGCGCAGGGCATCGGCAGCGGCATCGAGCATGTCGGCGCTGCCATCGTTGCTGATGTAGCCGGCGTCGCGCACCGGGCCGCGGGTGAACGGGTTCTGGAACAGGCTCTGCTTGACCACGCAATTGGTCTGGCGCATCAGGCCGATCAGGAACACGACATCGATCAGCGACGGGTGGTTGGCGACGATCATCTGGCCCGGGCGACCGAGTTTTTCCGCGCCCTCGACGCTGTACGTGAGGATGCCCAGCCATTTCATCAGGCGAATGAAGAACCAGAACAGGCAACTGATGGTGTGGCGCGCGCGTCGTTGATGCTGCCCGGCGTCGCCCGGCAGGCAACTGAGCAGCGGGAACACCAGCAAGCGCAGGCACAGCCCGCCGACGCCGAACACAAAGAAGCTGGCGGCCGTGGCGAACAGGCGCCAGTAATAGGCCTGCCGTGGTTTGTCGTTCAGGACTTGGGTCGCCAGTTCCATACTCGGTTCTTCCAGGCATGTTGGCAGGCGCCCTGTTCGGTCAGCAGGGTGCGCAGCAGGTTCAGGGCGTGGGGCCACTGGGTGTGAGTGAGTTGGACAGCGCTGCTGTTTAGTTCCAGTTGCCACTCGTCGCCCGGCGTCAGCAAAAGGCCCAGGGCATAGGGGAAGGGCACGTCAGCAATCCAGCTGGCGTACGCCTCGGGCGGTTGTTCTTCGGTAATTATCAGCAATACGGCCGGGGCGCCTTCGTTGAGCAATGCGGCGGCTTCGAGCACGCCGTGTTCGAGGCCATCACCGGCGGCGGCAAGGGCGGTCATCTCGCTGGTTTCATTGCGCAAGATCGACCACAGGCCAATCACCGCGTTATGCACCGACAGGCTGAACTGGGTCGGCGACAGCGGCTGCTCGTTGGCCAGGTCGCTGAGGATGTCGAGGGTGCGCGGGGTTTCGCCGTGGCGGGAAATGAACACCAGCGGCAGGTCTTCAAGGCCTTCGGCCAGTGGCCAGCCGACGCTGAACGCCATGCGCGCCAGACGGCTCAGGCGGCGGCGCTGCATAGCTGGCAAAAATGACACATCGGGGGACGCGTCGCTGACAGGCAGCAACACCGGGTCCCGGCACCAGGCGTGCCAGTCGTCCGCACTCTCAAGGCTTGGAGCCCAGGCGCGCAATTGGGCGATGTTGAAGTTGATCACTGAGAAGTTATCCCGCCCCTGCGGGCTTCCATGTGCGGCCAATGGCCCCGGATTCCGGGACAGAGGGCAATGGCCGAATGGCGCGCATTATCCCGGTGCCGTGGGGTTCTAGCAAATACTGGTTAAAATTTGTTCGCTATTGATTACAAATAAGTCGTTGAAATTTACGCGCTGTGTGCGACAGAAGGTCGAACCGGAATATCGGAACGTTCCCATTCATTTGTGAGCCAGGCACAGCGGATGGATGAACGAGGTAGCTAACCGGCGCTTTTGCGCTCTACACTCGGGTTATTCATTGATACACGGAGGCTTTTCCATGCGGCGCGTGGTGTTCAATCAGAAAGGCGGCGTGGGCAAGTCCAGCATCGCCTGCAACCTGGCGGCGGTCAGCGCCAGCGAAGGTTATCGAACCCTGTTGGTAGACCTCGATGCACAGGGCAACTCCACCCAGTACCTCACCGGGCTGACCGGTGATGACATTCCCATGGGGATCGCCGATTTTTTCAAGCAAACCCTGTCTTCCGGGCCGTTTTCCAAGAAGAACAAGGTAGATATCTACGAAACGCCCTTCGATAACCTGCATGTCATCACCGCCACCCCGGAACTGGCAGACCTGCAGCCCAAGCTCGAGGCCAAGCACAAGATCAATAAGCTGCGAAAGCTGCTGGATGAGTTGAGCGAGGACTACGACCGTATCTACCTGGACACGCCCCCGGCGTTGAATTTTTATGCGGTTTCGGCGCTGATAGCCGCTGATCGCGTGCTGATCCCCTTCGATTGCGACAGCTTCTCGCGCCAGGCCCTGTATGGCCTGTTGGCTGAAATCGAAGAATTGAAGGAAGACCATAACGAAGGCCTGGAAGTGGAAGGTATCGTGGTCAACCAGTTCCAGGCCCGGGCGAGCCTGCCGCAGCAGATACTCGACGAAATGATTGCCGAAGGGCTGCCGGTGCTGCCGGTGTACCTCGCCAGCTCGGTGCGCATGCGTGAGTCGCACCAAGAGAACAAGCCGCTGATTCACCTGGACCCACGGCACAAGCTGACCCAACAGTTTGTGGAATTGCATAACTTGCTGGAAAACGCCTGATCTCAAGCGCTGCATGGATTCAATGTGGGAGGGGGCTTGCTCCCGATGCGGTATGTCAGCCAGCTTATCTGTAGCTGACCCACCGCTATCGGGGGCAAGCCCCCTCCCACATTTGGATTGCATTCCAGTTGGGTTTCTGGGACTTATCCTACGAAGGCTGTAGGAGCGGTCTGGCAGCATGGGATTGGCCTTGTAACCTTGCCTACAGCTACGCCAGAATCCGCCGGCTTGTGCGTCTGGATGGGGGTCTCTAAGGTTTGCCGGTCGCTGAATGTTCAGTGATCGGGTTTAGTAGCCCACTCAGACGAAAGCACGTGCACCGCTCCCCGCCACGGCGTTTCTTGCCTGTCGATGGTGGCTGTGCGCAGGGCACCTTCGGGTGCGCCGGGTTTTGCTTTCGTTCTACCGGTCTACTAACCTGCGTACAGCTGCCGCCCCTTGTTTAGTAGCAAGCAGGCGATGGCCCTGGCAGAGAACGAAAATATGAATTTATTCACCGTTACACCCAACCTTCCCACCGAAGCGCTGGTGATCAACAGCTACGAAACCTTCTCTTCGGTCCGCACCTTATTGCTCAATCTATCCAACGACCTTACCGGTGAACACCGCGATGTGGCCCTGGCTATCCATCAACTGAGCGAGCTTGGCGTCATGCTGGTCAGCCAGATGATGGACCGCCAAGCCCCGCTATCCTCAAGTTAAAACGCGGTTAAAAATGTGGGAGGGGGCTTGCTCCCGATAGCAGAGTGTCAGGCACTTATGTGTCACTGATACACCGCTATCGGGAGCAAGCCCCCTCCCACACTGTCCTGTGGTGCTTTCCTGACCGGGTTACACGCCCTGACTACGCAACCAACTCATCAACTGTGGCAACGGAAAGGCCCCACTCTGGCGCGCCACTTCCCGGCCATTCTTGAACAGAATCAAACTCGGAATCGACCGGATCCCCAACTGCGCCGACAACTGCTGGTTAGCCTCACTGTCCAGCTTGGCCAACCGGCATTTGCCTTCAAGCTGCCCGGCGGCCTGCTCGAATACCGGCGCAAACGACTTGCACGGCCCGCACCAGTCAGCCCACACGTCCACCAGCAACGGCAGGTCGCCCTTGATCTGGCTGGCGTAGTCGCCCTGTTTCAATTCAAACGGCTTGTTCAACAGCACTGGCTGCTTGCAACGGCCGCATTTGGGCGCATCACCCAGGCGTGCGCCGGGGATGCGGTTGAGACCGTTGCAATGAGGGCAGGGGATTACGAGAGGTTCAGACATCGGAGGCTCCTGGGGACTGGCCAATAGGTTGTATCTGGTGCCGGGGCTGAGATTTATCAAGGCTGGATGCAGAGACTCATTCGCTCACAGTTTCTCCCGCGCCGAATGAATCGTCTGTCTAGGATTGCTGTTGTGCGCCATTGGTCTGTTTACGGCTATAGCAAATTGCGATAGTCGGAAATCAGGTTTAACCTCCATAGCAAGATGCGATAGGGACGTTGCATGCGAGTCATCAGTGAAAAGAGGATCTGGGAAGCAAAGGAAACATGGCCGCGCTCGGCAACAGCTTTGGACCAGTGGTATCGCGTGATCAAGCGCACGCCCCCAAGGACTTCGCTGCAATGAAAGCCATGTTTCCCGCCACGGACAAGGTAGGTGAATTTCATGTGTTTGATATTGGCGGTAACAAGCTGAGGTTGATCGCGTCGGTGCAGTATCGAATGCAGCGCGTTTACATCGAGCACCTGCTGGACCACCGCGACTATGAGAAGGACAAATGGAAGGAAAAAAACAGATGAGCGCGCTTATGCAAGTAGCGGCAGAACACTGGCAGTTCGTTTCGCCGGTGCTGCGCAAGCCGGAAAACGAGGCGGACTACGACGCACTGGTATGCGGTCTGGATGAGTTGTTGAGCCTCGTGGGTGAAGACGAGGACAGCCCGCTGATGAGCCTGGTCGACATTCTCAGTGACTGGATCGAAGCGTATGACCGTGAACACCGCCCAATGCCCGACGCCAGCGGGGTCGATGTGCTGCGCTACATGATGCGCGAGCACAATCTCACCCAGAGCGACCTTCCGGGGGTTGGGGCACAATCAGTCGTCTCTGAAATATTGAGCGGAAAACGCCAGCTCAACGTGCGTCAGATTCGTTGGCTGGCCGAGCGTTTCGGGGTGTCCGTGGAGACCTTTATCTAAGCGGTCAAGACGAACAACTGATCTCCAAATGCTTGCCCCAATCCGGCGGCCGCTGCGCGTACTGCTCCATCCCCGCTTGTTCCTCAAACGGTTTGTTCAGCACTTCATGCAGCCGCCGCACTTCGCTGTAGTCCCCGGACTCGGCGGCGGCGATAGCGTTTTGGGCGAGGTAGTTGCGCAGGATGTACAGCGGGTTCACGGCATGCATGCGTTCGCGGCGCTGTGCCTCGCTGTCGTCCCCGTCCCTTGCGACACGGGCCTTGTACTGCTCGGCCCAGGCATCGAAGCCGGCCAGGTCGACAAAGTCGTCACGCAAACGCGCCACGGCCAACGCCGCTGATTCATCGCCCAAACGCCGGAAGAACAGGGTGTAGTCCACGCCGCTGTTCTGCATCAGTTTGAGCAAGCGCTCCACCAGCTTCTGATCATCCTCTTCGGCAGTGGTCAGCCCCAACCGGCGACGCATCAGGTCCAGGTAGTGCGCCTGGTAAATCGGCAGGTACAGGCCAAGTGCTTCCTTCAAGGCGTCAACGCTGATAAACGGCGTGAGCGCCTGGGCCAGCGCGCTGAGGTTCCACTGCCCGATCGGCACCTGATTACTGAAGGAGTAACGCCCTTCATGATCGGAATGGTTGCAGATGAAGTGCGCGTCGAAGTCATCCAGAAACGCGAACGGCCCGAAGTCGAAGGTGATGCCCAGGATCGACATGTTGTCGGTGTTCATCACGCCGTGGCAGAAACCATACGCCTGCCATTTGGCGATCATCTCGGCGTTGCGCTCAACGATTTCGCGGAACATCGCCAGATACGGCTCAGGCTGTTCGCGGCACTCGGGGTAATGCAGGTTCAATACGTGTTCAGCCAGCTCGGCCAACTGCTCGGGCTTCTGGGTGTAGTAGAAATATTCGAAGTGCCCGAAGCGGATATGGCTGGGGGCCAGGCGCAACACCATGGCCCCGCGCTCCTGCTTCTCACGCCACACCGGCGTGCTGGAGCCGATCACGCACAAGGCGCGGCTGGTGGGAATGCCCAATGCATGAAGCGCTTCGGAGGCGAGGAATTCGCGGATCGAGGAGCGCAATACCGCGCGCCCGTCGCCCATGCGTGAGTAGGGCGTCATGCCGGCGCCCTTGAGGTGCAGGTCCCAATGTTCGCCGGCCTGGTTATACACCTCGCCCAGCAGCAACCCTCGGCCATCGCCCAGTTGCGGGGTGTAGCCGCCGAACTGGTGACCGGAATAGACCATCGCCCGCGGCTGCGCTTCGGCCCACAGCTTATGGCCGCCGAACAGTTCGGCAAACACGGGCGTTTCGGCCACGGCCGGGTCGAGGTCGAGCAGGGCCATGGCGGCGTCGCTCGCCACCACCAGGCGCGGCTCGTCCAGAGGCTCGGGCAGTACGTGGGTTGAGAACGCATCGCCCAGGCGTGCGAAGCGGTTGTCGAAGGTCAGTTCGTCGAGGGCTTTCACCGGGCATCTCCAGCAGGATGCCCCAGCATTTCGCTGGGGCTCAGTTCGTTAGTCGAGTTTGCTCGGCGGGGGTTCAGGCGCATCCTCGACCTTTGCGGCGGGCGGCTCGGGCGTATCCTGCTCGGGCGCGACGAGGGTCTTGCGTTCGTCTTCCACCGGCACCAGTTTGTATTCCTGGCCGTGCATGTTCTTCAAGTACACCTCCATCTGTCGGAACGAGATGTTGATGTGCTGCTTCTTGAACTCACGGTTGATATAGCGGTTGACCTCGTCCAGCACCGGGTTGCGGTCGCCCAGGTCGCGCACGTGCATGCGCAGCTCGTGGTCCAGGGTGCTTTCGCCGAAGTTGAGGAAATACACATGGGGTTCCGGTTCCTTCAGTACCCGTGGGTTTTCCCTGGCGGCCTTGAGTAACAGCTCCTTCACCAGATCCAGGTCGGAGCCGTAGTCCACGCCCAGTTTCAGGGTCACTCGCGTGATGGTGTCGGTCAGCGACCAGTTGATCAGTTGCCCGGTAATGAAGGTCTTGTTCGGGACAATGATGTCCTTGCGGTCGAAGTCGGTGATGGTGGTGGCGCGGATGCGGATCTTGCTCACCGTGCCCGACAGGTTGCCGATGGTGATGGTGTCGCCGATGCGCACCGGGCGCTCGAACAGAATCATGATGCCGGAGATGAAGTTGGCGAAGATTTCCTGCATGCCGAAGCCCAGGCCGACCGACAACGCCGCCACCAGCCATTGCAACTTGTCCCAGCTCACGCCCAGGGTGGACAAGGTGGAGACGAAACCGACGCCGGCGATCACATAGGACAGCAATGTCGTAGTGGCATAGGCGCTGCCTTGCGCCAGTTCCAGCTTGGACAGCACCAGCACTTCGAGTAAACCGGGCAGGTTGCGCGCCAGGGCGAAGGTGATACCGATGATGATCAACGCGCCGAGCAAGTCGCCGATGCTGATGGGCACCATGCTGATATTTGCACCGGTGCCGCTGGTGTATTCGTACAGCGTGACGTTATCCAGGTAGGAAAATACCGAGATGAGGTCCGACCACACCCAGTACAGGGCTGCGATAAAGCCGCCGAGCAGAGCGAGGCGGATCAGGCGCAAGGATTGTTCGTTGACCTTTTCGATGTCCAGGGTCGGCTCTTCAACCACCGCTTCGCCTTCACCGGCTTCCTTGGCGGCCTGGCGTTTGGCCAGGGCGCGCGCATAGGCCAGGCGTCGGGCGGCCACGCTCAGCCAGCGTACGAAGGTGGCTTCGATCACCAGCCAGAACATCAGCAGGTACAAGGTGTTGATCAAGCGGTCGCTGAGCTTGAGCGCGGTGTAGTAGTAGCCGAAGCACACCGCAATAAACAGCGCAATTGGCAGGGCGGTGAACAACAGGCCCACGGATTTGCGAAACAGCGAGGCTTTTTCGTGGGTGGGGCTGTTGAGCAGCAGGCGACTGAGCAACCACGCCATCAGGGCGTAGCAGGTGAGGACCACGGCGATGCCCAGCACGTCTTCGGCGAGTGCCGCCGGTTGGTGCTCGGCGATGGCCACCACGGCCACCAGGGCCAGTACCACCAGCCCGAGCTTGCGCACCCAGCCCTGGAGGAATTCGACCTGGGGCTTTTCCCAGCGAAAGTGCAGCTCGGCCACGCCGCCGGGCGCGAGGATGCGGTAGGCGGTGTAGAACACCAGCCACGCCTGGGCGATCTGCAGCAGGGCCGAGCCCAGGTTGGCGTTCTGCCCACGGGCATCGATCTGCAAGGCATAGCCGCACAGCGCCAGGCCCAGGGATACCGGCATCGCCAGCAGGATATTGATCAGGATCGCCTGCGGCGTGTGCCACTGGCTGTCGCGCTTGAAGTGACCGATGTCCAGGTGAACCTTGTTCAGGCGCTGATACAGCGCCTTGCGTCGCCACAGCAGCGCGCCGATCAACAGCAGCAGCGGCAGGAACAGCAGCGGACGCTGGGTCAGGCCGTCATACAGCTCGCTGACGCTGGAGGCCCAGGGCAGGGTGGTGACTTGCTTGGTCAGGTGCGCCGGTACGGTTTCCAGCCACTCGGTGTCCAGCGGCTTGTTGCTGGGGATCCAGAACATCTGCTCATCGAGCGTGGCGCGCAGGGTGGTGGCGGTGCTGAGCAGTTGTTTCTGGTTCAGTTGCAGGGTGATGGATTCGTTGAGCAGCGCGCTCAATTCACGGCTCAGGCGCTCCAGCAGGTCGCTGCGGGTGATCGCCAGTTCCAGCAGGGTGCGGCGCAATTGCGGGGTGACGTCGTCCGGCGGCTGGTTGGCCAGCAGGTTATCCACATAGGCGCTGGGAGAGCTGATCAGCTCGCGCTGCTGGTTGACCTCGAACTGGTACAGGCGAATGTTGGCGATGTCGTCGGCCAGGTCGCGGTCGACGGTCAAGCGCGGCAGCGCCTGTTTCTGTTTGTAGAGGATCTTGGACAGCAGCAGGCTGCCCTTGAGTACGTTGATCTGTTCGTCCAGCGCCGAATCGCTTTGGGTCACGGTGTCCAGTTGCTGCTTGGTCTGCAGGTTTTTCTGGGTCAGGTCGTTGAGGCGGTCGGTGCTTTTGAGCAGGTAGTCGGAGAGCTTCAGGTTGGCCGCGCTTTCCGTGGCCAGCAGGCTGCTGCCGCCGGCTTTCTGCGCTTCGATGGACTGTTGGGTCACCGTCTGCTGGGACTGGGCCAGGCGTTTCTGGTTGATCAGGGTTTGCAGGTCCTGGATTTCCTGCTCCAGGCGTGTGGTTTTTTCCTGGATCAGGTCGTGCTGGCTGTTGCCCAGGTCTTGCAATTGGCTGTTGCCGGCCAGTTCCTGGCGGCGCAGGGGAATCAGCGCATTCAGGGCGGCGAGTTCGGCGTTGAGCTGGTTGCGCTGGTCGGCGTTGAGGGCTTTGCCGTTGTCCTTGCCGGTCTTGAGGGTCGCATTGATTTGCTGGATGCGCGTCTGGCTGCTACTGATTTCGGTCTGGGCGCGCTCGGGCCGGGTCTGGGCGGCGATGGTCAGGCTGTTGGCGTCGGCCAGCTCTTTTTGCAGGTCGCCTTGCTGGGTACTGCGCTGCACCAGTAATTGCTCAAGCTGCGGCACGGGCAGGCTGGCGTAGCGTTGGGCCACCGGGACGATTTTGGTGGCCTTGAGCCGGGTCAGCTCGCGCTGGTTGTCGACCGTCTGGCGCGGCGCGTCCTCAAGTTGGCGTTTGAGGTCGGCCAGGCGCTGCTCGTAATCCTGCTTGTTGGCCAGGTACGTCAGGGTCTGTTGCAGGATGCCCTGCAATGCCTTCATGTCGGCGTCGGGCAGCTTGCGGTCGGGCAGCTTGTCCAGGGTTTGCTGGATAGCGTCGGCACTGGGCGGGTCGGCGGCGTGGACGGTGCCGACACAAAGGGTCAGGCCCAGCAGGGCAGTAGCGAGAAAAGTGCGCAGGATTGGCATAGAGACCGGTCGAGCAAGGTAAAGAATCGGGGCGTTGTCGCCCCGCAGTTTAGAGGAAGAGCCCGGGGCCCGGGCGACTTCCTTCGGGGAATCTGACGCCGACTTTGCCAATCTTGTTCCCGTCCATGACTGCGACGGTCCAGATGGTGTTGTTCCACTCCACCTGGTCGCCCACCACCGGCGCGCCGCCGACTTTCTGGGTGATGAAGCGGCTCAACGGCATGTCCGGGTCGATACCCTCCAGCTTGAGCCCGTACAGCGCCGACACCGCGCCCAGCTGGGCGTCGCCTTCAAGGACGAAGTCGCCGAAGAAGCGCAGGTCCAGGCCGCGTTGCGGTGCCTGGCTGAACAGTTTGCCCAGGGCCGGCAGGTTGTGTTCATGGCCGATGACGCAGAGCAAATCATCGACTTCCAATACTGTACTACCCGACGGATGGAGCAGTTGCTGGCCACGAAACAGCGCGGCGATCCGCGTGCCCTCGGGCATTTTCAGCTCGCGCAGGGCAGCGCCGATGCACCATTTTTCCGCGCCCAGGCGGTAGACGAACAGCTCCCACTCACTGGTGACGTGCACTTCCAGGGCGGCGCGGGAAATCGGCGCCGGGTCCGGCGGTACGGTGACTTTGAGCAACTTGGCCACCCACGGCAGGCTGGTGCCTTGCACCAGCAGCGACACCAGCACGATAAAGAACGCCAGGTTGAAGTACAGCTGCGCATGGGGCAGGCCGGCCATCAGCGGGAACACCGCGAGAATGATCGGCACCGCACCGCGCAGCCCGACCCAGGCGATAAAGGCTTTTTCGCGACTGTGGAAGGCCTTGAACGGCAGCAGGCCGACCATCACCGACAGCGGGCGCGCAAACAGGATCATCCACAGCGCCAGGCCCAGGGCGGGCAGGGCGATGGGCAGCAAGTCATGGGGCGTGACCAGCAGGCCCAGCACCAGGAACATGCCGATCTGCGCCAGCCAGGCCATGCCGTCGAGCATATGCAGGATGCCGTGGCGGCTGCGCACCGGACGGTTGCCGATCACCAGGCCGCACAGGTACACGGCGAGAAAACCGCTGCCGTGCAAGGCGTTGGTCAGGGCGAAGACGAACAGGCCGCCGGCGATCACCAGGATCGGGTACAGGCCGTTGGCCAGGTTGATGCGGTTGACCATTTGCAGCATCAGCCAGCCGCCGCCCAGGCCGACCAGGCCGCCGATGCCGAATTCGCGGATCAGGTGGGTCAGCAGGCTCCAATGCAGGCCGGTCTGGCCGCTGGCGAGCATGTCGATCAGGGTCACGGTGAGGAACACCGCCATGGGGTCGTTGCTGCCCGATTCGATTTCCAGGCTGGCGCTGACCCGTTCGTTCAGGCCCTTGCCGCCCAGCAGCGAGAACACTGCCGCAGCGTCCGTGGAGCCGACGATGGCGCCGATCAGCAAGCCCTGGATGATATTGAGGTCGAACAGCCAGGCCGCCGCCATGCCGGTGAGGCCGGTGGTGATCAGCACGCCCACTGTGGCCAGGGACAACGCCGGCCAGAGTGCCACACGGAAACTCGCCACCCGCGTGCGCAAACCGCCGTCGAGCAAGATCACGGCCAGAGCGAGGTTGCCCACCAGGTAGGCGGTCGGGTAGTTATCGAAGATGATGCCGCCGCCATCGACGCCGGCGATCATGCCCACGGCCAGGATGATCACCAGGATCGGGATGCCCAGGCGTGACGAAAGAGAACTCACCAGAATGCTCGCACTCACCAGCAACGCGCCGATCAAGAACAGGCTGTTGATGGTCGTCGCATTCAAAGGCAGTACTCCAGAGCAGGGAAGACAGGGCGCAAACTGACCATGCAGTCTGCGTGCCAGGGATTCTAACCTGTTGAATTGCTGCGCTGTCAAAAAGCTTTTTCTGATTCTTGCAAAACCAAATGTGGGAGGGGGGCAGGGCTTTTTGTAGGAGCGAGCTTGCTCGCGAAAAACTCACAGGCGCCGCGTTCAGTCAGGAAGCACGCGTTATCGTTGCCGTTTTTCGCGAGCAAGCTCGCTCCTACATTTTTAAGCCAGTGCCGTCAGTCAGAGACGGAAGCGCCCGACCATGCCATTCAAATCCACCGCCAGGCGCGACAGCTCGTTGCTCGCCGCGCTGGTCTGGCTGGCGCCGGTCGCCGATTGCACCGACAGGTCACGGATATTCACCAGGTTGCGGTCGACTTCCCGTGCGACCTGCGCCTGTTCCTCCGCCGCACTGGCGATCACCAGGTTGCGCTCGTTGATCTCGACAATTGCGGTGTTGATGGTGTCCAGCGACAGCCCCGCGCCCTTGGCGATGTTCAGCGTCGATTCGGCGCGCTCGGTACTGTTGCGCATCGAATCCACCGCGTGCTCGGTGCCGGCCTGGATGCTGCCGATCATGCGTTCGATCTCGCTGGTGGACTGCTGGGTACGATGGGCCAACGCGCGCACCTCATCCGCCACCACCGCAAAACCACGCCCGGCCTCACCGGCCCGCGCCGCTTCGATGGCCGCGTTGAGGGCCAGCAGGTTGGTCTGGTCGGCCAGGCCACGGATCACGTCCAGTACCTTGCCGATATCGCGCGATTCATTGGCCAGCTCACCGATCAAGGTCGCGGTGGCTTGTACGTCGCCGCTCATGCGTTCGATGGCGCTGACGGTTTCCTGCACAAGGTCACGCCCGTCGCCGGCGGAGGTGGTGGCGTTGCGCGAGGCTTCAGAGGTGCTCACGGCATTGCGTGCGACTTCCTCGACCGCGCTGGTCATCTCGTTGACGGCGGTGGCGGCCTGTTCGATTTCGTTGTTCTGCTGGGTCAGGCCGCGCGCGCTTTCGTCGGTGACGGCGTTGAGCTCTTCGGCGGCCGACGCCAGTTGCGTGGCCGAGCCGGCGATGCGTTGCAGGGTGTCGCGCAGTTTGTCCTGCATTTTGGCCATGGCGGCCAGCAAGCGCCCGGCTTCATCGTTGCCGTCGACCTTGATCGGGCGCGTGAGGTTGCCTTCGGCCACTTCTTCCGCCGCTTCCAGGGCCTGGGAGATCGGCACGGTGATGCTGCGGGTCAGCAGCCAGGCGAACAACAGGGTCAGCGCGGTGGCGATCACCAGCAGGCCCACGACCATGTTGAAGGCCAGGTTGTACTGGTCTTCGGCCTGCTGGTTGGTGTCCAGGGCCATGGCGTTATTGATTTCCAGCAGGCGGTTGAGTACCCCGTTGACCTGCTCGGAGTTGGTCAGCAGCTCGGTGTTGAGCAGGGCGCGCAATGCCTCGACCTGGTTGCCCTGCGAGAGGCTCTTCATACGCTCTTCGATCTGATGGTACTGAGCCAGCAATCGCACGTATTCGTTGTAGGTCGAACGTTCTTCGCTGGTCTCGATCAGCTTTTCATATACGCCTTGGGCGGTGCGGATCTGCTGGTTGCGCAGGTCGAAGGCTTCCAGGGTCTTTTGCTGCACGTCCGGCTCGCGGTTGGTGAGCAAGCGGTACGACAACACACGCAGGCGCAATGTCAGTTGGGTGAACTCGTCGAGGGCGCGGATGCTGGGTACGCTGGCCAGGGTGATGTCTTCGGTGGCCGCTCGGATCTTGCTCATCTGGTTCAGCGCGAACACGCCGAGAAACAACATCAAGGCGCCAATAAACGCGAAGCCGAGGAAGGCCCTCGGCGCGATATTCATATTACGAAGAGACATGCTGGAATCCTGGGGGGAGCGCGATCCGTGCGGCCATGAGGTGGTGTGTGCATCGCGTATCGGCCCTACGACTAAAGTCTTAAGGGACTGTGCGTTTTTGTCGCATCTGACCAGGGGTTTCAGCGATTCAGGAACCAGATTGGGTAATTGCAGTCACTAAGGCTCGAAAGTGCGGCCCGGGCCTTCGGAATCGGGCTGCGCGCCGGGGGATAACCCTGGCATCCGAGGTGAATTTTCTTTATCGTCACCGCCCTTTTAAAAGCTAGAGAAATCAAAATGTTAGAAGCATCCCTCAGCCAACTGGAACAACTGGTCAGCGACCTCGTACAGCAGAATCATGACCTGCTGGGCAGCAACGAATCCCTCAAGGCGGAGCTTGCCCGTGCCAGGGACGAAAACGACAGCCTGCAACTGAACCTGATGGAACAGGAAGAAAAACACGGTGCCACCGCCGCCCGTATCCAGGCACTGGTTGAGCGTGTAAGCGCAGGGCCTGTCAGCGCATGAACGAAGGGATAAAGGTCGTTTCGATTCTCGGAGAGGATTACTCGATCAAGGCACCGGCCGGGGAAGACCAGACCCTGATGCACGCCGTGACTATGCTCAAGGCCTCCCTGGCCACCACCAAGAAAAAGTACCCGACCCTGATCGGTGACAAACTATTGGTACTGGCCGCGCTGAACCTGTGCGCCGAGCAAATCGAAATGCAGCAGGCTCACCAACAGGAACTCGACCGTTACCAAGAGCAAGTCAGCGCCACGGTCGAGGTGATTTCCAAGGCGATCCAGCCCTAGAACCACGCATCCTGCATGCCCAGGCACGTATCGTCGCGTGCCTCCAGAATCGCCAGTTCATGATGGCAGCCTGGTACTTCCCAGGTCAGGAAGTACCGGGCGGCCTGGAGCTTGCCTTTATAGAAGGCCACATCGGCCGCGTTGCCCCTGGCCAGTCCTTCTTCGGCGCGAATCGCCTGTTCCAGCCAGCGCCAGCCAATCACCGTGTGTCCGAACACCTTCAGGTACAGCGCCGAGTTCGCCAGGCTGCTGTTGACCTTGCCCTGGGCGAGATCGCCCAGCAGGCCGAGGGTGACGCTTTGCAGGCGACTGACCAGGTGCTCCAGTGGTTGCCTCAGCGCGGTCAGCGATGGGTACCGCTGTGCCCGGGCGCCTGTCTCGGCGATCAGTCGAATCAATTGCTTGAGCCCGGCACCCCCGTTCTGCGCCAGTTTGCGCCCGAGCAAATCCAGGGACTGGATGCCATGGGTGCCTTCATGGATCGGGTTCAGGCGGTTATCGCGGTAGTACTGCTCCACCGGGTATTCACGGGTATAGCCATGGCCGCCAAGAATCTGGATCGCCAGTTCGTTGGCCTTGAGGCAGAACTCCGACGGCCAGGATTTGACGATGGGGGTCAGCAGGTCCAGCAGCTCGTGGGCCTGTTTGCGTTCGTCGTCGGTCGGCAGGGTGGTGGTGTCGTCGAACAGCCGCGCGGCATACAGGCCCAGGTCGAAGGCGCCTTCGACATAGGCTTTTTGTGTCAGCAGCATGCGCTTGATATCGGCGTGCTGGATGATCGGTACCGGCGCGGTGCCTGGGTCCTTGTTGTCCGGCAGGCGGCCTTGCGGACGTTCGCGGGCGTACTCCAGCGAGTAAAGGTAGCCCGCATAACCGAGCATCACCGCGCCCATGCCCACGCCAATGCGGGCTTCATTCATCATCTGGAACATGCAGCTCAGGCCCTGGTGCGGTTTGCCCACCAGGTAGCCGACACAGTTGCCGTTATCACCGAAATTAAGCGCTGTGGACGTGGTGCCGCGCCAGCCCATCTTGTGAAACAGCCCGGCCAGCAGCACGTCGTTGCGCTCGCCCAGGCTGCCGTCATCGTTGACCAGGAATTTGGGCACGATAAACAGCGAAATACCCTTCACCCCGGCCGGCGCGTCGGGCAGCTTGGCCAGCACCATGTGCACGATATTTTCCGACAGCGGGTGGTCGCCGCCGGAAATGAAGATCTTGTTGCCCTTCAGGCGATACGTGCCGTCCGCCGCAGGCTCTGCGCGTGTACGAATATCCGACAAAGACGACCCGGCATGCGGTTCGGTGAGGGCCATGGTGCCGAAGAAACGTCCGTCGATCATTGGCTGCAGGAAGCGTTTTTTCTGCTCCTCGGTGCCAAAACTTTCAATCAGGTTGGCGGCGCCCATAGTCAGGAACGGGTAGGACGTGGACGCGGCGTTGGCCGACTGGAAGTGCGCAAAGCAAGCCTGGGATAGCAATGTAGGCAGCTGCATGCCACCGGCTTCGAAACTGCGCGCGGCGTTGAGAAAACCGGCTTCAAGAAAGGCATCCACGGCCGGCTTTACTTCCGGAATCAGGATCGCCTTGCCGTCTTCATAGCGCGGTTCGTTTTCATCGTTCTTGCGGTTGTGCGGCGCGAAGTGCTTTTCGGCAATGCTGCGCGCCGTGCCGATGGCGGCATCGAAGGTTTCGCGATTGTGCTCGGCAAACCGCTCGCGCTGGGTCAGGCCCTCGGCATCGAGGACTTCGTACAGCTCGAAAGCCAGATTGCGGGAACTGAGCAGCGTCTCGGACATGGCGGATTACCTTTGAAGGAATTGGCCTGAGTCTAAGTGCGCGAATGGAGGGTGGATAGCAAGATTGATCTGGGTGATAGAGGGGCAAAACGCAGGCAGGGAATTGAAATGGGGCCAAATGTGGGAGGGGGCTTGCCCCCTCCCATATTTTTTACCGCGGTTAGCCTATGGTCATCAGGCTGGCGTTACCGCCTGCCGCAGCGGTGTTGACGCTCAATGCCCGCTCAATCACCAGGCGCTCCAGCGCAATCGCCGTTTCGCCCTGGGACAAACCATGCACGCCAACAATCGCACCGCCACGCTGCGCCACTTGCTGGCACACCGCGCGCAATTGGTCGGAATCACCGTGATGCAGGACCGCGTCAAACACCACGTCGTCCTTGGTCCAGTCGGCCACGCGCTTGATCTTCGTCTGAATATCTTTCGGCAGACGTGGGAACAAGGCCTTGGTCAGCTCGGTTTCCGGCCATACCGCCGAACCGCCTACCGCCAATACCGCGGCCAGTTGGGTCAGCAGGTCTCCTTCCACTTCGGCCAGGCACAGCACGTGCTCGCGCGGCAGGATCGCATAGCTGTTGCGCTCGCCGGTCGGGCCGGCCAGTTGGCGGGTGATACCGCTTTGCGACTGTGCCGCAAATTGTGTGCACAGGGCGCTCAGTTCGCTGAACTTATGAGTGTCGGCCCAGGTTTTCAGTGCGGTCAGCGGTTGGCTCATGGCGTCGCGCAGGCGCAGGTCGGGTGCGGTCAAGGCGTCGCCACGTACGAAGGATTGCTCGATCGCATCGGTAGGACGGGTCGACAACAGGCGGTACAGGTACAGCGGACCACCGGCTTTGGGGCCGGTACCCGACAGGCCTTCACCGCCGAACGGTTGCACGCCGACCACGGCGCCGACAATGTTGCGGTTGACGTAGACGTTACCGGCGTTGACGTTGTCGATCACCTTGGCGATGGTCTCGTCGATGCGGGTGTGCACGCCCAGGGTCAGGCCGTAGCCGGATGCGTTGATCTGGCCGATGAGCTGGTCGATCTCTTTACGCTTGTAGCGCACCACGTGCAGCACCGGACCGAAGATTTCCCGTTGCAGCTCGTCGAAGCTTTCCAGCTCGATCAGGGTCGGCATCACGAAGGTGCCACGCTTGATCTCGTCGCCATCGGCAATGGCCACCTGGTAAACGTTGCGGCCTTTGTCGCGCATGGCCTGGATGTGTTTCTCGATGCCGGCCTTGGCTTCGGCGTCGATCACCGGGCCGATATCCACCGACAGGCGCTCCGGGTTGCCCAGGCGGCATTCGGCCATGGCGCCCTTGAGCATTTCGATGACACGGTCTGCCGAATCTTCCTGCAGGCACAAGACGCGCAGGGCCGAGCAACGTTGGCCGGCGCTGTCGAAGGCCGACGACACCACGTCGATGACCACTTGTTCGGTGAGCGCCGACGAATCGACGATCATCGCGTTCTGGCCACCGGTTTCGGCGATCAGCGGAATCGGACGCCCCTGGGCATCCAGGCGCCCGGCCACACTGCGTTGCAGCAAGCGTGCAACCTCGGTGGAGCCGGTGAACATCACGCCCTTGACGCGCTCGTCACCGACCAGGCGGGCACCGACGCTTTCGCCCTGGCCCGGCAGCAATTGCAGCACGCCTTGCGGGATACCAGCTTCGAGCAGGATGCGCACGGCTTGGGCGGCGACCAGCGGGGTTTGTTCGGCAGGCTTGGCCAGTACCGGGTTGCCGGCGGCCAGCGCAGCGGCAACCTGGCCGCTGAAGATCGCCAGCGGGAAGTTCCACGGGCTGATACACACCACCGGGCCCAATGGGCGATGGGCGTCGTTGGTGAAATCGTTGCGTGCCTGTACCGCGTAATAGCGCAGGAAGTCCACGGCTTCGCGCACTTCAGCGATGGCGTTGGCGAAGGTCTTGCCGGCTTCGCGGGCCAGCAGGCCCATCAGTGGCTGGATTTCGCCTTCCATCAGGTCGGCGGCGCGTTCCAGGATCGCGGCGCGCTCGGCGGGCGGGGTGGCCTGCCAGATCGGTGCGGCGCTGATAGCGCACTGGATGGCATTGTCGACGTCTTCGACCGTGGCTTCCTGAACATGACCGACCACATCGCGCAGGTCCGACGGGTTCAGCACCGCGGCAGCCGGTTGTTCGCTGGAGGCGCAACCGAGCATCGGCGCGGCTTTCCAGTTGTTGTGGGCGGTGGCCAGCAGGGCACAGGACAGCGATGCCAGGCGATGCTCGTTGGCCAGGTCGATACCGGCCGAGTTGGCGCGGTCGCGGCCATACAAGTCACGCGGCAGCGGGATACGCGGGTGCGGCAGGCCGAAGCCGCCTTCCACGGTCGCCATCTGCTCGATGCTCGCCACTGGATCGGCCACCAGCTCCTGGATCGAGATGGATTGGTCGGCGATGCGGTTGACGAACGAAGTGTTCGCACCGTTTTCCAGCAGGCGACGCACCAGATACGCCAGCAGTGTTTCGTGGGTGCCGACCGGGGCGTACACGCGGCACGGACGGTTCAACTTGCCTTCGGAAACCTTGCCTACGACCTGTTCGTACAGCGGCTCACCCATGCCGTGCAGGCATTGGAACTCGTACTGGCCGGGGTAATAGTTCTGACCGGCAATGTGGTAGATGGCGGCCAGGGTGTGGGCGTTGTGCGTGGCGAACTGCGGGTAGATGACTTCCGGCACCGACAGCAGTTTGCGTGCGCAGGCAATGTAGGAAACGTCGGTGTACACCTTGCGCGTATACACCGGGTAGCCTTCCAGGCCTTCGACCTGGGCGCGCTTGATTTCGCTGTCCCAGTACGCGCCTTTGACCAGGCGGATCATCAGGCGGTGGCGGCTGCGGCGGGCCAGGTCGATCACATAGTCGATCACGTACGGGCAACGCTTCTGGTAGGCCTGGATCACGAAACCGATACCGTTCCAGCCGGTCAGTTGCGGCTCGAAGCACAGGCGCTCAAGCAGATCCAGGGACAACTCGAGGCGGTCGGCCTCTTCGGCGTCGATGTTCAGGCCGATGTCGTACTGTTTGGCCAGCAGGGTCAGCGACAACAGGCGCGGGTACAACTCGTCCATCACCCGCTCGTACTGCGCGCGGCTGTAACGCGGGTGCAGGGCGGAAAGCTTGATGGAGATGCCTGGGCCTTCATAGATCCCACGGCCGTGGGACGCCTTGCCGATGGAATGAATGGCTTGTTCGTACGAGGCCAGGTACTTCTGCGCATCGTGCTCGGTGAGCGCGGCTTCCCCGAGCATGTCGTAGGAGTAGCGAAAGCCCTTGGCTTCGAACTTGCTCGCATTGGCCAGGGCTTCGGCGATGGTTTCGCCGGTGACGAACTGCTCGCCCATCAGGCGCATGGCCATGTCGACGCCCTTGCGGATCATCGGCTCGCCGCTTTTGCCGATGATGCGGCTCAGGGACGAGGTCAGTCCTGCTTCGTTGTGGGTGGCGACCAGTTTGCCGGTCAACAGCAGGCCCCAGGTGGCGGCATTGACGAACAGCGACGGGCTGTTACCCAGGTGCGGGTGCCAGTTGCCGGTGCTGATCTTGTCGCGAATCAGTGCATCGCGAGTGCCCTTGTCCGGGATGCGCAGCAGCGCCTCGGCCAGGCACATCAGCGCCACGCCTTCCTGGGACGACAGGGAAAATTCCTGCAGCAGGCCCTGAACAATACCGGCACGGCCGCCGGCGCTCTTCTGGTTGCGCAGTTTCTCGGCAATCGTGGCGGCCAGCTTGTGGGTGGCTTCGGCCATGTCGGCCGGCAGACGGGCCTGTTCGATCAGCATCGGCACCACTTCCGGCTCGGGGCGACGGTAAGCGGCGGTGATCGAAGCGCGCAATACGGACTGCGGCAGGATGCTCTCGGCGAACTCAAGGAAGCACTGGTGCGCGTGGTCGGCCTGCACCTCGCCCGCATCATCGGCGTGCTTGTTGCTCAAGCCATTGAGCTCGTTCAGGGTTGCACCACCCTCGAGTTTCTCCAGGTAATTGAAAATTGCCTGTTTGATCAGCCAGTGCGGCGTGCGATCAATGGAGGACGCGGCGGCCTTGAGGCGTTCGCGGGTCGGGTCGTCGAGTTTGACCCCAAGGGTGGTCGTAGCCATATTCTTATCCTCATGGGTGCCACTACCGAGTGGCATCTGCTGGCGGCAAGATTAGCTTTGCCCATGGCGAGGTGCAACCGGGTGCAACCCTTTTTGTTGATGAAATTTACGACGCTTGATCGGAAAAAATCCGGCCTTTGACCGAATCGGCTGCTTGTCGGTGCATTTGCTTCTGAGATTGAATGTTCTTGCTCCGAAAAGGAGCAAAAACACGGTGTTTGTGCGCAAAAGCGCGCAGGTGCAACTTATTCGCAAGAAACTGGTTGCACCTTATTTGCATTGTTGAATAGCATTCGCGCACCAAGGTGCAACCACCTCTACGGTTTGGTTCATCGGCTGGCGGCTTTCCTGGGGAAACGCCAGTCATAAATGCGCGGCATTCAGCATCGTTTATTCGGTTACTACCGGTAGCGGTCTGACAGACCGTCGCTACATAAAAACAAAGCCAGGGCGTCACTTCTATGAGCGTTAGCAATCCCACCCTGATCACGTTCGTGATCTATATCGCAGCAATGGTGCTGATCGGCCTGATGGCCTATCGCTCCACCAACAACCTTTCCGATTACATCCTTGGCGGTCGCAGCCTTGGCAGCGTGGTGACAGCCTTGTCCGCCGGTGCTTCCGATATGAGCGGCTGGTTGTTGATGGGCCTGCCGGGCGCGATCTACATGTCGGGCTTGTCGGAAAGCTGGATCGCCATCGGCCTGATCGTCGGTGCCTACCTCAATTGGCTGTTCGTGGCCGGTCGCCTGCGGGTGCAGACTGAACACAACGGCGACGCCCTGACCCTGCCGGATTACTTCTCCAGCCGCTTCGAAGATAAAAGCGGCCTGCTGCGGATCATTTCCGCCGTGGTGATCCTGGTGTTCTTCACCATTTACTGCGCCTCCGGCATCGTGGCCGGTGCGCGTCTGTTCGAAAGCACCTTCGGCATGTCCTACGAGACGGCGTTGTGGGCCGGTGCCGCGGCGACCATTGCCTACACCTTTATCGGCGGTTTCCTGGCGGTCAGTTGGACCGACACCGTGCAAGCCACGCTGATGATCTTCGCGTTGATCCTGACGCCGATCATCGTATTGCTGGCCACCGGCGGCGTGGACACCACCTTCCTGGCCATCGAAGCCCAGGACCCGACCAACTTCGACATGCTGAAAAACACCACCTTCATCGGCATCATCTCGCTGATGGGCTGGGGCCTGGGTTACTTCGGCCAGCCGCACATTCTCGCGCGGTTCATGGCGGCGGATTCGGTGAAGTCGATTGCCAACGCGCGCCGTATCTCCATGACCTGGATGATTCTGTGCCTGGGTGGCACGGTGGCAGTGGGCTTCTTCGGCATCGCTTACTTCTCGGCGCATCCTGAGGTGGCCGGTCCCGTGACCGAAAACCCTGAGCGCGTGTTTATCGAACTGGCCAAGATCCTGTTCAACCCATGGATTGCCGGTGTCCTGCTGTCGGCCATCCTCGCGGCCGTCATGAGCACCCTGAGCTGCCAGTTGCTGGTGTGCTCCAGCGCCCTGACCGAAGATTTCTACAAGGCCTTCCTGCGCAAGGGCGCGTCCCAGCTTGAACTGGTATGGGTCGGTCGGATCATGGTGCTGGTGGTTGCCTTGATCGCCATCGCCATGGCCGCCAACCCGGAAAACCGCGTACTGGGCCTGGTCAGCTACGCCTGGGCCGGTTTCGGCGCTGCCTTCGGTCCTGTGGTGCTGATCTCGGTCATCTGGAAACACATGACCCGCAACGGCGCACTGGCCGGCATCCTGGTGGGCGCAATCACCGTGATCGTGTGGAAACACTTCGAGTTGCTCGGCCTGTACGAAATCATCCCAGGCTTCATCTTCGCCAGCCTGGCGATCTACTTCGTGAGCAAGATGGGTGCACCGACTGCCGGTATGGTCGAGCGCTTTGATGCGGCGGAAAAAGATTACAACCTCAACAAGTAATACCGCTGGGCGTTGATCGCCCAGTTATCGAAAAGAAGGCCTGCGTCCGATGGATGCGGGCCTTTTTTTTGCCTGAGCGGTCAGGCCTTGAGGATTCCGGCATCGCCGATGTAGGACCTTACTTATTTTCCGTAGCAGTGCCCGACTCGGTAAACGGCTGTTGCAGAATCGCTCACTCACCCTTCGCAGAGAAACACCGGATGTTCGCTCCTGCCAATCAAAGTGCCTTTAATCTGACCCTGGATGGGAAGCCTTGTGATCTCAAGGTTCATGGATTCATGGGCGATGAATTTATCAGTCTGCCCTTTCGCTTTGACCTTGAGTTGGTCAGCGAACAACCCGACCTTGACCTCGATAGCCTTCTGCACCGCCAGGCATTCCTGGGGTTCGACGCCCACGGCCATGGCATTCATGGCCAGGTTTACCGCGTCGCGCAAGGCGATTCGGGCAAGCGCCTGACCCGTTACCAGATCACCCTGGTACCGCAGTTGGCGTATCTGGAACACAGCACTCACCAACGGATATTTCAGCAAAAAACCGTGCCGCAGATCATTGCGCGGGTGCTGGAGGCTCAGGAGATCCAGGCCGATACCTTCGTGTTTCGCCTGAGCGGTCAATATCCCGAGCGCGAATACTGTGTTCAGTTCGACGAAACCGATTTGCAGTTCATCCATCGCTTGTGCGTTGAGTCGGGCATTCACTACCACTTTCAGCACAGTCCCGAGCGCCACTTGCTGGTGTTTGGCGATGACCAGAGTGTGTTCAGGCAGCCGGACCAGGAAACGTCCTACTTGGCCGGTTCCGGGATGGTGGCCGGGGCCCCCGCGATCAAGCGCTTTATGTTGCGTCTCGAAACCCGCACGGCTGGTGTGAACCTGCGGGCCTACGACTTCAAAAAGCCCAGCCTGGTATTGGAAGGCACGGCCTCCAGCGGGCAACGCCCGACCCTCGACGAACAGCGCTACCCCGGTGACTTTACGGACCGAGCGCACGGCAAGTACCTGGCGCAACGTGTGTTGGAGCGTCATCGCAGTGACTTTCGCCAGGCCAGCGGTATCAGCGACCAGCCGGCCCTGGTCACCGGGCAGTTTCTGAAGATGGCCGACCACCCGCGTCAGGAGTGGAATGATCTGTGGCTGGTCACCCGGTTGCACCACACCGGGCAGCAGCCGCAAGTATTGGAGGAGTCTGCGCCTGAGGACGTGCCCGCAGGCTACAGCAACGAATTTGTCGTCACGCCTTGGGATGTGCCGTTCCGAACACCTTTGATCATGCCCCGGCCGCAGCTGTCGGGTTACCAGAACGCGGTGGTCACCGGGCCTGTCGGCAGTGAGGTGCACTGCGACGAATACGGTCGGGTCAAGGTGCAGATGGCCTGGGATCGCGACGGGGAACACAACGAACACTCCAGTTGCTGGCTGCGCGTGGCGAGCGGCTGGGCCCATGATCGTTACGGGGCGGTGCTGACCCCGCGCGTCGGCATGGAAGTGCTGGTGGGCTTCGTCGATGGCGACGTGGACATGCCCCTGGTGATGGGCTGCCTGCCCAACGCGGCGAATCGTTTGCCCCTTGATCTGCCGGCGGACAAGACCCGCAGTATCTTTCGCAGCCAGAGCAGCCCCGGTGGTGGCGGCTACAACGAACTGCGCATCGATGACCGCAAGGGCGCCGAGGAAATTTACCTGCGCGCCCAGCGCGACTGGACCCAGCACGTGTTGCATGACCAGCAGGTGCAGGTCGATAACCAGCGCCGGATTACGGTGGGCGGCGAGTCGCACCATGAGTTGCAGGGCGAAGAGCAACGCATCACCCACGGCAATCGCCTGACTGAACTCAAGCAGGATGACCACCTGAGGGTCGGCGGTTCGCAGCACATGCATGCCGGTCGCACGCTACAACTGGTGGCAGGGCAGAGCATCGTCATCGATGCGGGGGCCAGCGTTACGATTCAGGCGGGAGGGCAGTCGATCACGCTGTCGGCGGGCGGCATCTTCAGCAGTGTGCCCATCCAGCCTGGCGGGGCGCCTGCCGCAACGATGGCGCCGTTGACGCCTGGTTTGAAGGAGGCGCTGCAGGCGGTTATCCCGCTGCCCCTGAGCCCTGTGCAAGTGGCCACCCTCAAGCGCAGCGCGCCGTTTTGCGAGGAATGCGAGCGTTGCCGTGCCGGGCAGTGCGATATCAGCGGGCATGCACGGAGTGTTTCCTGATGCGCACACCCATGGACCCCCGCAGCTGGCTGGCGCAGTGCCCTTTGCTTGCCGATGAGCGAATTTATGCCGTACTCGGCAATGCCAGCGACGCCAGGCCGCTCGCTGCCTGGCAAGCCACAGCGGCGGGGCCGCTGCCCCAAGCGATCTGGGCAGGCACGGCCTACGCCCAGTGGGAGGCGGTGATGCCTTACGTGGGCATCGTCGAGCCGGGCAGCGCGTTTCTCGATTGGGTAGCCGCCGCGCCATCCGACGATTGGGGGTGGCTGGCGGTATCTTCCAGTCCATTGGAAAGCGTGGTAGCCCACCTGCGAGGCTTGAGCAAGGTGTTCCTGCCCAATGACCAGGCGGTGTTTTTCCGCTTCTGGGATGGCGCCCGGTTTGAGCCGATGTGGCAGCACCTGGATGACCAGGCAGGCGCGGTCTTGCCGGTGTTTGGGCGTTACCTGATCAATGGCCGCCCGCTGACGGTGGCAACTGGACCGGTCACGCCAGCTCAAGCGTGCCCGTGGTGGCGAGTGCCTGCGTCGTTGCTCAGGCACCTGGAGGAACAGTCGCCGGGCGTGCTGATCGACAACCTGCTGCAATGGCTGCAAGCGCAGCGTCCTGATCTGTGTGCTGCCTTCACGCCGGCCACCTTGCAGCACAAACTGGGCTGGTTCGTGCGCAGGCGGGGGGCCAGCCATGCCGCGCTGGTCGATTACCTCCAGTCGCAGTTGAGTTAGACAAAGATGCCACCCGCCATGCGGCCCTGCACCTTTGCGCCGGTAGAAGGTAAACTTCGCCCCCTGCGCAGGAGCAACCATGAATTATCGTCACGCCTTTCACGCCGGCAACCACGCCGATGTCTTCAAACACCTGACCTTGACCCGCCTCATCGCCCTGATGTCGCGCAAGGAGCAGCCGTTCGCCTACCTCGATACCCACGCCGGCATTGGCCTGTACGACCTGCAGGGTGACCAGGCCAACCGCACCGGTGAATACCTGGAAGGCATCGCCCGCCTGTGGGGCGCCAACGACCTGCCGCCGCTCACCGCCGATTACATGCGCGTGCTGCACGAGATGAACCCGGATGGCCAGTTGCGCTACTACCCGGGCTCGCCGGAGCTGGCGCGGCGCCTGACGCGCCCCCAGGACCGTGTGCTGCTCAACGAAAAACACCCGGAAGACGGCGTGCTGCTCAAGGACAACATGAAGGGTGATCGCCGGGTCAAAGTGCACCTGGGCGAAGGCTGGCATGTGCCGCGCGCCTTGTTGCCAGTACCGGAAAAACGCGCGCTGATGCTGATCGACCCACCGTTCGAAAAACTCGACGAAATGCAGCGCTGCGCGGCGTCCCTCAAGGAAGCCGTGAGCCGCATGCGCCAGACCGTCGCAGCGATCTGGTACCCGGTGAAGGACCCGCGCATGCTGCGCCGCTTTTATCAGGACCTGGCCGGCACCGGCGCGCCGAAACTGTTGCGCGTGGAGCTGTTGGTGCACCCGCTGGACACGCCCAACACCCTGACCGGCTCAGGCCTGGCGATTGCCAACCCGCCGTGGGGGCTGGAAGAGGAATTGCGTGAACTGCTGCCATGGCTGTCCAAGAAGCTTGGCCAGACCCAAGGTGGATGGCAGATGGATTGGCTTATCGCTGAGTAACTAATCTCAATACAAACGCAGAACCCAATGTGGGAGGGGGCTTGCCCCCGATTGCTGGGTGTCAGTCATTACATCTGTGACTGACACTCCGCTATCGGGGGCAAGCCCCCTCCCACATTTTTAATCTGTGTTGCTCTTTAGATCGGGCAGGCCGCGCCAGTGCCGCTGATCCATGGATTGGCTTCTCGCTGGGTAACCGGCTCTGAAGCCAAGCACGGACCCAATGTGGGAGGGGGCTTGCCCCCGATTGCTGGGTGTCAGTCATTACATCAGTAACTGACACTCCGCTATCGGGGGCAAGCCCCCTCCCACATTTTTAATCTGTGTTGTGCTTTAGATCGGGCAGGTCACGCCGGTGCCGCCGATGCCGCAATAGCCCTGCGGGTTCTTCGCCAGGTATTGCTGGTGATACGCCTCGGCGAAGTACACCGTCGGCGCTTCGTCGATTTCGGTGGTGATCTCGCCCAGGCCGGCCTTGGTCAGCTCTTGCTGATAGGCCTGGGCACTGGCCTTGGCTGCCGCCAGTTGCTCCGGCGTGGTGGCATAGATCACCGAACGGTATTGGCTGCCGATGTCGTTGCCCTGGCGCATGCCCTGGGTCGGGTTGTGCAGTTCCCAGAACATCTTCAGCAGGTCTTCGTATTTCACTTTGGCCTGGTCGTATACCACCAGCACCACTTCGCTGTGGCCGGTCAGGCCCGAGCAGACTTCTTCGTAGGTCGGGTTCGGCGTGAAGCCGCCGGCGTAGCCGACCACGGTACTGACCACCCCGTCGCGCTCCCAGAATTTGCGCTCGGCGCCCCAGAAACAACCGAGGCCGAAGATCGCGAAACCGACGTCGTCGGTAAAAGGGCCCAGCAACGGGTTGCCGTTGACGAAGTGAGTTTCGGGCAATGCCATCGGGGTTTCACGGCCGGGCAAGGCTTGTTCTTGAGTAGGCAGCACGTTTTTGTTCACCAGAATTTCCGAGCGCAAGACCATGATCAGTCCTCTCGTCAGGTTGAGTAACAGTAAATTTTCAGACAGCCAGTGTGCCCGAGTGTTACCGCGCTGTCAGGCAATTGGCCCGCGTGGATAACGTTTGAGCTTTTCCAGCAGCTCTGCGCCGGGGATTGGCCGGTCGAACAGATAGCCCTGGCCCACGTCGCAACGATGCCGGCGCAGGAACGCCAGTTGCTCGGCGGTCTCGATACCTTCGGCGACCACCTTGAGCTTGAGGTTGTGGGCCATGGCGATGACCGCCGAGGTGATCTCCATGTCGTCCTGGTTATCCGGGATTTCGTGGATAAAGCTGCGGTCGATCTTAATGATGTCGATGGGGAATTTTTTCAAGTAGCTCAGCGACGAGTAACCGGTACCGAAGTCGTCCATGGCCAGGGTCAGGCCAAAACTCTTCAGTTGGTCCAGTTGCTGGCGCGTGTCTTCGGTGGCTTCCAGCAGCAGGCCTTCGGTCAGCTCCAGCTCCAGCAGATTGGCCGGCAACTGCTCTTCCTTGAGGATCGTGGCAATCGAGGCCACCAGGTCCGGGTCGGAAAACTGCTTGGGCGACAGGTTGATCGCCACCTGCAAATTACCCAGGCCCGCGGCTGTCAATCGACGGCTCATGCGGCATGCCTGCCGGGCGACCCATTTGCCGATGGGGATGATCAAACCGGTCTCTTCGGCCACGCTGATGAACTGGTCGGGGCGGATCATGCCCTTTTCCGGGTGGTTCCAGCGCAACAGCGCTTCCATGCCCAGCAGGCGACCACTGCGCAGGCACAGCTTGGGCTGGTAGAACACGTCCAGCTCATTCTGGGTCAGGGCGCGGCGCAGGTTGTTTTCCACAAACAGCTTGTAGCTGGCCTCGGCATTCAGCGCTTCGGTAAACACCTGCACCTGGTGTTTGCCGTTGGCCTTGGCCTTGTGCAGGGCCAGGCCGGCGTTGCGCATCAGGGTCTGCGGGTCGCGCCCGTGCAGCGGCGCGCAGGCGAGGCCCACGGAGCCGGTCACGCTGATCAACTGGTTGTCGACGAACATCGGTTTGTCGAGGGTGGCCAGTAACTGACTGGCCACCTGCTGGCCGGTCTCCATGTCGGCATCGTCAAGCAGCACCGCAAACTCGTTACTGGCAAAGCGCGCCAGGCTGCCGCCGCTGCTCAAACTGTTGCGCAGACGGCGGGCCAGGCTGATCAGCAGCTTGTCACCGGTCTGGTGGCCGAGGCTGTCGTTGATCCGCTTGAAGTTGTCGATGTCCACCAGCAGCAGGCTGATCGGGCTGTCGCTGTCGCGGGCAAAGCGCTCATCGAGGTTGCGGATGAACGCCGGGCGGTTGCCCAGGTTGGTCAGGTTGTCGGTGTAGGCCAGGCGTTCGATGCGCTGTTGCGCCAGCTTGGTCTGGGTAATGTCTTCGTAGATGCCGATGTAATGGGTCAACTCACGGTTGTCGCCATATACCTTGGAAATCGACAACTGGCCCCAGTAGGGTTCCAGGTTTTTGCGCCGGCTTTTGAATTCGCCTTGCCAGCTGTTGCTTTTGGCCAGGACCGACGGCGCGTCGAACAGTAATTCGCTGAGGTTCTCCAGGGCCGGCAACTGCGCCAGGCGGTGGCCGTGCACCTCTTCGGCGCTGTATTGGGTAATGGCGGTAAAGCTTGGGTTGACGTACTCCACCACACCATCGCAATTAACCAGCAGAAACGCGTTGGCGCTCTGTTCCACCGCGCGCTGGAACAGGTGCAGGGCGCTGGTGGCGGTGCGCCGGTTGTGGTTGTTGATGACTTGGGCGAACTGGTCCGCCAGCTCGCCGGCAAAGGCGATCTCATCGGACTGCCATGCCCGCGAACTGCCGCTTTGCTCCAGGCACAGCACGCCGACGACCTGGCCATCCACGCGGATGCTCGCGTCGAGCATGGCGTGGACATCCTTGGCGATCAGGCTTTCGGCCATTTCCCGGGTGCGCGGGTCTTGCACGGCATGGGTGGCATCGATGGCGCGGCTGCTGTGCAGGGCTTCGAGGTAGTCGGGGAAGCAGCTGGCGTCGATCGCTTCGGGCAAATAGTGGCGTTGATCGGCGCGCAGATAGGCCGAAATCGGCACCAGGTGCTGGCCGTCCAGATTCCAGATGCTGGCGCGATCGATCTGATAGATGTCGCAGGCGCTGCGGGTGATCAGTTCGGCGGCTTCTTGCAGCGAATTGGGCGTGGTGTAGCGCTGGCGGGCCAGCAGCAGGATCAGCTCCTGCTGGGCGCGTACCCGCTCCAGGTGCTGCAGTTGCTCCTGCTGCGCGCGCTGGTTGAGTTCCAGGGCGATTTGCAGGCGGCTGTTCTGGTTTTCCAGGTCGGCGGTCGGCACCGTGACGGGCAGTTCGCTGAACAGGCCATCCACCACCATCAGGTAGCCGCGCAGCAGGTGACGGTTGTGCTGTTTGTAGGCCTCGCCCATTTCGAGCAGGCTCAGCGGGCCATCGCTGGTGTGCAGGGTGTAGCGCACCAGGTAGTGGGCGCTGTGGCTCAGTTGCTGCTGGATCGCGTCGTGCAGTTGATAGCGCGCCTGGGGCTCCATCAGGCTGGCGTACGGCGTGCCCAGCAGGGCGCACAGTTCGACCGCCGGCAAGCCGAATTGGCGCTCGCAATTGGGGTCAAGGTAGAGCAGCGCCCAGCTTGCCTCATTCAGCCGCTCGAAACGCAGCATACCGAGGCGCGAAGGCACCGGTAATTGCGTCACTACCTCGGTCGCCATTCGGGCAACATCGGGTTGGCTTTTCATGGGGGAAACTCGCTTGGGAAAATACGCACGGCGCCGGGCTCACGCCCTCTTTACTGTCGCTTGCGGCAAGGTTGCATCATGCGGCACGCACTGACAAGAGAGGATGAAGGCTAAGTGCTATAAGGGTGTTATCGGCCACCCGGGGGATTTCTGCAATCAGGGTGACAGAAGGTGTACAAGCCTGTCCTGTGTGTACAAAAAACCCAAAAAAAGCCCCGCCAAGTGGCGGGGTTGAGGTACGAGCGTGGCGCTCGGAAATCGAGGCGGCAATGGCCTCCCCCCAGGGGGAGGCCGTTGCGGCTTACAGCAGGATGGTGCGGATGTCGTTGAGCAACTGGCTCAGGCGCTGGGTGAAGCGTGCCGCTGCGGCGCCGTTGATCACACGGTGATCGTAGGACAGCGACAGTGGCAGCATCAGCTTGGGCTGGAACGCTTTACCGTCCCACACCGGCTGGATAGTCGCCTTGGACACACCCAGGATCGCCACTTCCGGCGCATTGACGATTGGCGTGAAGCCCGTACCGCCAATGTGCCCGAGGCTGGAGATGGTGAAGCACGCGCCCTGCATGTCGTCCGGGGTGAGCTTCTTGTCGCGGGCCTTGGCGGCCAACGCAGCCGCTTCGCCAGCCAGTTGCAGCAGGCTCTTCTGGTCGACGTTCTTGATGACCGGTACCAGCAGGCCGTCAGGGGTGTCGACCGCAAAGCCGATGTTCACGTACTTCTTGCGGATGATCGCTTTGCCGCTTGGCGCCAGCGAGCTGTTGAAGTCCGGCAGTTCCTTGAGCAGGTGCGCACAGGCCTTGAGCAGCAGGGGCAGCACGGTCAGCTTCACGCCGGCCTTCTCGGCCACGGCTTTCTGCGCAACGCGGAAGGCTTCCAGGTCGGTGATATCGGCCTGGTCGAACTGAGTCACGTGCGGGATGTTCAGCCAGCTCGCGTGCAGGCCGGCTGCGCCGATTTGCATCAGGCGGGTCATCGGCACTTCTTCGATTTCGCCGAAACGGCTGAAATCCACGGTACGGATCGGCGGAATGCCCGAGCCCCCGGTAGCGCCCCCGGCAGACGGCGCTTCCTTGGCCTTCTGCATCATGGCCTTGACGTAAGCCTGCACGTCTTCCTTCAGCACGCGACCGTGAGGACCGCTGGCCGAGACGGCGCTCAGCTCGACGCCGAATTCACGGGCCAGTTGGCGTACAGCCGGGCCGGCGTGAACCTTGGCACCGCTTGGCGCAGGTGCGGCAGCAGCAGGGGCCGGAGCGGCCTCAGCTTTTGCAGCAGGCGCAGGGGCGGCAGCAGCCGGAGCAGCTTCAGCCTTGGCAGCCGGAGCGGCGGCCGGTGCTGGAGCGGCCGCAGGCGCAGCGCCTTGTACTTTCAGCTTGAGGATGAAGTCACCGGTACCGACTTCGTCTTCCAGCTTGACCGCAATGCTTTCCACCACGCCGGCAGCCGGCGATGGGATTTCCATGGAAGCCTTGTCGGACTCCAGGGTGATCAGCGACTGGTCGGCTTCGACGGTGTCGCCGACCTTGACCAGCAACTCGATGATCTTGGCCTTGCCCGACGAGCCGATGTCCGGGACGTGAATGTCCTGGACGGTGGCGGCGGCAGGTGCGGCAGCCGGGGCCGCTGGGGCCTCGGCGGCAGCGACAGGCTGTTCAGCAGCAGGTGCAGGTGCAGCGGCGGCCGGAGCGGCAGCCGCAGGCGCTGCATCGGCAGCACCTTCGATTTCCAGCTCCAGCAGTTCGTCGCCTTCTTTCAGGCGGTCGCCCAGCTTCACTTTCAGGCTCTTGACCACGCCGGCCTTGGGAGCAGGGATTTCCATGCTCGCCTTGTCCGATTCCAGGGTCAGGATGCTCTGGTCGGCTTCGACGGTGTCGCCGACCTTCACAAACAGCTCGATTACTTCACCTTCACCGCTGCCGATGTCAGGTACGCGAATGAGTTCGCTCACAAAAAGTCTCCTCAGCAGTCCAGTGGGTTGCGTTTTTCCGGGTTGATCCCGAACTTGACGATGGCGTCAGCCACCACCTTGGGTTCGATCTCACCACGGTCAGCCAAGGCTTCCAGGGCTGCCAACACCACGAAGTGACGGTCGACTTCGAAGAAGTGACGCAGCTTCTTGCGGCTGTCACTGCGACCGAAACCGTCGGTGCCCAGGACTTTGAATTCCTTGGACGGGACCCACTGGCGAATTTGTTCAGCAAACAGTTTCATGTAGTCGGTAGAGGCGATGACCGGACCCTTACGGCCGGCCAGGCATTCTTCGACGTAGCTCTTGGCTGGTTTCTGGCCAGGGTGCAGGCGGTTGCTGCGCTCTACGGCCAGGCCGTCGCGACGCAGTTCGTTGAAGCTGGTCACGCTCCACACGTCGGCGCCGACGTTGAATTCGTCACGCAGGATCTTCGCCGCTTCACGCACTTCGCGCAGGATGGTGCCGGAGCCCATCAGCTGTACGTGGTGCGCCGCTTCCTTGGTGTCTTCCTCGAGCAGGTACATGCCCTTGATGATGCCTTCTTCCACGCCGGCCGGCATGGCTGGCTGCTGGTAGGACTCGTTCATCACGGTGATGTAGTAGAAAACGTCCTGCTGCTCTTCGGTCATCTTCTTCATGCCGTCCTGGATGATCACCGCCAGCTCGTAGCCGTAGGTTGGATCAAAGGTGCGGCAGTTCGGGATGGTGGCAGCCAGGATGTGGCTGTGACCGTCTTCGTGTTGCAGGCCTTCGCCGTTCAGCGTGGTGCGGCCGGCAGTGCCGCCGATCAGGAAACCACGGGTACGGCTGTCGCCGGCTGCCCAGGCCAGGTCGCCAATACGTTGGAAGCCGAACATCGAGTAGAAGATGTAGAACGGCAGCATCGGCTGGTTGTGGCTGGAGTACGAAGTACCGGCAGCGATGAAGGAGCTCATGGCGCCCGCTTCGTTGATGCCTTCTTCGAGGATCTGGCCCTTCTTGTCTTCCTTGTAGAACATCACCTGGTCTTTATCGACTGGCTCGTAGAGCTGGCCGACGGAGGAGTAGATGCCCAACTGGCGGAACATGCCTTCCATACCGAAGGTACGGGCTTCGTCCGGGATGATCGGGACGATGCGCGAACCGATTTCCTTGTCCTTGACCAGTTGCGCAAGGATGCGCACGAAGGCCATGGTGGTGGAGATTTCACGGTCGCCCGAGCCGTCCAGGATAGCCTTGAGGGTATCGAGTGGCGGCGTCGGGATGCTCATGCTCTTGGCGCGGCGTTGCGGCACGAAACCGCCCAGGGCGCTACGACGCTCGCTGAGGTAACGGGCTTCGGCGCTGTTCGGCTCCGGCTTGAAGAACGGCAGGTTCTCCAGCTCTTCGTCCTTGACCGGGATGTCGAAGCGGTCGCGGAACAGCTTCAGGCTGTCGACGTCGACTTTCTTGGTGTTGTGCGCGGTGTTCTTCGCTTCGCCGGCACCGGTGCCATAACCCTTGATGGTCTTGGCCAGGATGACGGTCGGTTGTTCCTTGTGGTTGACCGCTTCGTGGTACGCCGCGTAGACCTTGTACGGGTCGTGGCCGCCACGGTTGAGTTTCCAGATCTCGTCGTCGGACAGGTCGGCAACCATCGCCTTGAGTTCAGGCGTGTTGAAGAAGTGCTCGCGAACGAACGCGCCGTCTTTGGCCTTGTAGTTCTGGTACTCGCCGTCGATGACTTCGTCCATGCGACGTTGCAGGATACCGTCGACGTCCTTGGCCAGCAGTGGGTCCCAGAAACGGCCCCAGATGACTTTGGTCACGTTCCAGTGAGCGCCGCGGAACACGCCTTCGAGTTCCTGGATGATCTTGCCGTTGCCGCGAACCGGGCCGTCGAGGCGCTGCAGGTTGCAGTTGATGACGAAGATCAGGTTGTCCAGCTTCTCGCGGCCGGCCAGGGAGATGGCGCCCAGGGATTCCGGCTCGTCGCACTCGCCGTCGCCCAGGAAGCACCAGACTTTCTGCTTGCCTTCGGGGATGAAGCCACGGGCTTCCAGGTACTTCATGAAGCGTGCCTGGTAGATCGCCTGGATCGGGCCCAGGCCCATGGATACCGTCGGGAACTGCCAGAAATCAGGCATCAGCCAAGGGTGCGGGTAGGACGACAGGCCCTGACCGTCGACTTCCTGGCGGAAGTTGTTCATTTGTTCTTCGCTGATGCGACCTTCCATGAACGCACGGGCGTAGACGCCTGGCGAGGTGTGGCCCTGGAAGTAGATCAGGTCGCCGCCGTGTTCGTCGGTCGGGGCCTGGAAGAAGTAGTTGAAGCCGATGTCATACAGGGTTGCGCTGGAAGCGAAGCTGGAGATGTGACCGCCCAGGTCCGAATCTTTCAAGTTCGTGCGCATTACCATCGCCATGGCGTTCCAACGTACCAGCGAGCGAATGCGGCGTTCCATGAACAGGTCGCCAGGCATGCGTGCTTCGTGGGTAACGGGGATGGTGTTGCGGTATGGCGTAGTGATGGCGTAAGGCAACTGCGAGCCGCTGCGGGTCGCGAGTTCGCCCATACGGGTCATCAGGTAATGAGCACGGTCTTCGCCTTCTTTGTCGAGAACCGATTCCAGGGCGTCCAGCCATTCCTGGGTTTCGACGGGATCGAGGTCTTGCATGGCTTGCTCCAGGGCGGAAAGGCTACCAGAATCGGTTGCCTGAAGTTTGCGACTGGCCTTGTGGGCAGACGACATAAATTCTTGGATGGCCGAAGGTTGCTTCGGCGTCCTGTAGTTTTACTACAAATCGTCGGCCATTTCAGCCTTTCGAATGTATATACGAGTAGTAAAACTACACAAGACCGAGCGTATGGCTCGGTCTGGCTGGTGAGCATAATCGTTATTGTTGGTCTATTGCGAACAAGAAAAGGTGAAAGTTTGATGTTGCCTGCCAAGATTAATTTAATTTCAGCTATTTCTAACTTTTGTTCGACAGTCCTTCATCGAGCAGGGCTCCTGCGTTCACAACTACACGCCATTTACCCGCCGATCAAGGATAGACCATGAGCCTTCCTACGCTGGCCGAACTGCCGGCCATTCTGTTGCCTTACGCCAGTCGGGCCGAGCAGTCATTTCGTGACGCCGTGGCCGCGCTGGATGACGATCATGGCCTTTCTGGCTGGACGCCGCAACGCTGGGCCGACTTCGCGCGGGTGTGCGCCGCCAGTGATTTCGTGATTGAACAGAGTGTTCGTGACCCTTTGATGTTGCTCGAGCTGGTGGCCTGGGGCGAGCTGGACCGGGGTTTTGCGCCGGGTGAACTGTGCGGGCAGATTGCCGGTGCCGTGCAACAGGCCGATACAGAAGAGCAGATGGGCCGTGTGCTGCGCCGCCAGCGCACGCGCCAGCAGGTGCGCATCATCTGGCGCGACCTGACCCGCCAGGCTGACCTGGTGCAAACCTGTCGCGACCTCTCCGACATGGCCGACGCCTGTATCGACCAGGCCTACCAGTGGCTGTACCAGCGCCATTGCGTGCAGTTCGGCACGCCAACCGGGCGGCGCAGCGGCGAGGCGCAGCACATGGTCATCCTCGGCATGGGCAAGCTCGGGGCCGTGGAGCTGAACCTGTCGTCGGATATCGACCTGATCTTCGCCTACCCCGAAGGCGGCGAGACAGTAGGGGTCAAGCGCGCCCTGGATAACCAGGAGTTTTTCATCCGTCTTGGTCAAAAATTGATCAAGGCCCTCGACCCGATGACCGTCGACGGTTTCGTCTTTCGCGTCGACATGCGCCTGCGCCCCTACGGTTCGGCGGGTGCGCTGGTACTCAGCTTCAACGCGCTGGAGCAGTACTACCAGGACCAGGGCCGCGACTGGGAACGTTACGCCATGATCAAGGCCCGCGTCGTCGCCGGAGACCAGGTGGCCGGCGCGCAACTGCTCGACATGCTGCGCCCGTTCGTCTATCGCCGTTACCTGGACTTCTCGGCCATCGAAGCGCTGCGCACCATGAAGCAGTTGATCCAGCAGGAAGTGCGGCGCAAGGGCATGGCCGACAATATCAAGCTGGGTTCGGGCGGTATTCGCGAGGTGGAATTTATCGCCCAGGCGTTTCAACTGATCCACGGTGGTCGCGACCTCAGCCTGCAGCAACGCCCGCTGTTGAACGTGCTCGGCACCCTGGAAGGCCAGGGCTACCTGCCGCCTGCGGTGATTGCCGAGCTGCGCAATGGCTACGAATTCCTGCGTTACACCGAGCACGCGATCCAGGCGATTGCCGACCGCCAGACCCAAATGCTCCCGGACAGCCCCGAAGACCAGGCGCGTATTGCCTTCATGCTGGGCTTTGCCGATTGGGCCGCGTTCCACGAGCGCTTGATGTATTGGCGTGGGCGAGTGGATTGGCATTTCCGCCAAGTGATTGCCGACCCTGATGAAGAAGAGGGTGAAGAAAGCGAGTTGGTTGTCGGTGGGGAGTGGCTTCCGCTGTGGGAAGAGTCCCAGGACGACGACGCGGCCTGCCGCCAATTGGGCGAAGGCGGCTTTACTGACGCGCCCAAGGCGCTCAAAGCCCTGGCCGGCCTGCGCGGTAGCCCCCAACTGCGCGCCATGCAGCGCCTCGGTCGCGAGCGCCTGGATGCGTTTATCCCGCGCTTGCTGGCCCAGGCTGTCGAACACGCCAATCCGGACCTGGTACTGGAGCGCGTACTGCCCCTGGTGGAGGCCGTCGCGCGGCGTTCCGCTTACCTGGTGCTGCTCACCGAGAATCCCGACGCCCTGCGCCGTCTATTGACCCTGTGCGCCGCGAGCCCGTGGATCGCCGAGCAGATCACGCGCTTTCCGCTGTTGCTGGATGAATTGCTCAACGAAGGACGCTTGTTCAAGCCACCGCTGGCGCCGGAACTGGCCGCCGAGTTGCGCGAGCGCCTCACGCGTATCCCCGAAGACGACCTCGAGCAGCAGATGGAAGCGCTGCGCCATTTCAAGCTGGCGCACCGCCTGCGCGTGGCGGCCTCGGAAATCGCCGGCAGCCTGCCGTTGATGAAAGTCAGCGACTACCTCACCTGGCTCGCCGAAGCCATTCTCGAGCAAGTGCTGGCCCTGGCCTGGCGCCAGACTGTTGCCCGCCACGGCTCGCCGCAACGGCTGGACGGCAGCCTGTGCGATCCCGGGTTCATCATTGTCGGTTATGGAAAGGTCGGCGGTATCGAGCTGGGGCATGGTTCGGACCTGGACCTGGTGTTTATCCATGACGGCGACCCGCAGGCCGAGACCGACGGCGCCAAGCCGATCGACGGCGCGCAGTTCTTCACGCGCCTGGGCCAGCGCATCATTCACCTGCTGACCACCCAGACCAACTCCGGCCAGTTGTACGAGGTGGATATGCGTCTGCGACCTTCAGGGGCGTCCGGCTTGCTGGTCAGTTCGCTGGGCGCATTCGACCGCTATCAACAAAATGAAGCCTGGACCTGGGAGCATCAGGCGCTGATTCGCGCACGCGTCCTGGTCGGCAGCCAGGATGTGGGCCATGCATTCGAGAAGGTACGCGCTAACGTGTTAGGGCGTGAGCGGGATCTGGCCAAGCTGCGCCAGGAGGTCAGCGAGATGCGCGCCAAGATGCGCGATAACCTGGGAACCAAGAGCACAACGGCCGGCAGGGGCGCCAATGCCTTCGAAGCCACGGCGCTGTTCGACCTCAAGCAGGACGCCGGAGGTATCGTCGATATTGAATTTATGGTGCAATACGCCGCTTTGGCGTGGTCTGCGCAACATCCATCGTTGCTGCGCTACACCGACAATATCCGCATCCTCGAGGGCTTGGAGCAGGTCGGGCTGATGCCCGCCGCCGATGCTCACTTGCTGCGTGAAGTGTATAAGGCCTACCGCTCAGCCGCGCACCGCCAAGCCTTGCAGAACGAGGCCGGTACGGTGGCCGGCGACCAGTTCGCCGACGAACGGCGACAGGTGATGCGAATCTGGCAAACGCTGGGCTTGAGCTGAAACACTATTAGGGCGGGGAGGCATAAGCCTCCCCGCATCGTTTGTGGAAATGACATGAATATTCTGATCGTTGGGCCCAGCTGGGTCGGAGACATGGTGATGGCGCAGACACTGTTCCAGTGCCTGCGGCTGCGCTATCCGGACTGCCAGATCGACGTGCTCGCCCCTGAGTGGAGCCGGCCGATCCTTGAGCGCATGCCGCAAGTGCGCAAGGCCTTGAGCTTTCCGCTCGGCCATGGCGCGCTGGAATTGGCGACCCGCCGTCGCATCGGCAAAGCCATGGCCGGCCAGTACGACCAGGCCATCCTGTTGCCCAACTCGCTGAAGTCGGCGCTGGTGCCGTTTTTTGCCGGCATCCCCAAGCGTACCGGCTGGCGCGGCGAGTTTCGCTACGTGCTGCTCAATGACGTACGCACCCTGGATAAAGCCCGCTATCCGCTGATGATCGAACGTTTCATGGCCCTGGCCTACGAGCCGGGCGCCGAACTGCCCAAGCCGTACCCGCGCCCCAGCTTGCAGATTGACCCGGTGACCCGCGCTGCGGCGCTGGCCAAGTTCGGCCTGACGCTGGATCGCCCGGTATTGGCGCTGTGCCCGGGCGCCGAGTTTGGCGAGTCCAAGCGCTGGCCGTCGGAGCATTACGCCAAGGTCGCCGAGACCAGGATTCGCGAAGGCTGGCAGGTGTGGCTGTTTGGCTCGAAGAACGATCATTCGGTGGGTGAGGATATTCGCCAGCGCCTGATTCCGGGCCTGCGCGAAGAGGCGGTGAACCTCAGTGGCGAAACGTCCCTGGCCGAGGCCATCGACTTGCTGTCGTGCGCCGACGCGGTGGTGTCCAATGATTCCGGCCTGATGCACGTTGCCGCCGCGCTGAACCGTCCCTTGGTGGCGGTGTACGGCTCGACGTCACCCGGCTTCACCCCGCCCCTGGCGGACAAGGTCGAAGTGGTGCGCCTGGGCCTGGATTGCAGCCCCTGTTTTGAGCGCACCTGCCGTTTCGGCCACTACAATTGCCTGCGCCAATTGCTGCCGCAGCCGGTGACCGACGCGTTGCAGCGGTTGCAGGGCGACGTGGTCGAGGTTCACTGAGTTGCGGGTACTGGTAATCAAGACCTCATCCCTGGGCGACGTGATCCACGCCTTGCCGGCACTGACCGACGCGGCGCGGGCGATCCCCGGCATCCGTTTCGACTGGGTGGTGGAAGAAGGCTTCGCTGAAATCCCGACCTGGCACCCGGCGGTAGACAAGGTGATCCCGGTGGCGATTCGTCGCTGGCGCAAGAACCTCTGGCAAACCCTCAAGAGCGGCGAATGGCGGCGGTTCAAACAGGCGCTGCAGTCGACCCGGTATGACCTGGTGATCGACGCCCAGGGCCTGTTGAAAAGTGCCTGGCTGACCCGCTACGTGCGGGCGCCGGTAGCCGGGTTCGATAAAAGCTCGGCACGCGAACCCCTGGCGGCGCGCTTTTATTCCCGCCGCCTGGCCGTGGCCCGCGGGCAACATGCGGTGGAGCGCCTGCGCCAACTGTTTGCCGTGGCGTTGGGTTACGACCTGCCCAAGGGCCTGGGCGACTATGGCCTGAGCGTCGAGAAACTGCTGGGCCTGCCGCCGAAGAAACCCTTCGTGTTGCTGCTGCACGGCACGACCTGGGACACCAAGCACTGGCCCGAGGCCTACTGGCGCGAACTGGCCGAACGCATGGGCCGCCTGGGCGTGGACGTGAAATTGCCGTGGGGCAGCGCCGTCGAAAAGGCCCGCGCCGAGCGCCTGGCTCAAGGCCTGGCCAACGCCGAAGTGCTGCCAAAACTGAACCTGGCGGGCGTGGCCCGTGTGTTGGCCGGTGCCCGTGCCTGTGTGGCGGTGGACACCGGTCTGGGTCATCTGGCGGCTGCGCTGGATGTGCCGACCATTTCGCTGTTCGGGCCTACCAATCCGGGCCTCACCGGCGCCTACGGCAAAGGCCAGATCCACCTGGCCAGCGACTGGCCGTGTGCGCCGTGCCTGCAAAAGCAATGCACTTATCAACCCACCGCCGATGACCTGCGGCGGTTCGACATCAAGCGCGAGTCGCCCCTGTGCTTCACGCGCCTCAATCCTGAGCGTGTAGCGAGCCGGCTGAGCACGTTGTTACTGGCTGAGGAGCTGCACTGATGCAACTGGCTTTCGTACTGTACAAATATTTTCCCTTCGGTGGCCTGCAGCGCGACTTCATGCGCATCGCCCTGGAGTGTCAGCAACGCGGGCATAAAATCCGCGTGTACACCTTGATCTGGGAGGGCGATATCCCGCCGGGCTTTGAAGTGCTGGTGGCGCCGGTCAAGGCATTCTTCAACCATCGGCGCAACGAGAAGCTCAGCGCGTGGATGAAAGCCGACCTTGCCAAACGCCCGGTGGATCGCCTGATCGGCTTCAACAAGATGCCTGACCTTGACGTGTACTACGCCGCCGACGGCTGCTTTGAAGACAAGGCGCAAAACCTGCGTCATTCGCTGTATCGTTATTTTGGTCGTTACAAACACTTTGCCGACTACGAGCGCGCCGTGTTTGCCAAGGACGCCAAGACCGAAATCCTGATGATTTCCGAGGTGCAGCAGCCGCTGTTCATCAAGCATTACGCCACACCGCTGGAACGCTTCCACCTGCTGCCGCCGGGCATTGCCCAGGATCGCCGTGCGCCGCCGGATGCGGCCATGATACGCGAAGGGTTCCGCCAGGAATTCGGCCTGGGCGAGGACGACTTGCTGCTGGTGCAGATCGGTTCGGGCTTCAAGACCAAGGGCGTCGACCGCAGCCTCAAGGCGCTGGCGGCGTTACCGTCGCAATTGAAGAAACGCACCCGTCTGTTTGTAATCGGCCAGGACGACCCCAAAGTATTCCAATTGCAGAGCGCCACATTGGGTTTGGGCGATAACGTGCAGTTCCTCAAGGGGCGCAGCGATATCCCGCGTTTCCTGCTGGGCGCCGACCTGTTGATCCACCCGGCGTATAACGAAAACACCGGCACGGTCTTGCTCGAAGCCCTGGTGGCCGGGTTGCCGGTGCTGGTCTCGGCGGTATGTGGCTATGCCCATTACATCGCCGAAGCCGACAGTGGCCTGGTCCTGGATGAGCCGTTCGAACAGACGCAGCTCAACGGGTACCTGGCGCGGATGTTGTCTGATTCTGCACAGCGCGCGGCCTGGGGCCGCAATGGGTTGGCCTTCGCCGAGACGGCCGACCTCTATAGCATGCCGCAGCACGCTGCGGATGTGATTCTGGCGGAGCCAAAACGATGAAATTGATGCTTGCCGAACCGTTCAAAACCCTCTGGGCCGGGCAGGATGCGTTCGCCGCAGTCGAGCGCCTGCAAGGCGAGGTTTACCGTGAACTGGAGGCGCGTCGCACGCTGCGTACCGAGGTGGATGGCCGCGGCTACTTTGTGAAGATCCACCGTGGGATCGGCTGGGGCGAGATCGTCAAGAACCTGGTCACCGCCAAGCTGCCGGTGCTGGGCGCCGGTCAGGAATGGCTGGCGATCCAGCGCCTGCAGGCACTGGGCGTGCCGACCATGACCGCCGTGGCCTATGGCGAGCGCGGCAGCAACCCGGCCGATCAGCACTCCTTCATCATTACCGAAGAATTGGCGCCGACTGTCAGCCTGGAAGACTTCAGTATCGACTGGCTCAAGCAGCCGCCGCAGCCGCGTCTCAAGCGCGCGCTGATCGCTGAAGTGGCGCGCATGACCGGCATGATGCATCGCGGCGGCGTCAACCACCGTGATTGCTACATCTGCCACTTCCTGCTGCACACCGATACGCCGGTGACGGCCGATAACTTCAAGCTCTCGATCATCGACCTGCACCGCGCCCAGACGCGCGACAAAATCAGCCATCGCTGGCGTGACAAGGACCTGGCGGCGCTGTACTTCTCGGCGCTGGACATCGGCCTGACCCGTCGCGACAAGCTGCGCTTTCTCAAGGGCTATTTCCAGCAGCCGCTGCGCCAGATCCTCGCCGAGGAAAGCGCTCTGTTGCTGTGGCTGCAAGGCAAGGCCGACAAGCTCTACGCGCGCAAACAGCGTTACGGGGATGCACTCTGATGGCGGGTTGGAATCTGGAACCCGCTTACGCTGCGCTCGCGGACGACTTTGGCAGCCTGGAAGCCGTGTTCGCCCTGCAAGGCGAGCGCCTGACCCGCGACCCGCTGTCGGAAGTCATCCGGGTGGAGCGCGGCGGGATCAATTATTACGTCAAGCGGTACGTCGGCGCCGGCAAAGGCCTGCGCCGCTACCTGGGCAAGCCGCGGGTGAAATCCGAATGGCAGAACCTCAAGCGCTTCGCCAAATGGGGGATTCCGACCGCCGATGTGGTGGCCTGGGGCCTGGATCGCAAGGGCCTGGCCTATGACCGGGGTGCAATGATTACCCGGGAATTGCCCAGGACCGAGGATTTATCGGTATTGGCCGAACGTAATGACCCGCGTCTGAAAGACCCTCGCTGGGTCGACGGTATCAGCCGTCAGCTCGCCGAGTACACGCGGACCATGCACGACCATCGCTTCACCCATAACGACTTGAAGTGGCGCAACCTGCTGGTGGACGATCAGCGCACCCTGTACATGATCGACTGTCCCAACGGCGATTTCTGGCGCGGCTTCTGGCTCAAATACCGCATTACCAAAGACCTGGCCTGCCTGGACAAGGTCGCCAAGTATCATCTGTCGGCCACCCAGCGCCTGCGTTTCTACATGCAATACCGCCAACGCACGCACCTGACGACGTCAGACAAACAACGGATTCGCCATGTGGTGAAGTTTTTCGAGGGGCGTGAATGAGTGACTTCCTCGCGGTCGAAGACCGCGCTTTGCTTGAGCGCAACGGCCTGGCCAGCTTCGATACGTTGTGGGCCAAGCAACTGGATGCGGTGGATGAGCCCAACACCAGCGGCGACGGATGGAGCAGCGTGTATCGCCTGGAACTTGAGGGTCAGGGTTACTACCTCAAGCGCCAGAGCAACTACCTGACGCGTACCTTGTACCGGCCGTTCGGCGAGCCAAGTTTTGCCCGTGAGTTTCGTAATATCAGCCTGTACCGCAAGCTGGGCATTCCTGCCTTGCAGGCGGTGTTCTTCGGCGAGCGCAAGGTCAAGGGCGAGCGCCGTGCGATGTTGCTTACCCGCGCCCTGGACGGTTGGAACGATTTGGACTCGTTGCTGGAACACTGGTCGCAGTCGAGCGACGCACAGCAGCGCGCCATCCTGCTGGCCTGCGGCAGGCTTGCGCGTCGGTTGCACAGCGTGGGGCAGGTGCATGGCTGTTTTTATCCCAAGCATATTTTCCTGCAGGCCACCGCTGACGGTTACGCCGCGCAGTTGATCGACCTTGAGAAAACCCGCCCTTTGTTGTTCGGCTGGCGTGACCGGGTCAAGGACCTCGAACCCCTGCTGCGCCGCGCGCCGCAATGGTCGGATGCGCAGGTGCGACAGCTGCTGGCGGCGTATCTTGAGCAGCCTGAAGACAGTGCGCTGGTCGCCACCTGGTATCAGCGTCTTACCGCGCGCCGCAGTCACAAGGAAAACCGCTGATGCGTTTGTCCGAGCTGAAGAATGCCGGCCGTATTCCCAGCCTGCCGCTGACCCTCGACCTGGTCGATGCGGCAGGCCCGGGGCAATTGCAACTGCTCAGCCTGCTGCGGGTTTTGCCGGGGCAGCGCTACGTCGGCGCCGCAATATGGCGCGGTCGCCCGGTGCTGGCCAAGCTGCTGGTTGGCAACTCGGCGGCGCGGCATTTCCAGCGTGAGCGCAGCGGGGTGCGTTTGCTGGCCGAACAAGGCCTGACCACGCCGCTGTTGCTGGCCGACGGTTTGCAGGAAGGCGAGGGTGGCTGGCTGCTGTTCGAGTTTCTTGAAGGCGCCCTCAGCCTGGCCGACGCCTGGCGCGCTGTCGAAAGCTTGCCGCCATTGGCCGACGAACAAACCGCCGTGCTCGCCGACGCGCTGGGCGCGATTGCGCAGATGCATGCCAAGGGCTTGTGGCAGGAAGACCTGCACCTGGACAACCTGCTGCGCCAGGGCGGTAAGCTGTATCTGATTGATGGCGCGGGGATTCGTGTCGAAGAGGCGGGCAAGCCGCTGTCGCGCAATCGCGTGCTGGAAAACCTCGGGGTGTTCTTTGCCCAGTTGCCGAAAAACCTCGCGCCGTTTACCGAAGAATTGCTGGTGTATTACCTGCTGGCCAACGGCGAACATGCCTTGCCGCTGGAGGCTCTGGAAAAGCAGGTGCGCAAAGTCAGCGCCTGGCGCTTGCGCGACTACCTGAACAAGGTCGGCCGCGAGTGCACCCTGTTCAGTGTGGTACGTGGCGCCTTTGGTCTGCGCGCGATTCGCCGTGAGGAAGAGGCGGCCATGCTGCCAGTGCTTGAAAAGGCCGATGCGCTGCTCGACCAGGGCCATCTGTACAAGACCGGCGGCGCCGCGAGCGTGGCCAGGGTCGAAGTGGCCGGCCGGCCTCTGGTGATCAAGCGCTACAACATCAAGGGTTTCACCCACTGGCTCAAACGCTTCTGGCGCCCGAGCCGTGCCTGGCATTCCTGGCGCGAAGGCAATCGCCTGGCGTTCCTCGGCTTTGCTACGCCCAAGCCGCTGGCGGTCCTGGAGAAGCGCTTTTTCTGGTTGCGCAGCCGTGCCTATCTGGTCACCGAATACCTGCCGGGGCCGGACATCATCGAGCGCTTTGCGCCCTATGTCGAACGCGGCGACGCGCCGGAAGATGAACTGCTGGCGCTGGACCGGCTGTTCGCCGAGTTGATCGAGGCGCGCATCAGCCATGGGGATTTCAAGGGGCATAACCTGTTCTGGAGCGAAGGGCGCTGGGCGATGATCGACCTGGACGCCATGTGCCAACACAGCTCGGTTGCCAGCTTTGCTGCGGCGTATGCCAAAGACCGTGCGCGGTTCATGCGCAACTGGCCGCAGGACAGTGCGTTGTATCGGGTGATTGATCAGCGGTTGCCCAAAGAGGTCAGCGTCGCCGGGTGAAGCGGGCCTTCGGCCCTATCGGGGGCAAGCCCCCTCCCACACTGACGGTGTTCACACCTTCAGATGTGTAAATACAGTCCAATGTGGGAGGGGGCTTGCCCCCGATGCGGTGGGTCAGTGAATGCCTGTGTAACTGACCCACCGCTATCGGGCGCAAGCTCCCTCCCACATTAGAATTGGTATTCAGCCCCAGCGCCTGCATACCACGACCGCCCCGGCGCCGCTTCGTAGTAGCGCCCATTGCCGTCCCCCACGATCACCGAGCCCACATACTGGCGATCCAGCAGGTTATCCAGGCGCAAGGTCTGGTGGAATGTCCAGTGCTCGATCTTCTGCTCAAACCGTGCGCGCCAGTTGAATACGCTGTAGCCCGGTGCGGCGTGTTGGCGGTTGGTGTCTTCGACATAGACTTTGCTGCGGTACATGCCTTCGATGGCGGTGCTGACCCAGTCCCGTGGTTTCCAGTTCAGCTCGGTGAACAGCGTGGTTTGCGGCACGCCGGGCAGGTAGTTGCCTTTGTCGATGGTGTTCGCGCCGCTGGCAAAGTCGCTGTCGTAGGTGGCTTGCAGGCGGGTGTAGGCGAGGTTGGCGCTCCACTGCTCGCTGAGTTGGCTCTCGACCCCAAGTTCGAATCCACGGCGCAGCGTGCGACCGGCATTTTGATAGCTGGTGCGACCGCCGATGGATTGCTGCACCACCAGTTCGTCATCAGTGGTGATCTGAAACAGCGCAGCGTTGATGCGGGTGTTGTTCAGTTGTGCCTTCAACCCTATTTCATATTGCGTGCTTTGCGACGGCTTCAAGCCAAAGTTGAAACCCTCGACGTTACCCGGCGCATAGGCCAGCTCGGCCTGGGTGGGCGTTTCGAAGCCTTTGCCGGCACTGACGTAACCGTGCAGGTCGGGCGTGAAGGCATACATCACGCTCATCGACGGCGTGTTCTTCTGGTAGGTCTTGCTGCCGCTGGCGTCGCCGTTGCCGAGGAATTGATCGTGCACCTCCAGCTCCATCGTGCTGTGGCGAATGCCGGCCTGCAGGGTCCAGCGGTCCAGGGCCCAGTTGGCCTGGAGGTAAGGGTCGAGGCTGCGCGCGGTGTCGATTTCATCGCGGCGCAACTGGCCTTTCACGCCCAGGGTGGCGCCGCTGTAGTTCTGATAGCCGTGGCGGCTGTCTTCGCTCTGGTCGAAGTCCAGGCCCGCGATGATCGTCAACTCCCCCGGCGCGCTCTGGATAGGCTGCATCCAGCGCGCGCTGCCACCGTAGAACGTGCGGTCAAACTGCACCACGCCACCGCCGCGCTCGTTGGCGGGGGTGCCCCTGGGGATCGACAGGTACTGAATCACACTGCGCCGCCCCGTATACGCATTCACCTGCAGCGTCGCATCGCCGATGTAGCGCTCGTAGTTCATGCCCAGTTGCTGATGGTCGATGCTTTTACGCGTGTTGTAGGTCAGTGCATTGGTGCTCACCGAGCGCGGGTCAGCCTTGTACGCCGCCCAGGTCTGCCCCAGCGGGTCCTGCGTACCGTTCTGCTCCAGGCTGCTGTAGATCAACGCCAGCTTGCTGTCGTCATCGGGCTGGAAGTTGAGCTTGGCGAACGTCTGGTCACGGCGTGCGCTGCTGTGGTCGCGGTAGCCATTGGTGTCCATGCGCGAGGCGTCCAGCACAAAGCCTGCACCCTCGGCTGCGCCTTCGGCGGTGAGGTGGTTTTTGCTCAGCCCGTCGCTGCCCACCAGGGTTTCGGCGCCAATGCGTGGCGGGCCTTCGCCGTTGCGGGAGAACATCTGGATCACCCCGCCAGCGTTGCTGCCGTACAGGGTCGCTGCCGGGCCGCGCAGGACTTCGATGCGCTCGGCGGTGTCGAGGTTGAACGTTGCCGCCTGGCCCTGGCCATCCGGGGTGCTGGCGGGGATGCCGTCGGCAACCAGCTTGATGCCGCGCACCCCGAACGCCGAGCGGGCACCGAAGCCACGGGAAGAAATCTGCAGGTCCTGCGCATAGTTCTGGCGGTTCTGCACCACCAGGCCAGGCACGCGGGACAGGGCTTCGGAGGCGTTGATGCCAAGTTGACCGTCGCTGATCTGTTCGCGGTCGATGGCGTCCACCGAGTACGGCAGGTCGAAGGTCGGGCTGGCGCTGCGCGAGCCGGTGACCACGCTGGGGTCCAGCAGCAACGGCGTTTCTTCGGCCTGGACGGTGCTGCACAGGCCCAGCAGGAGCAGGGCGAGGGGAGTGGGAGCGGGTAGGGTCATGAAGAGGCCGAGTCCGTGGCGCAACGCATGTTGAGTGGCGTAGGCGCAAATGTCGCAAGTTTAACGATTCCCCTCGATTTTGCCGAACCTGATTGCCGTTTGGCTGAACAGGAAGTTTCCCACACAAAGCGACGGTGCCAGGCGCCTGGACCGTTGGATGGGCGATGCTAGATTTTCGACCTCATTCAAAAAAGAAGAGCTGGGCATGTTCACAACAAATATGAAGTTGCTGGTGCTGGCGTGGAGTGCGTCGATGATGGTTGGCTGCGGGACCGTCACCACGGTGATGCGTGAAGATGCCGCCACCGTGAGAGCGCTCAAGGCGGATAAAACCTATTGCCAGTCCGTGCCGCGTATCTACAGTGGGGTGACGTATAACCTGTGTGTCCTGCACGGGCCGCCGAGTACGGGGAGCAGCCTGGCGCTGAATAGCGTGCCCTGGACCTTCATTGATGTGCCGCTGTCAGGCGTCATGGACACGCTCTTGCTGCCCTACACCGTCTACCGGCAAAGCGCCGACGGCAGCATCGACCTGCGCTAGCCCCTTGCCGCTAACAGCTTCCTGCTGCTTTTAAGTTATAATCCCGCCCTTTAGCTGTTTCCCGCCCGGGCGGGAGGCACACTTTTTTCAGGCGCGCTGCGCCTGCATGCAGACTAAAAGAGGCTAGACCCCAGTGGCATTGACGATTCTTGGCCTGTCCGGCGCCCTTAGCCATGATCCTTCCGCGGCCCTGTATATCGACGGCAAGCTGATTGCGGCCGCCGAAGAAGAGCGCTTCGTACGCGACAAACATGCAAAGAACCGCATGCCCTACGAGTCGGCGAAGTTCTGCCTGGAACAGGCCGGCATCAAACCGTCCGACGTTGATGTGGTGGCGATCCCGTTCGCCCCGATCAGCCTGTTCGGCGAGGCGCGCTGGCACTACGCCAAACGCTACTGGTACGCCCCGGACCGCGCGCTCGACGCGATCCTGATGGGCAATCGCCGTTACAAGCGCTATCGCAACAAGATTGTCTGGTGCCTGGAGCAACTGGGCTTCGATCCGAAGAAAATCAAGATCGAACCGGTTGAACACCACCTGGCCCACGCTTCCAGCGCCTACCACTGCTCGGGCTTCCAGGAGAAAACCGCGATCCTGGGCATCGACGGCAAGGGTGAGTACGCCACCACGTTCTTCGGCTATGGCGAAAACGGCAAGATCCACAAGATCAAGGAATTCTACGATCCGGACTCCCTGGGCGGCCTGTATGGCGCAATCACCGAGTTCCTCGGTTTCGAGATGCTCGACGGTGAGTTCAAGGTCATGGGCATGGCGCCGTATGGCGATGCCAGCAAGTACGATTTCTCGCGCCTGGCCTCCTTCGAGAACGGCGAGCTGGTGATCAACACCGACTACGCCAACGTCATCGGCCTGCGCCGTTATAAAGAGAAGGGCAAGGGGTTCTACTTCTCGCCAAAACTGATCGAGTGGCTGGGTCCCAAGCGCGAAGGCGATATCGCCGACGAGCCGTACATCCACTACGCGGCCAGCATGCAGGCGCTGTTCGAGAAACTGGCCTTGCAGATGATCGACCATTACCTGGGCGACATCCTCAAGGACACCGGCAAGCTGGCCTTTGCCGGCGGCTGCGCGCTGAACGTCAAGCTGAACCAGAAGATCATTGCCCGCGATGACGTCAAGGAGCTGTTCGTGCAGCCGGCGTCCGGCGATGCCGGCACTGCCGTGGGTGCGGCCGCCTATGTGTCCCACGCGCGTGGTGTGCCGGTGGAGAAGATGGAACACGTCTACCTCGGCCCGTCCTACAGCAACGAAGACGTGATCGCCGCCTGCGCCAAACATGAAAGCAAGCCGAACTGGCGCAAGATCGAAAACATGCCCAAGCGCATCGCCAAGATCATGGTCGACGGCAACCCGGTGGCCTGGTTCCAGGGCCGCATGGAGTTTGGTCCGCGTGCCCTGGGCGGTCGTTCGATCATCGGTTGCCCGAGCGCCACCGGCGTGGCCGACCGTATCAACCACCAGATCAAGTTCCGCGAGCGCTGGAGGCCTTTCTGCCCGTCGATGCTCGACACCGTGGCCCCGCACATGATCAAGGTCGACCACCCGGCGCCGTTCATGACCTTCACCTTTGAAGTGTCGGAAGAATGGAAGACCCGCGTGCCGGAAGTGGTGCATGAAGACGGCACCTCCCGCGCCCAGGTGCTCAAGCGCGAGTACAACCCGCGCTACTACGACATGATGAAAGAGCTGGAAGTATTGACCGGCAACGGCGTGTCCCTGAACACCTCGCTCAACCGTCGTGGCGAAGCGATGATCTGCTCGCCGACCGACGCGCTGAACATGTTCTTCGGCTCCGACCTGCAGTACCTGATCATGGAAGACATCCTGGTGGTCAAGGATGGTGTGGACCCTTATGACGCTGTGGTTTAAATGCTGAACCGCTTCCAGGGTTGGCGTGAACGTGGCTGGACGCCTGTCGACGCCGACGTTTACGCCCAGGCCTGGCAGCGTTACGGCGGCAGCGTGGCGACCCATCCCCAGGTGATCGAACGCCTGGCGGGGTTGGCGCAGATTCCGGTGCGTTACCTGGGCTGGGAGCAAGGAGGTGAACTCAAGGGGGCAATCGCCACCTGGGGACGCGACCTGGCTCTTTCCAAGGACGTGCTCAAGCGCACCGGCAAGAAGGGCCTGTTTGACCTGGGCAATGCCGAGATCATCCTGCCGATAGCCGCTGATGCGCAGGTGCCGCTGCGTCATCGTGGCCGTTATTTGTCGGCGCTGAACCAGGGGCGCGTGAGTACCCTCAAGCCCCAGGCCGAGCAATTGGCCATGGCGCGCACTCCCGAAGACCTGTCGAAAAAATTTCGCTACAACCAGCGCCGTGAATTGCGTTTGCTCGAGGAAGCGGGCGGCGTGGTGCGACCGGTCAGCGAGTTTTCCGGCGTGGAGCTGGCGGCGATTTATTGCGATCTGTTCCAGCGGCGCTGGGGCTTTCCCGCCACCGGTGCCGAGCGACTGGCCGAGGTGCTGGAATTGCTCAAGACGTTCCTGATCGGTTCGGTGCTGTTTCTCAATGACGCGCCGATTGCCGTGCAGGTGGTGTATCGCGTTCAAGCGCCCGAATGGATAAGCGTTGAGTACGTCAACGGTGGCGTCGACCCTGAGACCCGTGCGTTCAGCCCGGGGAGCGTGCTGAGCTTCCTTAATACACAAAGTGCCTGGGAACATGCGCGCGCGCAGGATTTGCCGTTGCGCTTCTCTTTCGGGCGTGCCGACCGTGAATATAAAGAGCGCTGGTGCAACCCGGTGCCGGTGTTCAGCGTATGAGCCGCAAACAGCAATTGCTCAAGCGTCATCGGCGCAACAAGCGTGTCGCGCTATTGATCTGCCTGCTGATACTGGTTGCGACCGGTGTGCTGGTCGCCTGGTGGCTGCCGCTGATCCTTGCGCTGCTGCTGTGGGTGGCTCACGAAGCCTGGTTCGCCGATCATCTGTTTTATTCGCCCAATGACGACTATCAGTACCACTTCGCCCCGAGCGGCCAGCAGGTTGGCCTGCGCCTGGATAACGGGCGATGGGTGCCGCAGACGCCGCTGGAACTGGCAGGTGACGAGACGCTGATCCTTGAAGTGCAGCTCAAGAGCGGTTGGCTCGGGCGTTTCCTTGACCCGGCGGTCGAGCTGGCGGGGGATTGTCAGGCGTTCGAGCGCGGTGTGGCGGGCAAGCGCTACCTTAATCTGACCGGTTCTGCCGCAACGCTGGCGGCGGGCGAGTTGACGCTGCGCGGCCGCTTGTGCCGCGTGGTCGGCCAGCCCAGTCTGTGGATTTTCCGTCAGCCGGATCACGCCCGTCAGCGGGTCATGGTGATCGCCCCCCACGCCGACGACGCCGAACTGGCCGCCTTTGGCCTCTATGCCCAGGCGGATGAAAGCTGGATCGTGACCCTCACTGCAGGCGAAATCGAAGCCGAGCACTATCAGCAGATGGGCTTGGCGAAAGCCGATGCCGCTCGACTCAAGGGACGCCTGCGTGCCTGGGACAGCATTTGCGTGCCGCGCTGGGCCGGTGTTCCCGAAGCACAGTGCGTGCAATTGGGCTACTTCTGCCTGCAACTGCCGGCCATGCAGGCCGCGCCGGATCAGCCCCAGGCGTCCCGCGAGGCGCAATTGGACGATACGCGGCTGTTCCGCCGGTTCAACAGCCTGGCGCTGCCCGGCGATCTGGACGGTGCACCGACGTGGGTCAATCTGATTGCCGATCTACGTGCGGTGCTGCTCAAGGCGCGGCCCGAGGTGATCGTGTTGCCGACACCGCTCCTTGACCCTCACCCGGATCATATCTGCGCCTACAACGCCGTTATCGAAGCGTTGCAAGGGCTGGAGTTGCAACCCAGCACATTGCTCGGGTACGCCAACCACCTGCATGATAACGACCGCTGGCCCATGGGCAATTCGGGCGCCGGCGTGGCGTTGCCGCCGCAGTTCGATGCGGGCCAGGTGTTCGAACCCTATTGCCGTGTGTTGAGCGTGAGCCAGCAGCAGGACAAGGCCATGGCGCTGGGCATGATGCATGACCTGCAACCCCGGCCGCCCTTCAAGCGGCGCGTGCGCCGTCTGCTGCAACAATTGCTCGCGGGTCGTTGTCCATCGCCTTACGGCGAGAATGAGTTTTTTCGCAAGGCCGTGCGCCGTCATGAACTGCTTTGGGTGCTCAAGCAGGACTGAAGTTGATTTTTACGTCGGGCTGCGCGCAGTAGCCCGATTGCCTCATGGAGCAATATGAAGCCTCGTTTCAAGGTTTTGCAGCTACAGCCGGACTACAACGTCAAACTCCATGATTTTGCTGACCTCGGTGAGCAGATCGTCAAGTCGTTGCCGGTTGAACGGTTCGAGGTCACATCGGCCTTCCTCAGTGGACGCCCCCAGCCGGGCCAGCCGCTGAGCGTGGCCGACCACTCCAAATATTTCGAATTTCCCGAGAAAGCCCTGAAGGGCATTCGTCTGCGGGCCATGTGGGAAATCTACAAGTATTGCCGTGAGCAGAAGTTCGACGTGGTCATCTGTAACCGCTTCAAGTCGGTGAACATGATGCTGGCGCTCAACCGCTGGTTGAAGATTCCCCTGTGCATCGGCATCTCCCACGGTTTCGGCGAATACGAGCGGGCCTATCGTCGGCGCCAGATGCGCCGCATGGTCAGCCCGGCCTGGCGGTTTGTCGGGGTGTCGGCGGCGGTGAGGGATTACCTGGTGGGCTTGAACTGTGGCTTTACCCACGAGAACACCACCTTTGTCACCAACGCGATCGACATCCCCCAGGCCGAGGCCTTGCAGTTGCCGCGCGAGCAAGCGCGGCAGGCCCTTGGCTTGCCTCTGGAGGCACGGATGATTGGTGCCCTGGGGCGCCTGGTGCCGATCAAGGGGCACACGCATCTGTTGCAGGCGTTTGCACGGCTCAAGGACAAATATCCTGAGGCTCAGGTGGGTATCATCGGTTCCGGCCGCGCCGAAGCTGACCTGCGGGCGGACATTGAGCGTCTTGGGCTCGTGGGGCGTGCGCATTTGCTGGGCTTTCGTGAGGACGGTCTGCAGTACGTACGTGCGTTCGATATCTGGACCATGCCGTCCCTGCTTGAAGGCTTGGGCCTGGCGTTGCTGGAAGGCATGAGCGGGCGCCTGCCGGTGATCGCCTCCAACGGGCCGGCCATGCTGCCGCTGGTTGAAGGGGCGGGCGGCTTGTCTCATGAGCCCGGCAATGTGGAGCAATTGACTGCGGCGCTCGACACTTACCTGGCCATGAGTGATGAACAGTTACGCGCCAAGGGTGAGCAGGTCTTCCGTTACCTGGAGGCAAACCACGCCTTGGCTGAGTTCCAGGGCAAGTATCTGGATTTGATCGAAACCGGTTTGAAAGAAGCAGGTAGAGCATGACAGCGCAACAACCGTTGGTCTCGGTGATTATCGCGTCCTACAACCACGCTCGGTACATCGAGCAGAGCATCCTGAGTGTGCTCGGCCAGACTTACCCGAATATCGAATTGCTGGTGATCGACGACGGCTCCAAGGATGACAGCGTCGAATGCATCCGGCGGCTGCAGGCCGAGCACGGGTTTGATTTCCAGGTGCAACACAACCAGGGGCTGACCGCCACACTGAACAACGCGCTTGCCCGCGCCAAAGGCAGCCTGATCGCGCCATTCGGCTCAGACGACATCATGCTGCCCGACCGTATCGCGACCCAGGTGGCCTACATGGAAGGCAAGCCCAGGGTGGGGATCTGCGCCGGCAACATCGAGCTGATCGACGGTGATGGCAACCTGCATCCGGAGAAAAAACAACGCCGTGATGTGCCGTTTCGCAGTCTCGACTTCGACGACATGTTCATGGACCGCAAGCCGTTTCCACCCGCGCCGACCATGTTGATCCGCCGCGAAGCGCTGGAGGAAGTCGGTGGTTTCGATCCGCTGATTCCCCTGGAAGACCTGCTGATTCAATTGAAGATAACCGCGGCGGGCTACACCATCGATGCGCTTGACGTAGTCATGGCGCAGTACCGACAGCACGCCAGCAATACCTACAAAAACCATCGCTACATGATCCAGAACATCCTCAATACCTACGCCAAGTTCAGCGATCACCCGGCCTACGATGCGGTGCGCTACAACTTCCTGAACTCGATGTTCCTCAAGACCGCCGACCGTGACCGGCCATTGGCGCGGGAGATTCTCAAGCAGATCCCGCTGAAATTCTGGGGGCGCAAGACCTTGCGTGGCTTGGTGCGGCTGTATCTGACGCCGCTGAGGAGCTGAAGACGAGGGAGGTAAAAAAGGCGACTATCACGGCAGTGATAGTCGCCTTTTTTTATCAACTGGCCGGGTTGGCCAGGCTATGTACTTGTTCGCGGAGTTTCGCCGTGGCCGTCGGGCTGGCAACCGTCGCATAGCCCTTAACCAACTGCTCGAAGTGCGTTTCGAACAGCCAGTTGCGGTCCTGCGGATAGCGCTGCATGTGACGCAAGTTACGCTGGCGCAAGGCGTAGCGCAGGGGCGAGGGGTAGATGCGCAGGTCAGCGACGTCAATCAGGCCGAACTCGCCGTCGTCCATCAGCAGCACGTTGCCCAGGTGCAGCGAGCGGAAGTACACACCGCGTTCGTGCAGTTGCGCCATGAACCGGCCGAAACGCTCGACCAGCGATTCGCGCAGGCTGCTGTCCAGGCTTTGCATGGCCTGGCGCAGGGTCAGGCCGGGCAGCGGGGTATAGGCCACGGCGCCGCTGGCGTCGGGCAAGTGGTAGAGGCCAAGGATGTGCGGGGTGGGAATGCCCAGGCTGCGCAACTGTTCGCTGTTGCTGGCAAAACGCTCGGAATACGGGTTGAAGCTGCCGGAGGTGTACCAACGGCGCGGGCGGAACAGCTTGAGAAAGCTGCCGTCTTCCAGGCGCAGGACTTTTGGCCCCAGGCCATCGGCTTCAATCACCTGGGCATTGCTGCACAGCTGGTCAAATGCCGGGCGCTTGATTGCTACTACTGGCAGTCGCAATAGACTGCCCCGGCGCCGGGCAATACTCAGGCCGGCGATCAGCGCCAGCGGAATCCACAACAGAAACCAGTGCTCTTTAGGGCGCGAAAGAATGCCGCCCCCCTCGGTCAGGCCGGCACCGACCCCGTATGCCAACAGTGATGAGGCGAGGATGAAAAGCGGTTGAGCACGGTGTCGGAAGCTGATGTAAAAACCCCAGCCGATCATGATGATCCACGGGATAAAGCCGATGATGCCGACGTAATACAGCACGCCAAGGGCAAAACTGTGAGGTTCGCGCAGGGTTTCACCCCATCCGAAGTAAAGGTAGAGCTCGGAATCGTAGCTGTGGCCAATCCACGGATGCTCGGCGATACGCTCCAGCGACAACCGCCAGAGGTCCAAGCGTGAAGAGTCGCCGCGTGCAGTGATCATTTCAGGGGCCATCACCATGACCGCCGCAAAGCCAAATGCCAGACTCGCAATCATCAGGGCCGAGCGGCGATTGGGGCTAGAGAGCGACAGCCAGAAGGCGGTAATCACCAGCGCGACCAAGGGCGTCCTTGAACCTGTCGCCAATATGGCCGCAAGCATAATGGCAAACGCTGGGGCCGCGAACCACAGGGCTTTGAGTTGACGGGTTGTTAAACAGATGAACAGCCAGTAGATAGTAAAGAAACCAAAGAGGTGAGAACTGAGCAGTGGGTTATCCAGTGCACCGCGCCCACCAATCATGCGCATTCCGGGCTCAAAACCATTGATGAAATGCGCGACGTCTAAGAAAGTGGCGACCAGCGCGATGAGCGCCGCGCTGAAGAGGATCGGCTTGAACAACTCGTTACGGTAATGCAGCAACATGCCGCAGCCGGCCAGCAGCATGAACGTATGCAGTGGTCTCTTAAAAAGATCAGTGTCGGGGTGATGCTCAGGGCTCCATAAAAGACTGGTCAACGCCCACGCTGAAAACACCACGAAAGCAAGGATTACAGGCTCGCGGAAGGCTTCCTTGAGCTCCCTTGGGCGCAAGCACAACAGCAGAAGAGTTGGTGCACTGAACAGGCCGTAATAAAACTTGTGCAGTACATTACGGTTGCCGACGAAGAACAGTGCACTCAAGAGCAACAGCAAGCCAACAGGCAAAATCCACAGGACCAGGAAGTCAAAAACGCGATTCGAGCCATAGATAAGGCGCTTGGAGTGCATACGATAGAGCCATTCCGGAAAGAGAAAGCCGACCCTCCCGAGGAGGTGGCCATGTAATGTCGCCCGCCTGATCCTGCCGGGTCGTGGCGTACGCCGGGTGCAAGTACAACAGAGAAGCTGTGCTAAAGTCAGCCTCCTTTTTCAAAACGCCGCGTGATATGACCGACTCCAGTCCGAGCGCAAGCCCTTCGAGCTTGAAAATATACTTCCGCCTGCTCAGTTACGTTAAGCCTTATATGGGCTTGTTCGCGCTGAGTATCCTTGGATTTCTGATTTTCGCGTCGACCCAACCGATGCTGGGTTACATCCTCAAATACTTCGTCGACGGCCTTTCCAATCCCGAAGCCGTGCTGTTTCCGACCGTGCCGTTCCTGCGCGACCTGCAGTTGCTGCAGGCGGTGCCGCTGCTGATCATTCTGATCGCGGCCTGGCAGGGCCTGGGCTCATTCCTGGGCAACTACCTGTTGGCCAAGGTCTCCTTGGGCCTGGTCCACGATTTGCGCGTGCAGTTGTTCAACAACCTGCTGACGCTGCCTAACCGTTACTTTGACAACCACAATTCCGGGCACCTGATTTCCCGCATCACCTTCAACGTGACCATGGTCACGGGGGCGGCGACCGATGCGATCAAGGTGGTGATCCGCGAAGGCATGACGGTGATCTTCCTGTTTGCCTCGCTGCTGTTCATGAACTGGCGCCTGACGCTGGTCATGATTGCCATCCTGCCGTTGATTGCCGTGATGGTCAGCACGGCCAGCAAGAAATTCCGCAAGCAGAGCAAGAAGATCCAGGTGGCCATGGGTGACGTGACCCACGTCGCCTCGGAAACCATCCAGGGTTACCGCGTGGTGCGCAGCTTCGGTGGTGAGGTCTATGAAGAGAAGCGTTTCCTCAAGGCCAGCCAGAGCAATACCAACAAGCAACTGCGCATGACCCGCACCGGGGCGATCTACACCCCGGCGCTGCAACTGGTGATCTACTCCGCGATGGCGGTGCTGATGTTCCTGGTGCTGTATCTGCGCGGCGATGCGTCGGCCGGCGACATGGTGGCCTACATCACCCTGGCCGGCCTGTTGCCCAAGCCGATCCGCCAACTGTCGGAAGTCAGCTCGACCATTCAGAAGGGTGTGGCCGGTGCCGAAAGCATTTTCGAACAGCTGGACGAAGAGGTGGAGGTCGACCACGGCACCCTCGAACGCGACAAGGTCAGCGGTCGCCTGGAAGTGCGCAACCTGAACTTCACCTACCCCGGCACCGAACGCCATGTGCTCAAGGACATCTGCTTTACCGCCGAACCCGGGCAGATGATCGCCCTGGTGGGGCGTTCGGGCAGTGGCAAGTCGACCCTGGCCAGCCTGATCCCGCGGTTTTATCACCATGAGAGCGGTGAAATCCTGCTTGATGGCATCGAGATCGAAGACTACAAACTGCTCAACCTGCGCAAGCACATTGCCCAGGTCACCCAGCATGTGACCCTGTTCAGCGACACCGTGACCAACAATATCGCCTATGGCGACCTGGCCGGCGCGCCACGCGAAGACGTTGAAGCGGCGGCGACGGATGCCAACGCCAAGGACTTCATCGACCAGTTGCCCAAGGGCTTCGATACCCAGGTCGGCGAGAACGGGGTGCTGCTTTCCGGTGGCCAGCGTCAGCGCCTGGCGATTGCCCGTGCGCTGCTCAAGAACGCACCGGTGTTGATTCTCGACGAGGCCACCTCGGCCCTCGACACCGAGTCCGAGCGGCATATCCAGGCCGCGCTGGACAAGGTCATGCAGGGGCGCACCACGCTGGTGATTGCACACCGCTTGTCCACCATCGAGAAGGCCGACCTGATCCTGGTGATGGACGACGGGCGCATTGTCGAGCGCGGCACCCATGGTGAACTGCTGGCGCAGAACGGCTACTACGCGCGCCTGCATGCCATGGGCCTGGATGCGCCAGTAGCGGCCGACATCACCTGATCCAACAGGCGCCACGGCTCGAATGTGGGAGGGGGCTTGCCCCCGATGGCGGCCTCTGGGCCGACCAGGATGTTGGGTCGGACCGGGTACATATCCGTTTCTGCGGTAACGGCTGCTATTGGTTCCGCCCTGACGGCGGGTCACTTTGGAAAAGCCCCAAAGTAACCAAAGGGCTCTTGCCCCACCACTCGGCACCTCGCCCAGGCTCGGTGTGCCCGAACGCAGGCTTGAATTCGTGGGCCGCCGCAATGGGCCATCCATGGCCCAGTGCGGCTAACCCGGCGTCCTGCCGGGTTACCCACGAATTCAAGCCTGCGTTCGGCCAGCGTGGTTTAACGGGGCGCCTAAGATCAAGATCAAAAGCACGGCGGCCTTAGAGCCGACCGGTATTCTGGTCGACCCCGGTCCAAATGTGGGAGGGGGCTTGCCCCCGATGGCGGCCTCTGGGCCGCCGCAATGGGTCATCCCTGGCCCGGTGCGGCTAACCCGGCGTCCTGCCGGGTTACCCACGAATTCAAGCCTGCGTTCGGCCAGCGTGGTTTAACGGGGTGCCTAAGATCAAGATCAAAAGCGCGGCGGCCTTAGAGCCGACCGGTATTTTGTGTCGACCCCGGTCCAAATGTGGGAGGGGGCTTGCCCCCGATGGCGGCCTCTGGGCCGCCGCAATGGGTCATCCCTGGCCCGGTGCGGCTAACCCGGCGTTCTGCGGGTTATCCTCGGATTCAAGCTTGCGCTCGGCCGCGTGGTTTCAAGGGGCGCCTAAGATCAAGAGCGACTCGCTGCGCATCGTGGTTAGCGTTGGGCGTCATAGAGTTGTGTAGATACCTATGCCATCGGGGACTTGCCCCCTCCCACATTTGCCCTGCGGTGGGCGCAAGCCGTCGCAAACCCTGTGCTAATATCGCGCCCCTGTTCATTTTGTATGTGGGTTGCTCCATGAAGTTGTCCATGCCGCGATTCAATCAAGCCCCTGTCTTGGTGGTCGGCGATGTCATGCTCGACCGTTACTGGCATGGTGGTACCTCACGGATTTCCCCTGAGGCGCCGGTACCGGTGGTCAAGGTCGAGCAAATCGAAGACCGTCCAGGTGGCGCTGCCAACGTTGCCCTCAATATTGCCGCGCTCGGCGCCCCGGCCTCCCTGGTGGGTGTGACCGGTGACGACGAAGCCGCCGACAGCCTGGCCAACAGCCTGCGCGGTGCCGGCGTGCGCGCGTTGTTCCAGCGCATCGCTCATCAGCCGACCATCGTCAAGCTGCGGGTCATGAGCCGTCACCAGCAATTGCTGCGTATCGATTTCGAAGAACCCTTCGCCACCGACGCCCTGGCCCTCGGTGACCAGGTCAACGCGTTGCTCGAAGGCATCAAGGTGCTGGTGTTGTCCGACTACGGCAAAGGCGCCCTGAAGAATCACCAGGTGCTGATCCAGGCCGCCAAGGCCCGCAACATTCCGGTGCTGGCCGATCCCAAGGGCAAGGACTTCTCGATTTATCGGGGCGCCAGCCTGATCACGCCCAACCTCAGCGAGTTCGAAGCGGTCGTCGGTGGTTGCGCCGATGAGCATGAACTGGTCAGCAAGGGCGCGGCGCTGATGGCCGACCTTGAACTCGGTGCCCTGTTGGTGACCCGTGGCGAACATGGCATGACGCTGCTGCGTCCCGGCCACCCGGCGATGCACCTGCCGGCGCGTGCGCGGGAAGTGTTCGACGTCACCGGCGCCGGTGATACGGTGATTTCCACCCTGGCCGCGTCCATCGCCGCCGGCGAGGAACTGCCCCATGCCGTAGCCCTGGCCAATCTGGCGGCGGGCATTGTGGTGGGTAAACTGGGCACCGCGGCCATCAGCGCCCCTGAGTTGCGTCGCGCCATCCAGCGTTCCGAAGGTTCGGAGCGCGGTGTGCTGGGGCTCGAGCAATTGCTGCTGGCGATTGACGACGCACGCGCCCACAACGAAAGCATCGTGTTCACCAACGGCTGTTTCGACATCCTGCACGCCGGTCACGTGACCTACCTTGAGCAGGCGAGCGCCCAGGGCGATCGCCTGATCGTCGCGGTCAACGATGATGCTTCCGTCAGCCGCTTGAAAGGCCCGGGCCGACCGATCAACAGCGTCGACCGGCGCATGGCGGTCCTGGCCGGGTTGGGTGCGGTGGACTGGGTGATCAGCTTTTCTGAAGGCACCCCGGAAAACCTGTTGGCCCAGGTCAAGCCTGATGTGCTGGTCAAGGGCGGTGACTATTCCGTCGACCAGGTGGTCGGTGCGGACATCGTCAGCGCCTACGGCGGCACCGTCAAAGTGCTGGGGTTGGTAGAAAACAGTTCGACCACGGCCATCGTCGAGAAAATACGTAACAATGAATAACGCTGATAAATGGGTGTTGATCACCGGAGGCGCAGGCTTTATCGGTTCGCATTTGGTTGACGCGTTGCTCGCCAAGGGCTATTCGGTGCGGGTGCTGGATAACCTGTCTACCGGCAAGCGCAGCAACCTGCCCCTGGATGACCCGCGCGTGCAACTGGTGGAAGGTGATGTGGCCGACGCCGAGCTTTTGGCTCAAGTGGTCGTTGGCGCGTCGGCGGTGGTCCACCTGGCGGCCGTGGCGTCGGTCCAGGCATCCGTGGACGATCCGGTCAGCACGCACCAGAGCAATTTCATCGGTACCTTGAATATCTGCGAAGCCATGCGCAAGGCCGGCGTGAAGCGTGTGGTGTACGCTTCCAGCGCAGCGGTCTACGGCAACAACGGCGAGGGTGCCTCCATCGACGAAGAGACGACCAAGGCGCCGCTGACACCCTATGCCTCGGACAAATTGGCCAGCGAGCACTACTTCGACTTCTACCGTCGTGAGCATGGCCTGGAGCCGGTCATTTTCCGCTTCTTCAATATCTTCGGTCCGCGCCAGGACCCGTCATCGCCGTATTCCGGTGTGATCAGCATTTTCAGCGAGCGTGTGCAGCAGGGCCTGCCCATTGCCGTGTTTGGCGATGGCGAACAAACCCGTGACTTCATGTATGTGGAAGACCTGGTGGATGTGCTGGTGCAGGCCATCGAGTTGCCGACTATTCCCGCAGGGGCAATCAACGTCGGTTGGAACCACGCCACTACGCTTAAGCAGGTGCTGCAGGCACTGGAGCAAGTGGTGGGCGCATTGCCGGTCATTACTTATGGACCGGCGCGCCTGGGGGATATTCGCCATTCGCGGGCCGACAATCGGCGCCTGCTGGCAAGCTTCACCCTGCCTGAACCTACCCCGTTGAAGGTCGGCTTGGAGCGCTTGCTCAAAGGCTGAGCCGCACGCCGATAGCGATATCGGGTGTGCGTCAGCCCCTGGCTTTTTTCTTCGGCACGATCTTGCGCAGCATCTGCTGCGCCTTGCCGGTCAAGCGCTTGAGCTTTGACTCTTTTTCCGGCTGTGCCAGGCCTTGCTGCCTGAGCCAGTCCTTCCAGCGAATCCGCTCATCACGCACCAGCCAGCCGTCCTGCCGGGCGAAGCTTTCGGCCAGGTACAAACCCCGTGTGCTCGCTGGATACAGTTGGTCCTTCTTGACGGTGTACAACTCGGCAAGGGGCTCGCCGTCCTTGAGCGGCATCAGGTACAGGTCCGGACGCTTGCGATCCAGGCGTGCGACCAGTTGGTCACCTTCCAGGCGCTCATCCACATGGAACAGGCTCAGGGACTTGGCTTCCTTCGGCACTTCCAGGCGCAGGTCGTAAATCAGCTGCAGTGACGCCGTCGGCAGGTGCACATAGGCCCGTGGACGCTCGATCAGCTGGGTGGTGGCGCAGCGCACCGGACGCGCGGCGCCGGACAGCGGGCTCAGGCGAAACGGCAGGGCTTCACGGTAATGCAGCGCGGCGGAGTAGGGCGCCGGCAGCCAGGTATCGTTGAAGCGCCCGCCGAGCCAGCCTTCAGGGGTTTCCAGCAGGCATTCCTCTGCAATTTCCTGAATAGCCGTGTGCAGCGGCAGGTTCAGTTCATGGGCGGGGACGTAGCCGGAGATCAGCTTGAGCACCACGTCGCCGCGATCCTGGCGACGCTGGCGTACCAGCACCCAGTAATCCTTGTTTTGCCAGTGCAGGGTCAGGCGCACCGAGACGCCGAGGTTCGCCAGTTCCAGGGCGAAGCGTTCGGCGTCCGGCACCTCGACCGGCTTGCGCCGTTGCAGGGTCTGGGCGAAGTTGAGCGGCATGCCGACGCTCTGGTAGCTCAGGCCTTCGGGGGTGGCTTCCACGTGCAGCGGCAGTGTCTTGAAGTTGCTGGGGTTCTTTCTTATGAGCGTACGCGGCATGTCGGCTCCTTTGTGCGACGGGGTCGGCCGCGTGGGCGGCATCAGAGTTGACGGATGACTCGGGCAGCGGTTGCCACGTTATGGGCCAGGTGCAGCGGATTGATGGTCCCGACAATAGCACTGGCGACGCCCGTTTGCGCAAACAACAACGTGAAACTCGCCTGAATTGGATCCATTCCAGGCGCCAGGCATACGTGGCCGCTGGCCAGGGCTTTTTTCACCAGGATGCCCTTGCCATGGGCCGCCGCGTAATCAATGACGGCTTTTTCGGCCTGTTCGTTCAGATTGTAAGTCACCATGGCGCAATCACCCTGCTCCAGCGCCTTCACGCCGCCTTCAACGGTCTTGCCGGAGAAGCCGAAACCGCGGATCTTGCCCTCTTTTTTCAACTCCGCCAGGGTCTGGTAAACCTCGCAGTCGTTGAGGATGTGCAGGTCGTTGCCATCGGAGTGCACCAGCACCAGATCGATAAAATCCGTTTCAAGTCGTTTCAGACTGCGCTCGATCGACATCCGCGTATGGGCGGCGCTGAAATCGTGGCGGGACATGCCGTCCTCGAATTCTTCGCCGACCTTGCTGACGATCACCCAATCCTTGCGCTGGTCACGCAGCAGTGGCCCCAGGCGCTCTTCGCTGCGGCCGTAGGCGGGTGCGGTATCGATCAGGTTGATGCCCAACTGGCGCGCCTGGCGCAGCAACATTCGCGCCTCGTCGTCATTTGGAATCTGAAAGCCGTTGGGGTATTTGACCCCTTGGTCGCGACCCAGCTTGACGGTGCCCAGGCCCAGGGGCGACACCAGCAGGCCGGTGCTGCCGAGGGGGCGATACAGTTCGTGCAGGGTTGGCAGGCTCATGGCAACAGGTGCTCCCAGGCGGGTTGGCCGATCGCGGGTTTGGGCAGGTCGGGCAGGGGGTCGCTGGCGCCTGGGCGGATGCCGGCGCGTTCCAGGCTGTCGATGACCCGGTCGGCAAAGTCCGGCGCCAGGGCCAGCTTGGTCGGCCAGCCCACCAACAGGCGGCCCTGTTCGGCCAGGAAGGCATTGTCGGGACGGCTCAGGCCTGATTGCAGTGGCTCGGCGCGTTCGACGCGCAAGGTGGCCCACTGGGTCTGGCTCATGTCGATCCATGGCAACAGCTGAGCGAGTTCTTTCTGCGCGGTGGCAATTTGCTCTTGCGGCGTGCGGGCCACGCCATCGGCCTCGGCGATATCGCCGCCGATGTACCACACCCAGTTGCCGTCTGCGGCCGGGTGCGTGGTCACGGTCAGGCGCGGCTTGGTACCGCCGCCCAGGCAATGGGCATACAACGGCTTCAGGCCCGGGCCTTTGGCGAGGATCATGTGCAACGGGCGGGTTTGCATCGCCGGCTGGCTCAAGCCCAGGGCCGCCAGCAGATCGGCGGTGCCCGCGCCGGCACTCAATACGATGCGCTGAGCGCGGATTTCGCGGCCATCGACCGTCAAGCCCACCAGCGTGTCGCCTTCGCGCAGCGGTTCGATGTGCTGGCCCGCGAGCAGACCGTCACCGGCCAGGTGCGCCAGGCGTTCAATCAGGCTGGGCACATCCACCACCAATTCTGCCAGGCGGTAGACCTTGCCCTTGAAGCGACGATCCTGCAGCGCGACCGGCAGTTCGTCGCCCTTGACCTGATCGACACGGCCGCGCACGGCCTTGCTGGCAAAAAAACTGGTGAGATTGCCGGCGAGGGTGCCGGGGGACCACAGGTAGTGGGCTTCAGAGAGCAGGCGCACGCCGGACAGGTCCAACTCGCCATTGCCGGCCAGGGCTTCACGCCAGCGACGCGGCATGTCGGCAATCGCTTCGGAGGCGCCGGTGAGGGCGCCGTGCAGGGCGTATTTCGCACCGCCGTGAATGATTCCCTGGGACTTAACGCTTTGCCCGCCACCCAGGGTCGCGCTTTCCACCAGTACCGTGGAAAACCCCTGGCGGCGCAGGCGCGCATTGAGCCAGAGGCCGGCAACCCCGGCGCCGACAATCAGAACGTCGGTGGAAATAACGGATGGCATCGGCGACCTCAATGTTCAAGACAAGGGGCGCAGTATACAGGCTGTTGAGGGGCGGTCAGTGACCCGCGGTTTTCGAGAACAGCTGAATCACCACCACGCCCAGCACAATCAGTCCCATCCCCAGCATGGCCGGGATATCCAGCTTCTGCCCGTAGATGAACAGCGCGGCAATGCTGACCATCACGATGCCCATGCCGGCCCAGACGGCATACGCCACGCCGACCGGCACGGTGCGCACAACCAGCGTCAGCATCCAGAACGCGATGCCGTAACCGACGATCACCAGCAACAGCGGAATCGGTGTGCTCCACCCCTTGATGGCTTTCATGGAAACGGTCGCGATCACCTCCGAGCAGATGGCGATGGCCAGGTAACAGTAGGCGGCGTTCATGGTGCAATCCTCAAGGTGGAGCGGGTTTGATAGGTCGGCATTCTAGAGGTTCAACAGATGGGGTAAAGTCATTACCTATCCGAATTGAAGATAGGTTAAGCCATGAGCGTGCAGTGGGATCTGGAACAGATGCGCCTGTTTGTCAGCGTCGCCGAACAGCGCTCGTTTTCCGCCGTGGCGCGTGGGCAGCGCAAGGCGCAGTCGGCCGTCAGCACCGCGATCGCGATGTTGGAGGCGGACCTGGGCGTCAGCCTGTTCGCGCGTAGCAGTGGCCGTCAGCCGCGCCTGACCGAAGCCGGCAGTGTGTTGCTGGAGGAAGCGCGTGAAGTGCTGCGCCAGTGCGAGCGCCTGACGGGGCGGGCGCTGTCGCTGACCCGTGGCGAGGAAGCATGTCTGCGCCTGGCTCAGGACGAGGCGATGTTGTTCCAACCGGTGCTCGACAGCCTTGCGGCGCTGGCGGTGCGCTATCCATTGCTGGAAGTGCAGTTGTCCAGCGCAGCGCAAGGCGATGTGGCGCGCAAGCTGGTGGAACGCCAGGCCGACCTGGGTCTGTTGTTCTATCACGACCAGATTCCCGAAGCCCTTGAGCGGCGGGTGGTGGGCAGTGTGGAGATGGTCACGGTGTGCGGTGTCAATCACCCCATGGCCAGGGAGCAGTACGTGGACTGCCAACGGTTGGCGCAGTATCGCCAGTTGCTGATGTCGACCCAGACCAGCGTCTACCCCGGCAGTGAAGCCGCCAGCCCGCAGGTATGGCGGGCCGACAGCTTCTATGTGTTGGCCGAATGGGTGATGAGCGGCCTGGGTTGGGCCTGGTTGCCACGGCACATCGTGCAATATCCCACCTATCAACAGCAGATGGTTGAACTGCGCAGCGAATGGACCCCGCCGGCGCTGGTGGTGGAGTTGGTGTGGCGTCGCGATGAGCACCTCGGGCCTGCGGCACGCTTTGTGGCTGAACGTTTTGCCGAGTGCTTGCAGGCGATCGACTGAAAAAGCCGATAAACTCCGCCGCCATGAATAGAACTCTCTACACCTGTCTGTTTTACCTGGCGCTGCCGTTGGTGGCTTTACGTCTGTGGCTGCGCGCGCGCAAGGCGCCGGCCTATGCCAAGCGCGTGGGCGAGCGATTTTCCTATGGCTTGCCTGTGATGCAGCCGGGTGGGATCTGGGTGCATGCGGTGTCGGTGGGCGAAAGCATTGCCGCCGCGCCGATGATCCGGGCCCTCCTGGCGCGTTACCCGCAGTTGCCGATGACCGTCACCTGCATGACGCCCACCGGTTCCGAGCGAATCCAGGCGCTGTTTGCCGATGAACCGCGCGTCCAGCATTGTTATCTGCCGTACGATTTGCCCTGCGCTGCCCGGCGTTTTCTTGACCGAGTACAGCCAAGGCTCGCAGTGATCATGGAAACCGAATTGTGGCCTAACCATATTCACGCCTGCGCCCAACGCGGTATTCCGGTGGCCCTGGCCAACGCGCGATTGTCGGCACGCTCGGCCAAGGGCTATGCGCGTTTCGCCAGACTGACCGCGCCGATGCTGGCCGAAATGAGCTGGTTCGCCGTGCAGACCGAAACCGAGGCCGAGCGTTTCCGCAGCCTGGGCGCGCGACCTGAAACCGTTGAAGTCACCGGCTCGATCAAGTTTGACCTGACCATCGACCCCCAACTGCCGGAACGCGCCGCCGCCTTGCGCGAACAATGGGGCGCCGGCGAACGCCCGGTGTGGATCGCCGCCAGCACCCACGAGGGCGAAGACGAAGTCGTGCTCGACGCCCATCGTCAGTTGCTGGCCAGCTATCCCAATGCGCTGCTGATTCTGGTGCCCCGTCATCAGGAACGCTTCGGGCCAACGTTCGATCGGTGCGTGCAGCAAGGCTTTGCTACCGTGCGGCGCTCCAGTGGCGAAGCGGTCAATGCCGATACTTCAGTGCTGCTGGGCGACACCATGGGCGAGTTGCTGTTTCTCTACGCGTTGGCCGACAGCGCCTTTGTCGGCGGCAGCCTGGTACCGACCGGCGGGCACAATCCGCTGGAGCCGGCGGCGCTGGGCAAGCCGGTGATCATGGGGCCGCACCTGTTCAACTTCCTGGAAATCAGCGCGATGATGCGCGAGGCCGGGGCGTTGCGCGAAGTGGATGACGCAGAAGGTTTGGCAGAAGCGGTGCGCCAATTGTTCGAGCTGCCGCGGGATGCGCGCAGGATGGCAGAGGCGGGATTGAAAGTGATGCAGGCCAATCAGGGAGCGCTTGAGCGTTTGCTGGACGGACTGGACAGGTTGATGACTCACTGATTCAACACAATTCAAATGTGGGAGGGGGCTTGCCCCCGATAGCGGTGTGTCAGTCACCCAACAGGTTGGCTGACCCACTGCCATCGGGGGCAAGCCCCCTCCCACATTGGTTTATGGTGTTTTCAAGAACCCGGGCGGGCCTTGAGCTGCTCGGCGGCGGCCTTGGCCAGGTCCGGTGGCAGGAAGTCTTTATCCGGGTTGTAGTCGGCTTTCAAGTAGCGCGTCAGGTCCTGCAGATCCCCCGGGTTCAGCGTGCCCGCTGCCTGCTTCAAGCGCAGGTTGTCGAGGATGTAGTCGTAGCGGCTGTTGTTGTAGTTGCGCACCGACGAGTAGAGCTGGCGCTGTGCGTCCAGCACGTCGACGATATTGCGCGTGCCCACCTGATAGCCGATTTCCGTGGCTTCCACCGCGCTTTGGTTGGAGATGATCGACTGGCGGCGTGCTTGCACCTGTTCCACATCGGTGTTGACGGCGCGGTGCAGGTTACGGGTGTTTTCCACCACCTGGCGGCGCAGGCCTTCGCGTTGCTGCTCGGACTGATCGAGACGTGAATAGGATTCACGCACTTGCGAGCTGGTGAGGCCGCCGCTGTAGATCGGGATGTTCAACCGCAAGCCGATGGTGCGTTGCGACACATCGCCACCATACGGGATGGGCAACTGGTTCGGGTTGCTGAACCCCAGGGCATCGTTGTCACCTTTTTCGTATTGCGCAACCGCATCGAGCGTCGGCAAGTGGCCGGCCTTGCGCTGCCTGAGGGTTTCCTCGGCGGCTGTCACTGCGTAATTGCTGGCCAGCAGGTTGAGGTTCTGGCGCCCGGCGGTTTCGACCCAGGCCTTGGCGTCGTTCGGCGCCGGCGGCAGCACCGGCAGCGTATGGACGATGCCCTGGATCGAGTTGTACTGGCGGTTGGTCAGGGTGATCAGCGCCTCGAAGGCGTCGTCCACCTGGCGCTGGGCCACGATGCGGTTGGCGCGAGCGGTGTCGTAGCTGGCCTGGGATTGCAGCACATCGGTCTTGTCCGACAGGCCCACATCGAAGCGCTCATTGGACTGGTCGAGCTGGCGTTTGAAGGCATTTTCTTCGGCCTTGGTGGAGGCCAGGTTGTCTTGCGCGCGCAGGACTGCAAAGTAGCTCTCGGCACTTTGCAAAATCAGGTTCTGTTCACTGGCCGACAGTTGCAGCGAGGCTTGCTCGCTGACGGCTTCGGCGGCTTGCAGCTGGAACCAGCGATCGGCGCGAAACAGCGGCTGGCTCAGGGTGGCGCGCCAGGAGTGCGCGTCGCGGCTGGCAGTGGCGGCGGGCTGGTCGATCTGGGTGCGCACGTTGTTACTGTCGGCGCCGGCCGACAGGTTCGGCAGCAAGCCTGCGCGCGCCTGGGGCACCACTTCTTTCTGCGCGCCATATTGAGCGCGGGCAGCGGCCAGGTCGGCGTTGTTGCTCGCCGCTTCCTGATAGACGCTGACCAGGTCGGTGTTGGCGGACAAGGGCGCTTCAGCTGCCCAGACCATTCCATTGGTCGCACAAGACACGGCAATTGCCAGTGAAAGTTTGCGCAGCATGAGGCGATCCCTGAGTAAATATTACGATGATAATTTATTGCCCAAGGCTACGGTGGCAAAGAGGGAGCGTCAAGCCTAAGGCAGCTCAGGAGTGTAGTGGGCGGGCCTCGGCACAACAATCCTGTAATTACGCCATTTATCATCCTGACGACAGTGTCATTGGCAATTTGCCCACGCCATGGTCTAGACTGGCCAGGTTCTTGTCGGGGTGCCTTGTTGGAAGGCTGAGATCGGTAAATACCGGATCCCGTTGAACCTGATCAGGTTAGCGCCTGCGTAGGGAACAAGATTTCTCGTCACCCGGCGAGTCCTCTTGTGCTTCGTCCGGGAAGTTGTTCGACAATCGAACAGCCCTCGTGCGCAAGCACAGCACTGGTTTCAGTGCGTCCGTCCGTCACAGGTTCGCTCCGACAACAATCCACCGCCCGGATAAGTTGGAGAGCCCTGATGAGCACCGAATTAAAAAGCCAAAAATCAAAAAACACCGTGCACTTGAGTGAATCGGCCAAGGTCGACTCCGGTTCCGTGCAGCCGTTTACCCGCTCACAGAAGATCTATGTACAGGGCTCGCGTCCCGATATTCGCGTGCCCATGCGCGAAATCAGCCTGGATGTGACGCCCACCGAGTTCGGCGGTGAAATCAATGCACCGGTGGTGGTCTACGACACATCGGGTCCGTATACCGATCCCAACGTGATCATCGACGTGCGCAAAGGCCTGGCCGACGTGCGCTCGCCCTGGATCGAAGAGCGCGGCGATACCGAGCGACTGGCTTGCCTGAGCTCACGCTACGGCCAGGAACGCCTGGATAACCCGGACCTGGCCTACCTGCGCTTTGCCCACCTGCAAAATCCACGACGGGCCAAGGCCGGCGCCAACGTCAGCCAGATGCACTATGCGCGCAAAGGCATCATCACGCCCGAAATGGAATATGTGGCCATCCGCGAAAACATGAAGCTTGAAGAAGCCCGCGCCGCCGGCCTGCTCAAGCAGCAGCATGCGGGACACAGCTTTGGTGCCAGCATTCCAAAGATCATCACGCCCGAATTTGTTCGTGAAGAAATCGCCCGTGGCCGCGCCATCATCCCGGCCAACATCAATCACACTGAACTGGAACCGATGATTATCGGCCGTAACTTCCTGGTGAAGATCAACGGCAATATCGGTAACAGTGCGCTGGGCTCGTCCATCGAAGAAGAAGTGGCGAAGATGACCTGGGGCATTCGCTGGGGCTCCGATAACATCATGGACCTGTCCACCGGCAAGCACATCCACGAAACCCGCGAGTGGATCATCCGCAACTCGCCGGTGCCGATCGGCACCGTACCCATCTACCAGGCACTGGAGAAAGTCGACGGTGTGGCGGAAGACCTGACCTGGGAACTGTTTCGCGACACCCTGATCGAGCAAGCCGAACAGGGCGTCGACTACTTCACGATCCATGCCGGTGTATTGCTGCGCTATGTGCCGCTGACCGCCAACCGCGTCACCGGCATCGTCAGCCGTGGCGGCGCGATCATGGCCAAATGGTGCCTGGCGCACCACAAGGAAAACTTCGCCTACACGCATTTCGAAGAAATCTGCGAAATCATGAAAGCCTATGACGTCAGCTTTTCGCTGGGTGACGGCTTGCGTCCGGGCTCGGTGGCCGACGCCAACGACGCCGCGCAATTCGGTGAGCTGGAAACCCTTGGCGAGCTGACCAAGATCGCCTGGAAGCACGACGTGCAAACCATGATCGAAGGCCCCGGCCACGTGCCGATGCAGTTGATCAAGGAGAACATGGACAAGCAGCTCGAATGCTGCGACGAGGCGCCGTTCTACACCCTCGGCCCGCTGACTACCGACATCGCGCCGGGCTATGACCACATCACCTCCGGCATCGGCGCGGCGATGATCGGCTGGTTCGGTTGCGCCATGCTCTGCTACGTCACGCCCAAGGAACACCTGGGGTTGCCGAACAAGGATGACGTGAAGACCGGGATCATCACTTACAAGATCTCCGCCCACGCCGCCGACCTCGCCAAAGGCCATCCGGGCGCGCAGATTCGCGACAACGCGCTGAGCAAGGCGCGCTTCGAATTCCGTTGGGAAGACCAGTTCAACCTGGGCCTGGACCCGGACACCGCGCGGGCGTTTCACGACGAGACCCTGCCGAAAGAGTCCGCCAAGGTCGCGCATTTCTGTTCGATGTGCGGGCCGAAATTCTGCTCGATGAAAGTCACCCACGAAGTGCGTGAGTACGCGGCCAACCAGCGCATTGAAGCGGTGGATGTGGACGTAGCCAAGGGCTTGGCCGAGCAGGCGGAGCGGTTCAGGCAGGAAGGCAGTCAGCTCTACAAGAAAGTCTGAAACCCATGATCGTTCCCAGGCTCTGCGTGGGAATGCATCCCGTGACGCTCTGCGTCACAAAGGCGGACGCAGAGCGTCCAACGCGGCATTCCCACGCAGAGCGTGGGAACGATCAGCCCCTCAGAGATTCCACCCTTGAGCATTCAACCGAGCACCTATTCGCCGGACATTGCAGTCCCCCAGGACAAGCGCGTCTTCGGCGCCCGCGACCTGTTCTCCCTGTGGTTCTCCCTCGGCATCGGCCTGATGGTCCTGCAAACCGGCGCCTTGCTGGCGCCGGGCCTGGGGCTGTCGGGTTCATTGCTGGCCATCTTGCTCGGCACCCTGGTCGGCGTGCTGTTGCTGGCCGCCGTCGGCGTGATCGGCAGCGACACTGGGCTGTCCGCCATGGCCGCGCTCAAGCTCAGCCTCGGTAGCCGCGGTGCGAGCCTGCCGGCGCTGTTGAACCTGCTGCAATTGATTGGCTGGGGTTCGTTCGAAATCATCGTCATGCGCGATGCCGCCAGCTTGTTGGGTACGCGTGCGTTCAGCGAGGGCAGCCTGTTGGCGAGCCCCTTGTTGTGGACCGTGTTGTTTGGTGGCCTTGCCACCGTGCTGGCGGTGAGTGGCCCGCTGACCTTCGTGCGGCAAATCCTGCGCAAATGGGGCATCTGGCTGCTGCTCGCGGCCTGTCTGTGGCTGACCTGGAACCTGTTTGCCAAGGCCGACCTCGTCGCGCTGTGGGCCCAGGCCGGTGACGGCTCGATGCCGTTTGCGGTGGGCTTTGACATTGCCATCGCCATGCCGCTGTCGTGGCTGCCGCTGATCGCCGACTACTCACGCTTTGGCAAGCGCGCGAAAAGCGTGTTCGGCGGCACCGCGCTGGGGTTCTTTATCGGTAATTTCTGGCTGATGAGCCTGGGGGTGGCCTACACCCTGGCCTTTGCGCCCAGCGCTGAAGTCAATGCGCTGCTGCTGGCCCTGGCCGGCGCCGGCCTGGGTATTCCGCTGTTGCTGATCCTGCTGGACGAGTCGGAAAATGCCTTTGCCGATATTCACTCGGCGGCGGTGTCGAGCGGGATGCTGCTGCGTTTGAAAGTCGAGCACCTGGCGTTGGCCATCGGTGTGATTTGCACCGTGATTGCCTGCCTGGCGCCCCTGGCGCAATACCAGAACTTCCTGTTGCTGATCGGCTCAGTGTTTGCGCCACTGTTCGGCGTGGTACTGGTGGATCACTTCATCCTGCGCCGTCGGCGCCAGGGCACGGTGACCCAACTGCATTGGCCGGCGCTGCTGGCGTGGCTGGGCGGCATCGGCACCTACCACCTGCTGGCGCACCTCTATCCGGATATCGGCGCAACCCTGCCGGCATTGCTGCTGGCAGGGTTGCTGCAGTTTATCCTGGGGCGGGCGGTCAGTGGCGCGCGGGCATCAGCTCAGGCTTGATCACACCGGTCAGGCGCGCATAGGGGATGGTGATTTCGATCAGCCCCTGGGCGTAGGGGGCGATGGTGGTGACGTTGTACTTGAGCACCACGCCGCCGCTGGTCAAGGCCACGTTCGGGGTTTTCTGGAACGGCCAGTTCTTCACGAACTCCGGGTCGCGGTCCATCTTGGTGTTGATCAACCAGCTGTTGTGGGCAACTTTTGCGGTATTCCAGAAGGCCTGCTCCTGGCCGGGCAACAGCATGTCGGCCAGGCCCAATTCCTTGTGCAGCACCCGTGAATAGTTGATGAAACCGCGGCCAGGTTCACCGTGGGCCACGCCGGTGTCCAGATAGCTGGACACTTCAACGATCACCAGTCCGTCATGCTGCTCACGTACCTTGGCCTGCAAGTACATGCTGTGGCGGTCGGGGGATTCGCGCAGGAATGTGTCCCGGTAGGCATTCAGGGTCGCAGGGACGCTGGCGCCCGGCGTGGTGCGGGTCATCTGCAGCAGGCGCTGCTCGACCAGTTTGTCCAGTTGCGGGTCGGCGGGGAAATGCACGGTGTCGATGTTCACCAGCGGACAATCAGGGCTGCCGCAGCCGGGCTTGATCTGCTCCGACTTGTCGGTGGTGACGTCCAGCGGTTTGAGCTGGCCGGGCTGGAACAGGCTCTGGCAGGCACCCAGGGTCAAGGCAATACAAGCCATGGAGGCGATTTTTAAAAGCGACATGTGTGTCCTTCGTAAATCGATGGAAAGCGAAAAGAGTAGCGCTTGGACTGCCAACAGGGCCGCCAGTTCGCCACTAGACTGATTAGTGTGAGTTTGACGCCCGCCGTCTATCCCGGCAACCGGAAAGGGGCTGCGCCGAGCCACTTGGGCGCGTTAGGATGGCGCCCACTGCACGGCTTATGACGAGGAAGAATATGACGGACTTTACGAAGTCGACGCCGAAGAATATCGAGATTGTTCAGCGCGACTCTGCCTACAAGGGCTTCTATCAGCTCGATCGGGTGCAACTGCGCCACGAGAAGTTCGACGGCGGCATGAGCCGCGTGATCAATCGTGAAGTGTTTGTGCGCCATGATGCGGTGTGCGTACTGCCCTACGATCCGCAGCGCGATGAAGTGGTGCTGATCGAGCAGTTCCGCGTCGGCGCCATGGGGCGTGCCGACAACCCGTGGCTGGTGGAAATGGTCGCCGGCCTGATCGACAAGGACGAGCAACCCGAGGAGGTTGCACACCGCGAAGCCGAAGAGGAAGCTGGGCTGACGTTCTCCGCGCTGTGGCCGATCACCAAGTATTTCCCGTCGCCTGGCGGCAGTACCGAGTTCGTCCACCTGTACCTGGGCCGTTGCGACAGCTCACAGGCCGGTGGTATCCATGGATTGGAAGAAGAGGCCGAAGATATCCGCGTGACCACCTGGGCATTCGAAGATGCCTTCCAGGCTGTGCGCGACGGCAGGATTTCCAATGCAGCCAGCATTATCGCCCTGCAATGGCTTGCGCTTAATCGCGCGGAAGTGAGGGGGCTATGGCAGTAAAGGCACGGGAACGTTACCGGGTTGACCTGATCGGGCTGCAAGCCGCGTGCGAGGCCAACTATGCGCGGCTGATGCGCCTGCTCCCCGACATGCGCCACACGCCCCAGGCGCGGCGCATTGCCGTGACCCACGGCGACCAGATGCTGGGCGTGCTGACCCTGGAAGTCATCGTCAATTGCCCGTACACCACCACCCTGCGCGTGCGCCAGGAGCACAGCCTGCCCTGGCTGCCGGTGCCGCAGCTGGAAGTGCAGGTGTACCACGATGCACGCATGGCCGAAGTGATCAGCGCCGAACATGCGCGACGCTTTCGCAGCATCTATCCTTACCCGAATGTGTTCATGCACCAGCCCGATGAGAAAGCCCAGCTCAATGTGTTCCTCGGCGAATGGCTGAGTCACTGCCTGGCCCTGGGCCATGAGTTCGAAGTCGTGCGGTAGATGTGAACTGCGTTTGTTTCCCTGGGTTTCCTCTTTGTGTCCTGCCCCAGCATAATTGCCCCACCTGTCTATTCCTGTGACCGCTAGGGAGAGCGCCTTGCCGAGCGTATCCGCCATGAACCCTGACGCTGTGCTGTTGGTGCAACTGTCCGACAGCCATTTGTTTGCCGATGCAGACGTCACGCTGCTGGGCATGAATACCCGCGACAGCCTGCAGCGGGTGATTGATCTTGTGCGCGAGCAGCAGCCGCCTGTCGATCTGGTGCTGGCCACGGGGGATCTGTCCCAGGACGGCACACTGGCGTCATACCAGCAATTTCGCGACATGACCGCGCCGATGGGCGCTCCCGCGCGCTGGCTGCCCGGCAACCACGATGAGCCGCAGATCATGGCCCACGCTGCCGTGCACAGCGACCTGCTGGAGCCGGTGGTTGACGTCGGCAACTGGCGCGTGACCTTGCTGGACTCCGCCGTCCCCGGTTCCGTGCCCGGCTACCTGCAGGACCAGCAGCTGCAACTGCTCGTCCAGGCCTTGAGTGAAGCGCCGAACCGGCATCACCTGGTGTGCCTGCATCATCACCCGGTGTCGATCGGCTGCGCCTGGATGGAGCCTATCGGCCTGCGCAATCCGGATGCGCTGTTTGCCGTGCTTGACCGCTTCCCCCAAGTGAAAGCGGTTTTGTGGGGGCATGTGCACCAGGAAATCGACAGCGAGCGCAACGGCGTGCGCCTGCTGGCTTCGCCGTCCACCTGCATCCAGTTCGCGCCCGGGAGTGAGGACTTCCAGGTCAGCGACCAGGCCCCAGGCTATCGCTGGCTGCGTTTGCATGCCGACGGGCGGTTGGAGACCGGGGTGGAGCGGGTCAAGGATTTCGCTTTTACCGTCGACTACGGCAGCAACGGCTATTAATAGCTGTAAACGCTGATCAAAAGGTGGGAGGGGGCTTGCCCCCGATGGCGGTGTGTCAGCTGCCACATGTGCTGACTGACACTCAGCCATCAGGGGCAAGCCCCCTCCCACATGGGTTCTCACACAGACCCCTTATCCCTGTAAACTGCGCCTCTTTGGCTGAGTCACGGAGAGCCCGGCATGTCCGCTTCGATCCTCTATATTCACGGTTTCAACAGTGCGCCGGCTTCCAACAAGGCCAGCCAGTTGATCACCGTAATGGGCAAGCTTGGCCTGTCCGAGCAGCTGCGTGTTCCGGCGCTGCATCATCATCCGCGTCAGGCGATTCCTCAATTGGAGGAGGCCATCGCAGAACTGGGCAGGCCGCTGCTGGTCGGCAGTTCATTGGGCGGCTACTATGCAACCCATCTTGCCGAACGCCATGGCCTCAAGGCGCTGCTGGTCAACCCGGCGGTCAGCCCCCATCGGATGTTTGACGGCTACCTGGGGACCCAGAAGAACCTCTACACCGACGAAAGCTGGGAGTTGACCCTCGACCACGTCACGGCGTTGGCCGAGCTGGAAGTACCGGCTCCTCAGGACGCCGCGCGTTATCAGGTGTGGTTGCAGACCGGGGACGAAACTCTGGATTATCGCCTGGCCCAGCAGTATTACCGGGCCTGTGCCTTGCGCATCCATGCCGGTGGCGACCACGGTTACCAAGGGTTCGCCCAGCAATTGCCGGCATTGTTGAGCTTTGCCGGCATTGGCGCTGATCAGTATCAATCCTTCGATTTTTCGTCACTGTAAAAATCGCAGGTCATTTTTTAATCGAACGACTCACGACGAGACCCCATGGCCACTCCCAGCGCTAGCTCTTATAACGCCGACGCCATCGAAGTCCTCTCGGGCCTCGACCCGGTGCGCAAACGCCCCGGCATGTACACCGACACCAGTCGGCCGAACCACCTTGCCCAGGAAGTCATCGACAACAGTGTCGACGAAGCCTTGGCCGGGCACGCCAAGTCGGTGCAGGTCATTCTCCACGCCGACCACTCCCTGGAAGTGTCCGACGACGGTCGCGGCATGCCGGTGGACATTCACCCGGAAGAGGGTGTATCGGGCGTTGAACTGATCCTCACCAAGCTGCACGCCGGCGGCAAGTTCTCCAACAAGAACTACCAGTTCTCCGGCGGCTTGCACGGCGTGGGGATTTCCGTGGTCAACGCCTTGTCCACGCAGGTCAGGGTCAAGGTCAAGCGTGACGGCAACGAATACCAGATGACCTTCGCCGATGGCTACAAAGCCACCGAGCTGGAAGTGGTCGGCACTGTCGGCAAGCGCAACACCGGGACCAGCGTGTACTTCGCGCCGGACCCGAAATACTTCGATTCGCCGAAATTCTCCATCAGCCGTCTCAAGCATGTGCTCAAGGCCAAGGCCGTGCTGTGCCCGGGCCTGTTGGTGAGCTTTGAAGACAAAGGCACCGGCGAAAAGGTCGAGTGGCACTACGAAGACGGCCTGCGCTCCTACCTGGAAGATTCGGTCAGCGACTTCGAGCGCCTGCCCAACGCGCCGTTCTGCGGCAGCCTGGCCGGTAACAAGGAAGCCGTCGACTGGGCGCTGTTGTGGTTGCCCGAAGGCGGCGACAGCGTGCAGGAAAGCTACGTCAACCTGATTCCCACCGCCCAGGGCGGCACCCACGTCAATGGCTTGCGCCAGGGCTTGCTGGACGCCATGCGCGAATTCTGCGAATACCGCAGCCTGCTGCCGCGCGGCGTGAAGCTGGCGCCGGAAGACGTGTGGGAGCGCATTGCATTCGTGCTGTCGATGAAAATGCAGGAGCCGCAGTTCTCCGGCCAGACCAAGGAGCGCCTGTCCTCCCGCGAGGCGGCGGCGTTTGTCTCCGGTGTGGTCAAGGATGCCTTCAGCCTGTGGCTCAACGAGCACCCGGAACTGGGTCTGGCCCTGGCGGAGCTGGCGATCAACAACGCCGGTCGTCGCCTCAAGGCCAGCAAGAAAGTCGAGCGCAAGCGCATCACCCAGGGGCCGGCATTGCCCGGCAAGCTGGCCGATTGCGCCGGGCAGGACCCGATGCGCTCCGAGCTGTTCCTGGTGGAAGGTGATTCCGCCGGCGGTTCCGCCAAGCAAGCGCGGGACAAGGAATTCCAGGCGATCCTGCCGTTGCGCGGCAAGATCCTCAACACCTGGGAAGTCGATGGCAGCGAAGTGCTGGCCAGCCAGGAAGTGCACAACATCGCCGTGGCCATTGGGGTCGACCCTGGCGCAGCGGACATGAGCCAGCTGCGCTACGGCAAGATCTGCATCCTCGCCGATGCCGACTCCGACGGCTTGCACATTGCCACCTTGCTGTGCGCGTTGTTCGTGCAGCACTTCCGCCCGTTGGTGGATGCCGGTCACGTCTACGTCGCCATGCCGCCGCTGTACCGCATCGACCTGGGCAAGGAGATTTTCTACGCCCTGGACGAAGCCGAGCGCGATGGCATCCTCGATCGCCTGGTGGCCGAGAAGAAGCGCGGCAAGCCACAGGTCACGCGATTCAAGGGCCTGGGTGAAATGAACCCGCCGCAACTTCGCGAAACCACCATGGACCCGAACACCCGGCGTCTGGTGCAGTTGACCCTGGAAGACTTCGCCGGCACTTCGGAAATGATGGACATGCTGCTGGCGAAAAAGCGTGCGCCGGATCGCAAGGCCTGGCTCGAATCCAAAGGCAACCTGGCCGAGGTATTGGGCTGATGCGCACAGGCTTCGCCCTGGCGATCCTGATGGTGTGCGGGTTGGCAGCCACCGATGGGGTGGCCGCGCCTGTGGCTGAGCTCAAGTTGGTGTCGGAACATCCGGTAGACGGCATGCGCGGCGGCAACCTGTCGGGCCTGGCGCTGTGCGGCAAGGACCTGTGGACGGTATCGGACCGCGATGATGACCGGATTTATCGTCTGGACACCCGCGAGCCGACCTGGAACGCCGAGGCATTGACGATCGACGTCCCCCCGGTGCCCGAATCCGGCCTGCCGTGGGGGTTGCGCTCGCGCACCAAGGCGGCTTCGTTCATTCGCGGTGGAGACCTGGATTTCGAAGGCATCAGCTGTGATGCCGCAGGCAACCGCTACATCGTCAGCGAAGCCCATGCGGCGGTGTTGCAGGTACCGGCAGCCGGTGCGCCCGAGTGGTTGAAAATCGCCCCGGGCATGGTGCGCGAGGCGCGGGCCAGCGGCATGTTGCTGCACTTCAATGCGTTGTTCGAAGGCCTGACGGTGAACCCGCAAGGCAATCAGATCTGGCTCGCCGCCGAGCGTGAGCGCCGTGGCCTGATCTCGATCAAGCGCGGGCAGAGCGTGTGGGATTGCGAGGGGGCTTGCGTATTGTTGAGCGAGGCCGGGCTGGAAGTGCAGCCGGCGCAGTTCACCAACGCCAAGGCCGTGTCCAAGGATTTTGCCGACCTGGCGCTGTTCAACGACAAGCTGTTCACCCTGGAGCGCAATGCATTCCAGATTTGCCGACGCGATACGGTGACGGCCAAGGTTGAGCTGTGCTGGTCGTTTGCCGACGAAACCCTGACGCCCGAACGGCGTTACCCCCAACCTTATGGCCTGGCCGAAGCCCTGGTGGTGGACGCCGACGGCGCCTGGATTGGTATCGACAATAATTTTGGCGCGCGTGCCGACGGTGAAAAGCGTCCGGTGGTCTATCGGTTTGCCGCCCCGGCCGGTGGCTGGAGTGCCCAGCCATGAGCCGCGACTTTTTTGAATTGAATCAGCGCAGCGGCAGTTCCGCTGCGCCTTACCCAACGATGAGGCCCGCATGAGTGACATCCTCGCAGACAGCTTAGATGGCGTAGAACGCCGATCGCTGGCTGACTTCACCGAAAATGCCTACCTCAACTACTCCATGTACGTGATCATGGACCGTGCCCTGCCGCATATCGGCGACGGCCTGAAGCCGGTACAACGGCGCATTATCTACGCCATGAGTGAGTTGGGCCTGGACGCCGATTCCAAGCACAAGAAGTCGGCGCGTACCGTCGGTGACGTGCTCGGCAAGTTCCACCCCCACGGCGATTCGGCCTGCTACGAAGCCATGGTGCTGATGGCCCAGCCGTTCAGCTACCGCTACACCCTGGTCGACGGCCAGGGTAACTGGGGCGCGCCGGATGATCCCAAGTCCTTCGCCGCCATGCGTTACACCGAGGCGCGTCTGTCGCGTTATTCGGAAGTATTGCTCAGCGAGCTGGGCCAGGGCACCGCGAACTGGGGGCCCAACTTTGACGGCACCCTCGACGAACCCCTGGTGTTGCCGGCACGTTTGCCGAATATTCTGCTCAATGGCACCACCGGCATCGCTGTCGGCATGGCCACCGATGTGCCGCCGCACAACCTGCGCGAAGTCGCCGCCGCCTGCGTTCGCCTGTTGGATGAGCCAAAAGCCACGGTCGAGCAGCTCTGCGAGCATATCCAGGGCCCGGACTACCCGACCGAAGCGGAAATCATCACGCCGCGCGCCGACCTGCTGAAAATGTACGAAACCGGCAAGGGCTCGGTGCGCATGCGCGCGGTGTATCACGTCGAAGACGGCGACATTATCGTGACCGCGTTGCCGCATCAGGTGTCCGGCGCCAAGGTGCTGGAGCAGATCGCCGCGCTGATGCAGGCCAAGCCGTCGAAACTGCCGCAGGTCGCCGACTTGCGCGATGAGTCCGACCACGAGAACCCTTGCCGCATCGTGATCATCCCGACCAACAGCCGGGTGGATCATGCAGTGCTGATGCAGCATCTGTTTGCCAGCACCGACCTGGAGTCCAGCTATCGGGTCAACGTCAACATCATCGGCCTGGACGGCAAGCCGCAGCTCAAGAACCTGCGCAACCTGCTGGTGGAATGGCTGGAGTTTCGCGTACAGACCGTGCGCCGGCGCCTGCAATTTCGCCTGGATAAGGTCGAGCGCCGCCTGCACCTGTTGGACGGCTTGTTGATCGCCTACCTCAACCTGGATGAAGTGATCCATATCATCCGTACCGCCGAGCACCCGAAAGCCGAGTTGATCGCGCGTTTCGAATTGAGCGAGATCCAGGCTGACTACATCCTCGACACCCGCTTGCGCCAGTTGGCGCGACTGGAAGAAATGAAGCTGCGCGACGAGCAGGACGCACTGCTCAAGGAACAAGCCAAGCTGCAAGCGCTGCTGGGCAGTGAAGCCAAGCTCAAGAAGCTGGTGCGCAGCGAGCTGATCAAGGACGCCGAAACCTACGGCGATGACCGCCGGTCGCCGATTGTCGAGCGTGCGGAAGCGAAAGCTCTGACAGAAACCGAGCTGCTGCCTAACGAGAAAATTACCGTCGTTCTGTCGGAAAAGGGTTGGGTTCGCTCCGCCAAAGGGCATGATATTGACGCCACCGGGCTTTCGTACAAGGCCGGTGATGGCTTCAAAACCGCCGCCGCCGGACGTTCCAACCAGTTTGCGGTGTTTATCGACTCGACCGGGCGCAGTTATTCGGTGCCGGCCCACACGCTGCCTTCCGCACGAGGGCAGGGCGAGCCGCTGACCGGGCGCCTTACACCGCCACCGGGGGCGAATTTCGAATGTGTGCTGCTGCCGGACGATGATTCGTTGTATGTCATCGCCTCCGACGCCGGTTACGGATTCGTGGTCAAGGGTGAAGACCTGCAGGCCAAGAACAAGGCGGGCAAGGCGCTGCTGAGCCTGCCGAACAATGCCAAGGTGATCCTGCCGCGACCGGTGGAGGATCGTGAGCACAACTGGCTGGCCTCGGTGACCACCGAAGGGCGTCTGCTGGTGTTCAAGATCAGCGACCTGCCGCAGCTGGGCAAGGGCAAAGGCAACAAGATCATTGGTATCCCGGGCGAGCGTGTGGCCAGTCGCGAAGAGTACGTGACCGACATCGCCGTGATCCCCGAAGGCGCTACGCTGGTGCTTCAGGCCGGCAAGCGCACGTTGTCGCTGCGCCCAGACGACCTTGAACACTACAAGGGCGAGCGCGGTCGACGCGGCAACAAACTGCCTCGAGGCTTCCAGCGGGTGGATGCTTTGTTGGTAGAAACGCCTGCTTAAGGCGTACTAGAGGCCTCGATCTACGATTTAACGCGTAGATCGACGCTTTGGCGCTGGAGTCATGGCGCATATTCACGGATGATATGGCCTTTCCAGCGCCGGCGTGGCCGAGCGTGTTTAGGTTATTTTTAGTATTACATTGTGGTTCGCCTTGTGGCAGCCACCTGGATGGGATGATGACTGCTCCACGCCTTCCTCTATTTTTGATGCTCGCTGGCCTATTAGGGCTGGCGGGTTGCAGCACGCACCAGCCGGTGTCGCTGTACCAGCTGGACAGCGGAAGTCCGGCTCAGCCAGCACAAACCGCCGGCATGGCGGTCCTGCTGGGTCCGGTCATCGTTGCTGATTACCTGCAACGCGAGACCCTGCTCCAACGTCAGAACGACGGAAGCCTGCAAGGTTCCACGGATGGTCGTTGGGCGGGTAGCCTTTCTTCCGATATCAACCAGTTGATGTTGCGTCAGGTGGCCGGTCAGTTGGACAGTCAGCGCGTGGTCCTGGCGCCAGGCCCATCGGGGTTTTCCCCGGATGTGCAAGTGTTGCTGACCATCACACGGCTTGACTCCGGCAAGTCGCAACCGGCGATCCTGGATGCACAGTGGCGCTTGATCGACCGTCGCGGGCAAGTACGGGACAACCGTATCGTGCACCTGCAGGAAGAACATGCCGGCACCACCGCGTCCCAGGTCCAGGCCCAGGGCGTATTGTTGCAGCACCTGGCGCAGCAGCTGTCGGTGGCGCTCAAGCCGCTGGCCAACCAGCCGCCGATTGCCGAGGCACCGCGCAAGCAGGCACCGGCACAAGCCAAGCCCGCAACCCCGGAAAAACCGAAGATGCCGATGGCAACACCGATTCGTACGGATCTGGAAGTGTTCAGGTTTTGATCTGAATGCCAGGCAAACAAAAGGCCCGCTGAGTAAGCGGGCCTTTTGTTTGGGCTGCAATTTAAGCTGCGCCACAAATTAACTGTGGGAGGGGGCTTGCCCCCGATTGAGGTGGGTCAGTTAATGCATCTCTGACTGGACTAGCGCTATCGGGGCATAAGTATCTACACAACTCTGTAGCCCCCACCGTAACCACGATGCGAAGCGAGCCGCTCTTGATCTTGATCTGCTTTTGATCTCAGGCGCCCCGTTAAACCACGCTGGCCGGAGAGAGGGCACACCGAGCCTAAGCGAGGTGCCGAGTGGTGGGGCAAGAGCGTTTTGCTTACTTTTGCGCTTTTCAAAAGTGAGCCGCCGTCAGGGCGGAACCCTAAGTGGTCGTTACCGCAGAAACGGATATGTACTCGGTCTGATCCAGCATCCTGGTCGGCCCAGAGGCCGCCATCGGGGGCAAGCCCCCTCCCACATTGGGTTTAGCGGTGTTCTTCAATTCTTGTTACGGGTCTCATGCATCCGCGCCAGCTGGCGCTCCAGCATCGACGGATACGGCTCCATCAAACGCTCCACACAGCTGGCGCCCTCAGGGCTGGCAATCGGGCGGATGCGTGCGCGCTGGCGAATCAGCGTGTCTTCACTGATCTTGCGCTCCACCAGCAGCAGGTTGCGGCTGTGCTGGGACAAGGCCAGGGCATCCTGGGCAATCTCGGTCAGCAAGAGGTCGATCTGGCTGATGCCGAACAGGTCATCGCCCACCGTCAGGCCCAACTGCAATTGCAAGGTAATGCCGCTGTCCGCCACTTCGATCTGCAAGGCATGGCCCAGGGCGCGCAGCAACTCGCCGCAGCAGATGGCGTTGGTCAGGTAATCTTCGCCGCTGTCTTCGCTGTGGAACAGCATCAACGTGCTGCCGTCGTTCAGGGTGTGCAGTTCGCTCTGGTAGAGCGAGGCCGCCTGGTCGAGACAGTCGCGGTAGCGTTCCAGCAATTCCGTCAAGCGGGCGCGGGGCAGGCGGCGCAGTTGCTCCTGAGCACCGAGCTGCACGGCGAGTACGGCGCTGTACTGGGGCTCGGTGCTCTTGGCCGCAGCCGCTTTCGGCGCTACGGCAGGCGCGGTGTCTGCGGTATCGCGCAGGTCGGCAAACGGGTCTTCGTCATCCAGCTCGTCTTCTTCGGCCTTGATCACATGCCGTGGCGCAGGCTTCAAACCCGCCACCGGAGCGCTTTCGTCAAAGCCTGGGTCACGCAGGTCGCGCACTTCAAACTCAGGCTCGTCGTCGTTGTAGTCGGCCTCGTCGTACTCCGGCTCGGGTTCAACCTCAGGTACCGTCGGCTCCGGCGCGAAGCTGGCATGCAGCTGGCGCGCGAGGTCGCCGATTTCGTCCTGGCGGTCGGTGGCCGGGGTATGTTCGTTGATATCGCGCAGCCAGATGCGCAGTTGCATCAACGGCGTTGAGATATGCCGGCCCAGGCGCAAGCTCAAGGCCAGGGCCAGGGCCAACAGGATCGCGCTCAGGATGCCCATGCTTTGCAGGCTGATGGTCATCGGTTGCTGGAACTGTTGCATGTCCAGGCTGATGCGCAATTGGCCGGCTTTCACATCCTGAAACGTGATATTGCTCTGGTACAGGCCCTCGGCTTCGCCCAGCAGGCCGTTTTTCGGGCGCTGCCCGGCTTCGGCCATGATCCGGTTGTCCACGCTATAGATAGCAGCGTGGGCCACCAGCGGGTTCTTGGTCAGGTTGTTGAGCAGCACGTTGAGGCTGAGAATGTCGTTGGACACCAGCAACTCAGTCGCCGAGGTGGCGGTCTGGGTGGTCAGGCTCTCGCCCAGGGCGTCGGCTTGCTCATGCATGGCCTGCTTGAACTGCAAACCCATCACGCAGGCGTAGATCACCAGGGCCAGAGCGACCAGGATCACGTTATGGCTGGCGATGCGTAATGCGATCGGTACACGGCGGTGGCGCAGTGCCCGGAAGATCAGCAGGAAGAAGTTATCGGTTTTTACTGGCGTGGGCCGGTTCACTTGCGCTCGGCTCTTGGTCCGTGAAGTTGACGCGCAGTATAGCGACAGGCCCATGACCGGCAAAGCGCTGGCTGCGCCCGATGGTCACTGAAAGTGGGTAGAATGCGGTTTTTTTCCAGCCTGGGGGTGCGCTTTGCGCGAAATTGTCCTGATCAACATCACAGGTCTTGACCGACCGGGTCTCACCGCTGCCATTACCGGTGTTCTGGCCCAGGGTGGTGTGAACATTCTCGACATCGGCCAGGCGGTGATCCACGACACCCTGTCGTTCGGCATCCTGGTGGAAATTCCCAGCACCGAGCAGGCATCGTCTGTCCTCAAGGACATTCTGTTCACGGCCTACAAACTCGATCAGCAGGTGCGTTTCACGCCGGTGTCCGAAGCCGATTACCAGCATTGGGTCGAAGGCCAGGGCAAAAAGCGCCATATCGTGACGTTGCTCACCCGCAAGGTAACGGCCGAACAACTGCAGCGCGTCAGCTCGATCACGGCGCATTACGGGTTGAACATCGACCATATCGACCGCCTGTCGGGACGTATGCCGCTGGACACGCCGGCGGACAAAGGCAAGGGCTGCATCGAGTTCTCGGTGCGCGGGGAGCCGGCCGATGCGCAAGCGCTGCGCGCTGAATTCCTGAGCGTGGCCCAGGAGCTGAATGTCGACATCGCCTTCCAGGAAGATTCGCTGTTCCGGCGCAATCGTCGTCTGGCGGTGTTCGACATGGACTCGACCCTGATCGAAGCCGAAGTCATCGACGAGCTGGCCAAGGCGGCGGGTGTGGGTGAACAGGTCAGCGAGATTACCGAGCGGGCGATGGCGGGCGAGCTGGATTTTCGCGCCAGCTTCAAGGAGCGCCTGGCGTTGCTCAAGGGCCTGGACGTGAGCGTGCTCGACTCCATCGGCGCTTCCCTGCGCCTGACCGAAGGCGCCGAAACCCTGTTCGCCGAGCTCAAGCGCCTGGGCTACAAAACGGCCATCCTGTCCGGTGGCTTCACCTATTTTGCCAAGCAGCTGCAGGCCAAGCTGGGCATTGACTACGTGTTTGCCAACGAGCTGGAAGTGGTGGATGGCAAAGTGACCGGCGTGGCGGTGGAGCCGATTGTCGACGCACAACGCAAGGCGGACCTGCTCAGGGAGCTGGCGCACAAGGAAGGCTTGCGCCTGGAACAGACCATTGCGGTCGGCGACGGCGCGAACGACTTGCCAATGCTGGCGATTGCCGGGCTGGGGGTGGCGTTCCGCGCCAAGCCGTTGGTCAAGCAGTCGGCCAAGCAGGCGATTTCGACCTTGGGGTTGGATGGGGTGCTGTATCTGCTGGGCTTGCGCGACCGTGATGGGCAGCTCTAACTGACGAAATGCGCTCAAAAATGTTGGAGGGGGCTTGGTTCTGCGTCAGGCCTTGGGTGTTGCGATACCCTGGCCCATCTGCACGGGCGAGCCCGCCAACAATGCTTCGGTCCATTTCACCTGATCCGGCCCGAACAGCACGATAGCGGTCGAACCCAGCTTGAAGCGCCCCAGCTCCGCACCTTTTTCCAAGTGAATCGGCGCACGGGCAGCTTCGTCGTAGCGAAAGGTTTTCAGTTCGCGCTTGGGCGGCGTTACCAGCCCGGCCCATACGGTCTCAATCGAGGCCACGATCATCGCGCCCACCAATACCACCGCCATCGGCCCGCGTTCGGTGTCGAACAGGCAGACCACCCGCTCGTTACGCGCAAACAGTTCCGGTACGTTCTCGGCGGTGGTCTGGTTCACCGAGAAAATTCGCCCTGGCACATAGACCATCTCGCGCAAGGTACCGGCCAGTGGCATATGCACCCGGTGGTAGTCCTTGGGCGACAGGTAGATGGTGGCGAAGTCGCCGCCCATGAACGGCGCAGCCAGCGCAGCGTCGCCGCCCAGCAGTTCCAGCACGCTGAAGCTGTGGCCTTTGGCCTGGAACACACGGCCATGTTCGATCGGGCCGAGCTGGCTGACGGCACCGTCGGCCGGGCTCAGTACGGCGCCCGGCGTTTGATCCAATGGGCGCGCGCCGTCTTTCAGTTCGCGGGTGAAGAAGGCATTGAAGTGCTCGTAGGCGGTCAGGTCTTCAACCAGCGCCTGGGACATGTCCACCTGGTAACGCTTGGCGAACCAGCGGGTGAAGGCATTCTTGAACCAGCGCACGCGGCACTCGGCAATGCAGCCGGCCAGGCGCGAGAGCAAGTGGTGTGGCAGCAAATACTGGCTGAGGATAAACAACTGCTTTTTCATAACTGTCCTTAAACCTTAAATCTCAACGGGGGTGTCGGGGTGGTTGCCCCATTCGCCCCAGGAACCGGCATAACCTTTGACTCGTGGATAACCGAGCGCCTTGGCCACCAGGTAGGTGAAGCCAGAGCGGTGGTGGGTCTGGCAGTGGGTGATGATTTCTTTATCGCGGGTCAGCCCGAGGTCTTCGAGGATTTGCGGCATGTCGCGGCGGATGCGCAGGCTGCGCGCCGTGTCCATGCCGGCGGTCCACTCGAAGTTCACGGCGCCGGGGATGTGCCCGGCTTTGGCCGCGAGGACTTTTTCACCGGAGTATTCCAGCGGGCCGCGTGCGTCCCAGATAGCCAGGTCGGCCGCGCCGAGCCGGCTTTGCAGGTATTCGCGGGTGGCGGTGGGACCGTCATGCAAGGTGAGGCTGACCGGGCCGCCGACGGGGGGCGGCACCTCGGTGGATAACGGGTGCTTCTCGTCCAGCCACGCCAGCAGGCCGCCGTCGAGGTAGTGGTATTTCTGATGGCCGATCACGTCGAGCATCCAGATAAAACGCCCGGCCCAGCCGCCGCCTTCGTCGTCATACACCACATAAGTGGCATCGGGTGTGTGGCCCAGCTCGCCGAACAGTTTTTCCAGGTCGGCCTTGTTTGGCAGCAGGCCCGGCGCGGGCGGCTGGCCCAACTGGGTGCGCCTGGGGTCAACGAAATGCGCGCCGGGGATATGCCCTTCGGCGTAGCGGGCGGCACTGGTGAGGTCCACCAGAATCAGGTGTTCGGCATCAAGGCGACCTTGCAGGTCGCTGCATTCGATCACCAGCGGCAAGCCAGAGAAGTCAGGCATGTGAGGTCTCCTGGGCACAAATGTTGGCGATAAAGGAGGGCGATTGTAGCGCAAGCATCAGGCGCTGCGGTTGGTAAAGCTGTGCAGGGCTTTTTCGACGCATTGCGCGGTTTTGCCGAAGGCTTGCACGGTGGTTTCCGAGAACGGCCCGCCACCCTGGTCCGCCACCATCAGCATGACCACGCGGCCATTACAGCTCAGCGAGCGCAACAGCAGGTGCTCGCCGGTAAACAGGCGGCGCAGGATCGGTGGCAGCAGGGCGGCGAACTGCGCATGGTTGTCAGGACCGAGACGCACCTGGGCGGACTTTTCCAGCAAGCGTTGCAGCAATGTACTGTTGACCACATCCAGGCTCAGGTTGGCGGCGTCCTTCGGCAAGCCATCGGCCTGATGCACACGCAAGGTGCTCAAGGCGCGATCGGCCATGAACAGCAATACGCGCTGCATGCCGCTGGCGACCAGGGCTTCCTTGGCGCACGTGGTCAGGTGCATCGCATTGGCAAAGCGGCTCGGCTCGACCAGCAGCTCCGTGCAACGGTTGCGCCACAGCGCCAGTGCTTCAGCCGTGGGCGGTGGCGCGGGCAGCAAGCCACGATGGACTTTTTGCACGTGCCACGGCCAGATCAGCGACAGCGCCGGGTGCCAGAGATCAGGCATCAGGGTGCTGCGGGCACTGGTGACCGCTTGCTGGTGAACCTGCTGCTGCACATCGCCCAGTGGCTCTTGCAGGTACAGCGCAGTGAGGTATTGCCAGCGCTCGGTGTGCGGGCAGGTCCAGGACTCCTGCGCCGACAGCGCCAGGCCGTTGGCCAACAGCACCGTGTTGGCCGGCTGATTCAGCCAGCGGCGCAGGTTGGGTTCGGCGTCGAGTAACTGCTGGTGGCGCAGCGGGTCGTCTTCGCGGGCGATACGCAATGCCTTGACCAGCAGACGCCGCTCGCCCAGCAGCAGGTTATAGCCCTGGGATACCCAGATCGGCAGGTGCCAGGCCGCAGTCAGGCCAAGGCACAGGTCCAGCAGGCGCACGCCGAACACTTGCTGCTCGACCTTGCGCGCCGACTCGCCCTTGTGGATCACCCGCAGCTCCCATTCCTCAAGCAGCTTGGGGTAGGCCACGGCCATCGGCCACAACGGTGACAGAAACAGCAGGCTGCCCCAATGGATATCCTGCCACAGGCGCGCCAGGCGGCTGCCGAACAGGCCGTTGGCTTGCTGGGACGCGTGCTGGCTGACCAGCAGCAGTTGGCGCAGCGCGACGGGAATCTCGCGGGCCGGCACCGACGGCAGGCGCACCAGCAGTTCTTCGGCGCGTTTAAGGCCGAGGCGATTGAGCGCCACTTCGAGGTTTTCCGCCGGTTCCGCCAGGCTGCCGTGGGTGTGGCTGTTGGCCTCGCGCATCACGCTGAGCACCAGGGCCGGGCTGTCTTGCATCAGCTCGGCGATGTCCCTCAATGAGCTGCGGCTGTCGCGGATCGCTTTGCACACGCGCTCATGGCTGGCCTGGGGAACGGGCAGCAGCACGTCGTCCAGGCGCTGGATCCAGGCGGCGAGGGTGGTGGGTCTTGCAGTTGGGACTGTCGTTTCATTAGCCATGATTGGGGCGCGATCATCATATGTGTTCAACACACCCGTAACGGGCTGAATTGGCTTTTCGCCTTAACGGGCTATAGTCTGGCGCAGTTTCGCCGATAAGTAGAACAAGAGTTTTTCAGCTGCACCCACTATGTCCATGAACCCGACGGCGCAAGTACAGATCCCCTATGGCTAAAATTATCGGCATCATTGTCGTCATCGCAAGTGTGCTCGGCGGGTACGTCCTGTCCCACGGTAAAATTGCCGCGCTGATTCAGCCTTTCGAAGTGTTGATCATCGGCGGCGCCGCCTTTGGTGCCTTCTTGCAGGCCAATCCGGGCTACATGACCATGCACGTGATCAAGAAGTCGCTGGGCATGTTCAGCTCGCGCTTCTCCCACACGTTCTATCTGGAAGTGCTGGGGCTGGTCTACGAGATCCTCAACAAGAGCCGCCGCGAAGGCATGATGGCCATCGAAGGGGATATCGAAGACGCCGCCGCCAGCCCGATCTTCGCCAAGTACCCGGCCGTGCTCAAGGACGAGCGCATGACCGCGTATATCTGCGATTACCTGCGCATCATGTCCTCCGGCAACATGGCGCCCCATGAGCTCGAAGGCCTGTTCGACATGGAGCTGTTCAGCCTCAAGGAAGAGCTGGAGCATCCTTCCCACGCCGTGACCGGGATTGCCGACGGCATGCCGGGTTTCGGTATTGTCGCGGCGGTACTGGGTATCGTGGTGACCATGGCCTCCCTGGGCGAGGGCGATCAGGCGGCCATCGGCATGCACGTCGGTGCGGCGCTGGTGGGCACCTTCTTCGGTATCCTGGCGGCCTACGGTTTCTTCGGTCCGCTCGCCACCTCCCTGGCGCATGACGCCAAGGAAGAAATCAACCTCTACGAAGCGATCAAGGCGTCCCTGGTCGCCTCGGCGTCGGGCATGCCGCCGTCGCTGGCAGTGGAGTTCGGGCGCAAGGTCTTGTACCCGAAACATCGCCCAAGTTTCTCCGAGCTGGAACAAGCGGTTCGCGGTCGCTAAGCCATGGAAAACAACCAGCCGATCATCATCAAGCGCGTCAAGCGCTTCGCCGCGGGGCATCACGGCGGCGCCTGGAAAATCGCTTTCGCCGACTTCGCGACTGCGATGATGGCGTTCTTCCTGGTGCTGTGGCTGATGTCCACCGCCACCCCTGAACAGAAGATCGCCATTGCGGGTTACTTCAAGGACCCGATTGGTTTTTCGGAAAGTGGTACACCCTTCGTAATCGATCTGGGCGGCTCGCCGCAGCTGGCGCCGGAGCGCACCATCAATCCGGAAGTTGAGACCGAATCGCCTCAGGAGAAAATCCCGATCGAGCGCGATCAGGTCGAAACCATGGCCGAACAGGTCGAGAAAGAGCGACTTGAGCTGTTGCTGCAGGAACTGCAGAACAAGGTTGAGGAAAACCCGCAACTGCTGAAATTCAAGGATCAGATTTCCTTCGAGATCACCCCGGAAGGCTTGCGTATCCAGATCACCGACGCCGCCAACCGGCCGATGTTCGATTCCGGCAGCGCGCGCTTGAAGCCGTACTTCGAAGATATCCTGCTGGCCATGGCCGACACCATCAAGGCGGTGCCGAACAAGATCAGCGTCAGCGGCCACACCGATGCCAAGCCCTATGCGGGGCAGGGCGACTTCGGCAACTGGGAACTCTCGGCCAACCGCGCCAACGCCGCCCGCCGCGCGCTGGTGGCCGGCAGCTATCCGGACCCGCAAGTGGCGCGGGTGGTGGGCTTTGCGTCATCGCAGTTGTTTGATCCGAAAGATCCGTTCAACCCGATCAACCGGCGTATCGATATCGTTGTGTTGACCAAAAAGGCCCAGCGTGCGATTGAGGGCGATCAGCCGCCGCCACCGCCTGCACAGGGTGAGGGCGCCCCCGGTGAAGTGCCGGCGGACCCGAACGCGCTCCCGCCAGGTCAGGAGCCGCTGCCGGCCCATGAGCTGCGTCAAAAGCTGAACCTGTTTGATGACGGTGGGGTGAAGGACCCGACGGTGCCTGCGCCGGCGCCGGGGTCGTAAGCGGCTTCTATAAGCCACACATGAAAAAGCCCCGATCATTCGGGGCTTTTTCATGTGTGGTCAGAGTGGCAGGTACGCTTTGATACCACCGATTACGCCGCGCATATCATCAGCGCACAGGCGTGGTACGAAGTACTCTCGACCCTTGGCGCGAGTCTTTCTATGCAATTTGTCGAGGCGTTCGAAGCTGACGGTGTAAATCATGTCGCATTTCACCCACAGCTCTTTATAACCGTCGGATTGAAGTGGGTTGGCGCGTAGTAGAGGGTGCCAGTCGTACTGGATTTCTGGTGCGGTCGAGGAAATCGGCACAACGGTGCACAGCTTGCGATTATGTGTAGAGGTTGGGGATATCACTACGACCTTACGGATCTTCAACATCTCTGGCGCTACAAAACCTCGTGTGAAGTCACACAGCAGTACATCGCCTTGTTTGGGGTGATAGTAGAGAGCCAACTGTTAATTCCCCACAAAAAGCAAAGCCGCCCGAAGGCGGCTTCATTCGACACGCAGCGGAGCTTGCTTCGCCCCTTCTGCGCCGCTGGATCAACTCCGAAAAGGATCCAGACTCCTGCCAGCTTTCGCTGGTGACGGAGCAATTATGGGCATCAGGAAATCCGAATACAAGCTGGCGTGTGTGTATCAGCCACCCAGTTGACCCGGATTCTTGATGCCTGCTCCTGTTAAATCAATGGGCTAGGGCGTTCAGCACCCTGGTTTATGTGTATCAAGAAATTGACCGTCAATAACTGCTCTCAGGCAAGCTCGCAATAATCGACCGATAGCTGTTCATCCGCTGCTGCTGCACACGGCCATCCTCCAGCGCCTTGAGCAGTGCACAGCCCGGCTCGCGGTCGTGTTTGCAGTCGCGGAAGCGGCAGGTGCCGATCAGGTCGTTGAACTCGATGAAGCCTGCTTCCACGTCGCTGCGGCTGACATGGCCGAGGCCGAATTCACGAATGCCCGGGGAGTCGATCAGTTCACCGCCACCGGGGAAGTGGAACAGCCGTGCGGTCGTGGTGGTGTGCGTACCCTGGCCGGACAGTTCCGACAGCGGGCCGACGCGGGTGTCGACTTCCGGCAGCAGGCTGTTGACCAACGACGACTTGCCCACGCCCGACTGGCCGACAAACACGCTGATGCGCCCGTCCAACTGCTGTTGCAGCTGTTCCATGCCGTTGCCGTGATGGGCCGACACTTCCAGCACCGGGTAGCCCAGGGTGCGGTAGACCGCCAGCAAAGCGTTGAGCGCCGGAGCATTCTGTTCATCGATCAAGTCGAATTTGTTCAGCAGCAGCAGCGGGCGGATACCGGCATGCTCGGCGGCGACGAGGTAGCGGTCGATCAGGTTGGCGTGGGGCTCGGGCAGCGGCGCGAACACAATCACAATCATGTCGACGTTGGCCGCCACCGGCTTGAGCTGACCGCGGCTGTCGGGGCGGCGCAGTTCGGTACTGCGTGGCAACTGGGCGACGATCACGCCGATGCCCTGGTTGCCGGCGCGCCACACGACTTTGTCGCCCGTGACCAGCGCGGGCAGGTTGGCGCGCAGGTGGCAGCGGGACACCGTGCCTGCGAGTTCGCCTTCCAGCGCCTCGACTTCGACCTGCACGCCGAAGTGCGCGATCACCAGGCCGGTTTGTTCGGGCCCCAGGTCGCCGCCCTCGAGCGCTTCCACGGCGGAGGATTCACGTTTGGCGGCGCGCGCTGCGCGTTCACCTTGAATCTTTTCGATGCGCCAGTTTTGGCGACGATTGAGCTGGCGTTTGGCCATTGGTGTTCCGTGTCGATAATGCAAAAGTTGGGTAAAACGGTCGCGAGTCTAGCACGGCGCCGCCTGCTAAACTGCGCAGCTACGCCAAGGTGCCAAGAGAATCAAGCCATGCAAAACCCACAGAACCTGATTTGGATCGATCTGGAAATGACCGGTCTGAACCCCGACACCGACGTCATCATCGAGATGGCGACCATTGTCACCGACAGCAACCTCAACACCTTGGCCGAAGGTCCGGTGATCGCCATTCACCACAGCGATGCCGTGCTCGCCACCATGGATGAGTGGAATACCCGCACCCATGGCAACTCGGGCCTGACCCAGCGGGTACGCGACAGCCGCATCAGCATGGCCGAGGCCGAAGCCGAAACCATCGCCTTCCTGGAAAAATGGGTACCCAGGGGCAAGTCGCCGATCTGCGGCAACAGCATCTGCCAGGACCGGCGCTTCCTTTATACGCATATGAAGGGGCTGGAAAGCTACTTCCATTATCGCAACCTGGACGTGTCGACCTTGAAGGAGCTGGCCGCGCGCTGGGCGCCGGAGGTCAAGGACAGCTTCCATAAGGGCAGCACGCACCTGGCGCTGGACGATATCCGCGAGTCGATCGCCGAATTGCAGCACTACCGCAAGCATTTCATCAAGGCGTGAAATCGACGCGACCGCTGGACATTTGGGAGGGGGCTTGCCCCCGATGGCGGTGTGTCAGGCCCGGATGCATTGACTGACACTCCCTTATCGGGGCATAGGTATCTACACAACTCTGTAGCGCTCAACCGTAACCACGATGCGAAGCGAGCCGCTCTTGACCTTGATCTTGATCTGCTTTTGATCTCAGGCGCCCCGTTAAACCACGCTGGCCGAACGCAGGCTTGAATCCGTGGGTAACCCGGCAGGACGCCGGGTTAGCCGCACTGGGCCAAGGATGGCCCATTGCGGCGGCCCACGGATTCAAGCCGGAGAGAGGGCACACCGAGCCCAGGCGAGGTGCCGAGTGGTGGGGCAAGAGCGTTTTGCTTACTTTTGCGCTTTTCAAAAGTGAGCCGCTGTAAAAGCGGAACCATTAGCAGCCGTGACCGCAGAAACGGATATGTACTCAACCCAATTCAACATCCTGGTCGGCCCTGAGGCCGCCATCGGGGGCAAGCCCCCTCCCACATTGGAATGGATTTGCAAATCCAAGTGTTGAAGGGCGACCGGGTTTATCTCGGAGCGCCCCCTTTTGGTGCCATCAGCAAATGATTAGACTGCCGACCTCCCTGCAAGGATCGCCATCATGCTGTTGATGCTCTACCTCATCGCCATCACCGCCGAAGCCATGACCGGCGCCTTGTCCGCCGGTCGACGCGGCATGGACTGGTTTGGCGTGGTGCTGATTGCCTGCGTGACGGCGCTGGGTGGCGGGTCGGTGCGCGATGTGCTGCTGGGGCATTACCCGCTGACCTGGGTCAAGCACCCTGAATACCTGGTGCTGACCTCGGTGGCCGCGCTGGTGACCATCTTTATCGCACCGCTGATGCGCCGCCTGCGCTCGCTGTTCCTGGCGCTGGATGCTTTGGGTTTGGTGGCGTTCACCCTGATCGGCTGCATGACCGCCCTGGAAATGGGGCATGGCATGCTGGTGGCCTCGGTCAGCGGCGTGATCACCGGCGTATTTGGCGGCATCCTGCGAGACATCTTCTGCAACGACATCCCGCTGATCTTTCGCCGTGAGCTGTACGCCAGCGTGTCGTTCCTGGCCGCCTGGTTCTACTTGCTGTGCCTGTATCTGCAATTGCCCAGCGAACAGGCGATTCTGCTGACCCTGTTCAGCGGCTTTCTACTGCGCCTGCTGGCGATCCGTTTTCACTGGGAAATGCCCAAGTTCGTCTACAACGACGACGTCCACTAGCGTGCGGCGTGTTGCTTGAGCGCCCACTCCACATGTTCACGCACCATTTCCGACGGGTAATCGCGCCGCGCCTTCAACGCTTCCAGCACCGCAATGCTCGACGGCGCATTGCCCAGGCCCACCGCCAAATTGCGCAGCCAGCGCTCGTAACCGGCGCGGCGCAAAGGTGAGCCTTCGGTGCTGCTGAGGAATTTATCCTCGTCCCACATAAACAATTGGGCAAGTTCCGCGTTATCCAGATTGTGCCGTGGCTTGAAATCGCTTTCGGCGGTGGTGCGGGCGAAACGATTCCACGGGCAAACGATCTGACAGTCATCGCAGCCAAATACACGGTTGCCGATCAGCGGGCGCAGGTCTTCGGGAATGGCGCTCTTGAGCTCGATGGTCAGGTAGGAAATGCAGCGCCGGGCATCCAGCACGTAGGGGCCGACGAAGGCGTTGGTAGGACAGATGTCCAGGCACGCGGTGCAGCGGCCGCAGTGTTCGGTGGCGTGGGGTGGGTCCACCGGCAATGGCAAATCGACAAACAGTTCGCTGAGGAAGAAATAGCTGCCGGCCTTGCGATTGAGGACCAGGGTGTTTTTACCGATCCAGCCGAGGCCGGCCTGTTCGGCGATGGCTTTTTCCAGGACCGGCGCGCTGTCGACGAAGGCACGAAAGCCGAACGGCCCGATCTGCGCCTGGATACGGTCGGCCAGTTGCTGCACGCGCTTGCGGATCAGCTTGTGATAGTCCCGGCCCAGGGCGTAGCGCGAGATATAGGCTTTTTCCGGCTGGGCCAGCAGTTGCGCCATCTGGGTGTCGCCGGGCAGGTAATCCATGCGCAGCGACACCACGCGCAAGGTGCCCGGCACCAGCTCGTCGGGGTGCGAACGTTTGCTGCCGTGGGCGCCCATGTAGTCCATCTCGCCGTGGTAGCCCGCGTCGAGCCAGCGTTGCAGGTGCTGTTCATGCTCGGCCAGGTCCAGGCCGCTGATGCCGACTTGCTGGAAGCCCAGCTCGCGGCCCCAGTCTTTGATCGATTGGGCGAGGGCGGGCAGATCGGAGGTAATAGCGGGCATGAGACACGGGAAACCACAGGTTAGATGCGTATAATTCTGCCAGACATCGGAGCTTGAAGACGCATGCCTCAGACAAAACATGAAATAACCGACGTTCAGCTGTTGTTGCCGGGCCACTTGCCGCAACTGGCTGCGCGTTCGCTGGACGCGCATAAAGGTCAGTTTGGCCACCTGCTGGTGATTGGCGGCGACCGAGGCTTTGGCGGGGCAGCGCTGCTCAGTACCGAAAGTGCATTGCGCAGTGGGGCGGGGATGGTGTCGCTGGCGACACGCGTGGAGCATGTTCCCGCCGCGCTGGCGCGTCTGCCGGAGGTGATGACAAAGGGCGTGAGTTCGGCCAATCAGCTGATGGGCCTGCTGGAAAAGATCTCGGTCATTGTTATCGGGCCCGGTCTGGGTGACGCATCCTGGGGTAAAAGCCTGCTGTCCGTCGCCGCCAACGCGCCGCAGCCGCAAGTCTGGGACGCCGACGCCTTGAATCAACTGGCGACCGGCAGCGTCAGCCTGCCGGCCAACTGCGTGATCACCCCGCATCCGGGCGAAGCCGCGCGCCTGTTGGGCATTTCGACAGCCGAGGTTCAGGCCGACCGCCTTAAGGTGGCGCGCGCGTTGAGCCAGCGATTCAACGCGGTGACTATTCTCAAGGGGGCCGGCAGTTTGATCGCCAGCCCGGACGGACGTGTTTCGCGCTGTGACCAAGGCCATCCCGCGATGGCGACGGCAGGGCTGGGCGATGTGTTGGCCGGGCTGGTAGGCGCACTGCTGGCCCAGGGCATGCCCGCTTATGAGGCAAGCTGCCTGGCCGTGTGGTTGCACGCCACGGCAGGGGATCGCCAGGGCACGTTTGGCCGCGGCCTGGCCGCCAGTGATCTGATACCGGCCATTCGTCAATTGTTGGAGGAGCAGTCGCCGTGTCTGAAGTGATTTTTTTCCTGGCCGATGAAGAGGCCATGGTCGACCTCGGCCGGCGCATTGCCCAGGTCACGGCCGGGGCGGGGCTGATCTTCCTCGAGGGCGACCTGGGGGCGGGCAAGACCACGCTGTCCCGGGGCATCATTCGCGGTTTGGGGCATGCCGGCGCGGTAAAAAGTCCGACGTTCACCCTGGTCGAACCCTATGAGATCGGTAATATTCGCGCTTTCCACTTCGACCTCTATCGCCTGGTGGACCCTGAAGAGCTGGAATTCATGGGCATCCGTGATTATTTCGACGAAGACGCGTTATGCCTGATCGAGTGGCCAAATAAAGGCACAGGCTTTTTGCCAAAGCCGGACATGACCATTACCATTACGCCGCATGAGCACGGACGTCAGTTGAAGTTGTTGCCCCAGAGCGTGCGCGGCCAGTCGTGGTGCGCCGCTTTGGCACTGGAATTCAAATAATTGGTGGGGTTAGGTATGCGCTTTCGCGCGTTGGTTGCTGTCGTGGGGGTGTTGCTTGCGGCAATGACTGTCAATGCTCTGGCTGCTTCACAGGTGAAAAGTGTTCGCCTGTGGCGAGCGCCGGATAACACGCGACTGGTGTTCGACCTGTCTGGCCCGGTCCAGCACAGCGTCTTTACCCTCACGGCGCCTGATCGCCTGGTGATCGACATCAACGGTGCGAGCCTGGCTGCGCCGCTGAAGGTCTCCACCGCCAATACACCCATTACCGCCATGCGTTCGGCCCAGCGCACGCCGACCGACCTGCGCGTGGTCATCGACCTGAAAAAGGCCGTGACCCCCAAAAGCTTTTCCCTGGCGCCCAACGCTCAATATGGCAACCGCCTGGTGGTCGACCTGTTCGACAACCCTGCCGATGCCGCGCCGCCGCCTGTGCCGACGCCCAGCGTGGCGACGGTGCCTGCGGTGCCGGTCAACCCCTCGCAACCGCAGGTCAAGCTGCCACCGCCGCCGCCCGCTCCGGCAGGCAAGCGCGACATTATCGTGGTGATCGACGCCGGTCACGGTGGCGAAGACCCGGGCGCCTCCGGTTCGCGCGGCCAGCATGAAAAAGACGTGGTGTTGGCCATCGCCCGCGAACTGCAACGCCAGGTCAACGGCATGAAAGGTTATCGCGCCGAACTGACCCGTACCGGCGACTACTTCATTCCGTTGCGCGGGCGTACTGAAATCGCCCGCAAGAAGGGCGCGGACCTGTTCGTCTCGATCCACGCCGACGCCGCACCTTCCAGCGCCGCTTTCGGTGCGTCGGTGTTTGCCCTGTCGGATCGTGGCGCCACGTCCGAGACCGCCCGTTGGCTGGCCGACAGCGAAAACCGTTCCGACCTGATCGGCGGGGCCGGCAACGTGTCCCTCGACGACAAGGACAAAATGCTCGCCGGCGTACTGCTCGACCTGTCGATGACCGCCTCGCTGACCTCCAGCCTGAACGTCGGCCAGAAGGTCCTGAGCAATATCGGCCGGGTCACGTCGCTGCACAAACAGCGCGTGGAACAAGCCGGGTTCATGGTGCTGAAGTCGCCGGATATCCCGTCGATCCTGGTCGAGACCGGATTCATTTCCAACGCCAACGAGGCATCCAAGCTCGCCAGTGCCAGCCACCAGCAGGCCTTGGCGCGCTCGATCAGCGCCGGTGTGCGTCAGTTCTTCCAACAGAACCCGCCCCCGGGCACTTACATTGCCTGGTTACGTGATTCCGGCAAAATTGCCCAGGGCCCGCGCGACCACCGCGTACAGCCCGGCGACACCGTGGCCATGCTGGCGGTACGTTTCCAGGTCACGCCCGCCGCTTTGCGCAGCGCCAACAACCTGAAAACCGATGAGCTGAAAATCGGCCAGGTGTTGACCATCCCGGGCACCGAATTGGCGGCGCAGTAATGAGCGAATCTGTCTTGAATAGCGGCTCGCGTATCGAATTGCTCAGCCCGCGCCTGGCGAACCAGATCGCTGCGGGCGAGGTGGTTGAGCGTCCGGCCTCGGTGATCAAGGAACTGCTGGAAAACAGCATCGACTCCGGCGCCAAACGCATCGACGTGGACGTGGAGCAGGGCGGCGTCAAGCTGCTGCGGGTGCGGGACGATGGCAGCGGCATCTCGTCCGATGACCTGCCGCTGGCCCTGGCCCGTCACGCCACCAGCAAGATCCGCGACCTCGAAGACCTTGAGCGGGTGATGAGCCTGGGCTTTCGCGGTGAGGCCCTGGCCTCCATCAGCTCCGTGGCCCGCTTGACCCTGACCTCGCGCACACGCGGCGCCGAGCAGGCCTGGCAAGTGGAAACCGAAGGCCGTGACATGGCGCCCCGGGTCCAGCCGGCAGCCCATCCGGTGGGCACCTCGGTGGAAGTGCGCGACCTGTTCTTCAACACCCCGGCGCGGCGCAAATTCCTCAAGGCCGAAAAAACCGAATTCGACCACCTGCAGGAAGTCATCAAGCGCCTGGCCCTGGCACGTTTCGATGTGGCATTCCATCTGCGCCACAACGGCAAGACCATCCTCAGCCTGCACGAAGCCAATGACGACGCCGCGCGTGCTCGGCGCGTGGCGGCAGTCTGCGGAGCCGGCTTTCTGGAGCAGGCGCTGCCGATAGAGATTGAACGCAATGGTTTGCGCCTGTGGGGCTGGGTCGGTTTGCCGACCTTCTCCCGCAGCCAGGCGGATTTGCAGTATTTCTTCGTGAATGGCCGGGCAGTGCGTGACAAGCTGGTGGCCCATGCGGTGCGCCAGGCCTACCGCGACGTGTTGTTCAACGGGCGGCATCCGACGTTTGTGCTGTTTTTTGAGGTCGACCCCTCGGTGGTTGACGTCAATGTGCACCCGACCAAGCACGAAGTGCGCTTCCGTGATGGGCGCATGGTGCATGACTTCCTGTACGGCACCTTGCACCGCGCCTTGGGCGACGTGCGTCCGGATGATCAGTTGTCGGCGCCCATCGTGACGGCGGTCGTTCGCCCAAGCGGTCCCGAGGCCGGTGAATTCGGGCCTCAGGGCGAAATGAGTTTGGCCGCCAACTTGCTGCAATCTCCGCAGCAGCCCAACTACACGGCACCCAACGCGGGCGCCGGCGCCGGTTATCAGTATCAATACACCCCGCGCCCGCAATCGACCGTGCCGGTGGCCGAGGCCCAGGCGGCTTATCGTGAGTTCTTCGCGCCGCTGCCGGGTGCCGAGCCAGGCACCGTCGCCTTGCCCGAGGGTGGCGGTGATATTCCACCCTTGGGCTACGCGCTGGCGCAGCTCAAGGGCATCTACATCCTCGCGGAAAACGCCCACGGCCTGGTGCTGGTGGACATGCATGCGGCCCACGAGCGGATCATGTACGAGCGCCTGAAGATCGCCATGGCCAGTGAAGGGCTCAGTGGCCAGCCACTGCTGGTGCCCGAATCCCTGGCGGTCAGCCAGCGAGAAGCCGATTGCGCCGAAGAGCACCACGGTGTGTTCCAGAAGCTGGGCTTCGAACTGCAACGCCTGGGCCCGGAGACCCTGGCCATCCGCCAGATTCCCGCGCTGCTCAAGCAAGCCGAGGCCAACCGCCTGGTCGCCGATGTATTGGCGGACCTGATGGAGTACGGCACCAGCGACCGCATTCAGGCGCATATCAATGAACTGCTCGGCACCATGGCCTGCCACGGCGCCATCCGCGCCAACCGTCGCCTGGCCCTGCCGGAAATGAACGGCCTGCTGCGCGACATGGAAAACACCGAGCGCAGCGGCCAATGCAACCATGGCCGACCGACCTGGACCCAGATGGGCCTGGATGATCTGGACAAACTGTTCCTGCGCGGTCGCTGATGAGTTCCTTGCCCCCCGCGATCTTCCTGATGGGCCCCACGGCCGCCGGCAAGACCGACCTGGCCATCGAACTGACCAGGGTCCTGCCGTGCGAGCTGATCAGTGTGGACTCTGCCCTGGTTTACCGGGACATGGACATCGGCACGGCCAAGCCTTCGAAAGAGGTGCTGGCGCAGCATCCGCATCGTTTGATCGACATTATCGACCCGGCCGAGAGCTATTCGGCTGCGGATTTCCGTACCGACGCCCTGGCCGCCATGGCCGAGATCACCGCGCGGGGTAATATCCCGTTGCTGGTCGGCGGCACGATGCTCTACTACAAGGCTTTGCAGGAAGGCCTGGCGGATATGCCGCCCGCCGATGCCCAGGTGCGCGCCGAACTCGAAGAAGAGGCCGCACGCCTTGGCTGGCAAGCCCTGCACGATCAGTTGGCGGCGGTGGATCCGGTGTCGGCGGCGCGCATTCACCCCAATGACCCCCAGCGTCTCTCCCGTGCCCTGGAAGTCTGGCGTGTCAGTGGCCAGACCATGACTGAACACAGGCTGAAACAAACTGCGCAAAGTGCTGACGCAGGCGCATCTGGCCGGTCACAATTGCCCTATACTGTGGCGAACCTGGCCATCGCTCCGGCAAACCGCCAGGTGCTGCACGAACGAATTGCACAAAGATTCACAAATATGTTGGAACAGGGGTTTGTGGAGGAGGTCGTAGCACTGCGTTCAAGAGGTAATCTGCATCCGGGGTTGCCTTCGATACGTGCTGTAGGCTACCGCCAAGTCTGGGATCATCTGGATGGCAAGCTGACGTCAGCCGAAATGCAGGAGCGCGGCATCATTGCCACGCGCCAATTGGCGAAGCGCCAGTTCACCTGGCTGCGCAGCTGGAGCGATTTGCACTGGCTGGACAGCCTGGACAGCGACAATCTGTCACGCGCCTTGAAATACCTGGGAACGGTCTCCATATTGAGCTGAGTCCTTGCAATTGCCGTCTATCCTTGGGGGTGTGGCGGCCATGAGCTATTTATTTTTCCGATTTTTTATTATTGATCCTTAAAGGAGTGCGGCACATGTCAAAAGGGCATTCGCTACAAGACCCTTACTTGAATACCTTACGTAAAGAGAAAGTGGGGGTTTCCATTTATCTGGTCAACGGTATCAAGTTGCAAGGTACGATCGAGTCGTTCGACCAGTTCGTGATCCTGCTGAAAAACACCGTCAGCCAGATGGTTTACAAACACGCTATCTCGACAGTCGTCCCTGTTCGTCCAATCCGTCTGCCTAGCGCTGCCGGTGATGAAGCAGCTGACGCTGAGCCAGGTAACGCCTGATAGGAGTCTCCTTTGTTCTTTGAGCGCCACGGTGGTGGTGAGCGAGTAATCCTCGTTCACTTGGATGGACAGGACCCTGAGGCGCGCGAAGATCCGCAGGAGTTTCAGGAGTTGGCAAATTCGGCCGGCGCCGAGACCGTTGCGTTTTTTAACGTGCCGCGTCATCGGCCAACCGCCAAATACCTGATTGGCAGCGGCAAGGTCGAAGAATTGCGCGACCTGGTCCATGCCGAAGAAGCCGATCTGGTGATCTTCAATCACGTCCTCACGCCGAGTCAGGAGCGTAACCTCGAACGTGTCTTCGAGTGTCGCGTGATCGACCGCACCGGCCTGATTCTCGATATCTTCGCCCAACGCGCGCGTACCCATGAAGGCAAGCTCCAGGTCGAACTGGCCCAGCTTGACCACATGAGCACACGGCTGGTTCGCGGCTGGACGCACCTTGAGCGCCAGGGCGGCGGCATCGGCATGCGTGGCCCGGGTGAAACCCAGCTGGAAACCGACCGACGTCTGTTGCGGGTTCGCCTGCGCCAGATCAAGGGCCGCCTGGAGAAAGTCCGCAGCCAGCGCGAGCAATCGCGCCGTGGCCGTTCCCGTGCCGATATCCCCACCGTGTCCCTGGTGGGCTATACCAACGCGGGCAAGTCCACGCTGTTCAATAACGTCACCAAGTCGGACGTGTACGCGGCCGACCAACTGTTCGCGACGCTCGACCCAACCCTGCGCCGCCTGGATCTTGACGACCTGGGGCCGATTGTCCTGGCCGATACGGTAGGTTTCATTCGTCATTTGCCGCACAAGCTGGTCGAGGCATTTCGGTCTACGCTCGAAGAGTCGAGCAATTCCGACCTGCTGTTGCACGTGATCGATGCGGCCGAGCCGGATCGCATGCTGCAGATCGAGCAGGTGATGCTGGTGCTGGGCGAGATTGGTGCCCAGGACTTGCCGATCCTCGAGGTGTATAACAAACTCGATTTGCTTGAAGGCGTCGAGCCGCAAATCCAGCGCGATGAGAATGGCAGACCCCAGCGGGTCTGGCTGTCGGCGCGTGATGGCAGTGGCCTTGAATTGCTTGAGCAAGCCATCGCCGAGTTGCTCGGCGGCGATTTGTTCGTGGGCACCTTGCGCTTGCCGCAGCGTTTTGCTCGACTGCGTGCACAGTTTTTCGAGCTGGGCGCGGTACAGAAAGAAGAACACGACGAAGAAGGTGTCAGCTTGCTGGCCGTTCGATTGCCACGCGCGGAGCTTAATCGACTGGTCAGTCGCGAGGGTGTTGTACCGGCGGAGTTCATCGAACAACACACTTTGCAATAAAAGCCTGAGAAAGCGGTTGTGCCGCAGTAGCAGGCATTCTGTAGCATTGGTCGGCGCGCCGTGGGTGCGTCTTTGCTTTATCAGATGGAGAGCGCTATGGCTTGGAATGAGCCGGGTGGCAACTCGAATAATCAGGATCCTTGGGGTGGTAAGCGCCGCAATAATGGCGACCGCAAGGGGCCACCGGATCTCGACGAGGCCTTCCGAAAGCTGCAGGAAAGCCTGAATGGGTTGTTCGGTGGTGGGAAAAAACGCGGTGGTGACGAGGGTGGTCGCACAAGCAAGGGCGGCGGCTATGGCCTGCTGGGCCTGGGTCTTGTCGTGCTCGCGGCCGTCTGGCTGTACAGCGCGGTCTACGTGGTGGACGAGCAGGAGCAAGCCGTCGTGCTGCGCTTCGGCAAGTATTACGAGACGGTCGGGCCAGGCCTGAACATCTATTTCCCGCCGATCGACAAGAAGTACATGGAGAACGTCACGCGTGAGCGTGCCTACACCAAGCAGGGCCAGATGCTGACTGAAGACGAGAACATCGTCGAAGTGCCGCTGACCGTGCAGTACAAGATCACCAACCTGCAGGACTTCGTGCTGAACGTCGATCAGCCGGAAATCAGCCTGCAACACGCAACCGAAAGCGCCCTGCGCCATGTGGTGGGTTCCACTGCCATGGACCAGGTGCTGACCGAAGGGCGTGAATTGATGGCCAGCGAAATCAAGGAGCGCCTCCAACGTTTCCTCGATACCTATCGCACCGGTATCACCGTTACCCAGGTCAACGTACAGAGCGCAGCGGCACCGCGTGAAGTGCAGGAAGCCTTTGACGACGTGATCCGCGCCCGTGAAGACGAGCAGCGTTCGCGCAACCAGGCTGAAACCTACGCCAACGGCGTGGTGCCGGAAGCCCGTGGTCAGGCCCAGCGTATCCTTGAGGATGCCAACGGTTACCGCGACGAAGTGGTCTCCCGTGCCAAGGGTGAGGCGGACCGCTTCACCAAGCTGGTTGCCGAGTACCGCAAGGCGCCCGAGGTTACCCGTGAGCGTCTGTACCTGGACACCATGCAGGAAGTCTTCAGCAACACCAGCAAGGTTCTCGTGACCGGCAGCAAGGGTGGGCAGAACAACCTGCTGTACCTGCCGCTGGACAAGATGATCGAAGGTGGTCGTAGCGGCGGCACAAGCGCGCCGTCCACCGGTTCGAATGCCGCTGCCAACGAAGCGAGCGCCCGTGCGGCCGCTGACTTGCTGCAACAGCAAACACGTACCAGGGAGAGTCGTTGATGAGCAATAAATCGCTGACCGCCCTGATTGTGGGCGTCGTCGTGGTCATCGCTGCCTGGAACTGCTTCTACATCGTCGCTCAGACCGAGCGCGCGGTGCTGCTGCAATTCGGTCGCGTGGTCCAGGCGGATGTCCAGCCGGGCCTGCATGTGAAAGTCCCCTACGTCAACCAGGTGCGCAAGTTCGACGCCCGCCTGATGACCCTGGATGCACCGACACAGCGCTTCCTGACCCTGGAAAAGAAAGCCGTGATGGTTGACGCCTACGCCAAGTGGCGCGTCAAGGATGCCGAGCGCTTCTACACGGCGACCTCGGGCCTCAAGCAGATTGCCGACGAGCGTTTGTCGCGCCGTCTGGAATCGGGCCTGCGCGACCAGTTTGGTAAGCGCACCCTGCACGAGGTGGTATCCGGTGAACGCGATGCGCTGATGGCTGACATCACTCGTTCGCTGAACACCATGGCGGAGAAAGAGCTGGGTATCGAAGTGGTCGACGTTCGCGTCAAGGCTATCGACTTGCCCAAGGAAGTGAACCGCAGCGTGTTCGAGCGCATGAGCACCGAGCGTGAGCGTGAAGCCCGTGAGCACCGTGCCAAGGGTAACGAGCTGGCCGAAGGTATCCGTGCGGATGCCGATCGTCAGCGCCGTGTACTGTTGGCAGAGGCCTATCGCGAGTCTGAAGAGGCTCGTGGTGATGGTGATGCTCAAGCCGCGGCGATCTACGCCAAGGCTTACGGCCAGGACCAGGAGTTCTACGCGTTCTACCGTAGCCTGCGCGCCTACCGTGAAAGCTTCGCGAACAAGACCGACGTGCTGGTGCTGGACCCAAGCAGCGATTTCTTCCGCTACCTGGAAAAGTCCAAGTAACAGGCCTGTGATTCTGTAGGACCACTCCGTCGGGCGGCTAAAATGCCTGGCGGGGTGATCCTTTCAGAAAACGGGTGTATGATGCGGCAGCCGGGAAATTCCCGGCTTTTTTGCGTCTGCGTGTTCGATTCGGCAGGCGTGACAGGTTTTTCGAGGAAAGTGCCCGACGAGGCCGTTTGCAGGCCGTTCGTCACGTCGCTCTTGCGCGTGGTTTATGCAGACGGCGGGTATTTTCTGCTTCACTCAAGGCTCGGCCGAGGGCTGGCCGCCCGGATCAAAGGGGAATGGCGTAATGGCAACGGTAGACCGCTGGCTGCTGCCAGATGGCATCGAAGAAGTACTGCCACCAGAAGCTGCGCGTATTGAAATAGCGCGTCGCCAGGTGTTGGATCTGTTCCAGAGCTGGGGCTACGAGTTTGTCGTGACCCCTCATATCGAGTACCTGGAGTCCCTGCTGACCGGCGCGGGCCAGGACCTGGATCTGCGCACCTTCAAGGTCATCGACCCGCAATCGGGCCGGCAAATGGGTTTCCGCGCCGACATCACGCCGCAGGTGGCGCGTATCGATGCGCACACCCTGCGCCGCGAAGGTCCCAGCCGCCTGTGCTACGCCGGCAGCGTGCTGCATGCCCAGCCGCGTGCCTTGTCATCTTCACGCAGCCCGATCCAGCTGGGCGCCGAGTTGTATGGCGATGCGAGCCCGAGCAGCGACGTTGAAGTGATCAGCCTGATGCTGGCCATGCTGCAACTGGCTGATGTGCCGGACGTGCACATGGACCTGGGCCACGTGGGGATCTACCGCGGCCTGGCCCGTGCGGCCGGCTTGTCCGGTGAAGTTGAGCAACAGTTGTTCGATGCGCTGCAACGCAAGGCCATCGATGAAGTCATCGCCCTGACTGCCGGCGTGCCGGCTGAACTGGCCGACATGCTGCGTGCGCTGGTTGACCTGTGCGGCGGCCGTGAAGTGTTGGTCACTGCACGTGAGCGCCTGGCCAACGCGCCGGCGCCGGTGTTGGCCGCCCTGAACGATGTGCTGGCGATTGCCGAGCAACTGTCGGCGCGCTTCCCGCAGCTGCCTTTGTATTTTGACCTGGGCGAGTTGCGCGGCTACCACTACCACACCGGTGTGGTATTCGCGGTGTTCGTTCCGGGTGTTGGCCAGGCCATCGCCCAGGGTGGTCGTTATGACGATATCGGCGCCGACTTCGGTCGCGCCCGTCCGGCCACCGGCTTTTCCACCGATTTGAAAACCCTGGTGACCCTGGGGCGTGCTGAGGTCGAGCTGCCGTCTGGTGGCATCTGGATGCCCGACAGTACGGACGCGGCACTCTGGCAGCAGGTCTGCCAGTTGCGCAGTGAGGGTCAGCGTGTCGTCCAGGCCTTGCCTGGGCAGCCATTGGCCGCCGCCCGTGAAGCGGACTGCGACCGGCAATTGATTCAGCAGAACGGGCTTTGGCAAGTATCGCCACTGGCTTCTTGAGTTTTCCTGCCGGCCATCGCCGGCACCAAGTTTGCGCGAATGAGGACAAGTGTTATGGGTAAGAATGTCGTAGTCCTGGGCACCCAATGGGGTGATGAGGGCAAAGGCAAGATCGTTGATCTGCTGACCGAACATGCTGCCGCCGTAGTGCGCTACCAGGGTGGCCACAACGCGGGCCACACCCTGGTCATCGATGGCGAAAAAACCGTCTTGCACCTGATCCCATCGGGTGTACTGCGCGAAGGCGTGCAGTGCCTGATCGGCAACGGCGTAGTGGTTGCGCCGGACGCCCTGCTGCGCGAGATCATCAAGCTGGAAGAGAAAGGCGTACCGGTGCGCGAGCGCCTGCGTATCAGCCCATCCTGCCCGCTGATCCTGTCCTTCCACGTGGCGCTGGACCAGGCCCGTGAAAAGGCCCGTGGCGAGCTGAAGATCGGCACCACCGGTCGCGGCATTGGCCCGGCCTACGAAGACAAGGTGGCGCGCCGTGGCCTGCGTGTGGGCGACCTGCTCAACATGCCGCGCTTTGAAGACAAGCTGCGTGAACTGGTGGATTACCACAACTTCATGCTGGTGGGTTACTACAAAGAGCCGGCCATCGAGTTCGAAAAGACCCTGGCCGAGTGCAAGGAATACGCCGAGCTGCTCAAGCCGCTGATGCTCGACGTGACGGCCGAGCTGCACGACCTGCGTCGCGCCGGCAAAGACATCATGTTCGAAGGCGCCCAGGGTTCGTTGCTCGACATCGACCACGGCACCTACCCGTATGTGACCAGCTCCAACACCACCGCCGGCGGCGTTGCCACCGGTTCGGGCGTTGGCCCGATGTTCCTCGACTACATCCTGGGCATCACTAAGGCTTACACCACCCGTGTAGGTTCCGGTCCATTCCCGACTGAGCTGTTCGACGACGTTGGCGCACACCTGGCCAAGCAGGGTCACGAATTCGGCGCTACCACCGGCCGTGCTCGTCGGTGTGGCTGGTTCGACGCCGTTATCCTGCGTCGCGCTATCGACGTGAACAGCATCTCGGGCATCTGCCTGACCAAGCTGGACGTGCTCGACGGCCTGGAAGCCATCAACATCTGTGTCGGCTACAAAGACGCGCAAGGCAACGATGTTGCCCCGACCGACGCTGACAGCTACGTGGGCCTGCAGCCTGTGTACGAAGAAGTGCCGGGCTGGACCGAATCGACCGTGGGCGCCAAGACCCTGGAAGAGCTGCCAGCCAACGCCCGCGCCTACATCAAGCGCGTCGAAGAGCTGATCGGCGCACCGATCGACATTATTTCGACGGGCCCGGACCGCAACGAGACCATCGTTCTGCGTCACCCGTTCGCTTAATAAGCTGTTGATGTAAAAAGTAAAGGGCTCCTTCGGGAGCCCTTTGTCGTTTCTGTCTGGCAAGCGGCACGACCCTTGCTGTGTTTCTCTTTTTCGCGGTGCTATCAATTTAATGGCACCCGTGGTGGAGGGATTTCCAGTGTCTGCCGTTCTCTCGTTGTTACAAAGCCGTCTGCTGCGGCCGGTGTTCGTTACCCTAGGTATCGCTCTTTTGGTGCAAGTGCTGGTGGCCGTCGCGCTGACGCGGAGCACGGTCACGGCCCTGGAGGCCGATTTGGGGAATCGCCTGGGCATCGACAGCCAGAAATTGTCCGGCGAATTGGCACAGGCCGGCAAGGAAGTCACCTCCAGCCTGGATAGCCTGTCCACCAGCACTCGCCAACGTCTGACTGCAGGGCTCTCCACGCGTCTTCAGCAAGAGCAGAAGCAATTGCGGGCGACCCTGGAAAAAGACCTGCAGGACTCCGCCAATGACATGGCCCAGTTGCTGGCTTCGGTGGCGCCGCGTGCCATGTGGGACAGCGACGTGCCGACATTATCGGAATTTGCCCGGCGCGCGCAGCGTAATCCCAACGTGTTGTTCGTGGTGTATGACGACGCGGCGGGCGAGCATCTGACCCGTTACCTGAACCGTGAAAATCCGATCAACCAGGCCTTGTTGGCCAAAGGCGCGGGGGAGCGTGCCCTGGATAAAGTCCTGGACGCGGCCAAGGCTGATCCTTCGGTGTATTACGTCGAGGCCTCGATCAGCCCCAACGGCGTTGAGATCGGCAAAGTCCGCATGGGGGTGTCGACCGCATCGGTCGAGGCCGACCTGCAAGCACTGGACAGCCGCTTCGCCGCGCTGATCGCCAGCGGTGATCAACTGGTCGGCGACAGCCTCAAAGGCGCCGCGGCCGATAGCGCCGCCGCCATGGGCGCGCGCCTGCAATCGGCGCAAGTCACGGCCACGCAGATGGCGGCCAATACCACCAGTGCGGTTCAAGAGGCTGCCGGCACCTTGCGCTGGCGTATCGGCATGGGCCTGGCGCTGGTCGGTCTCGGTGTTTTGCTGCTGATCGCCATTGTGCTCGGCCGCCGCGTCGTCAACCGCCTGAAGCTGTTGATCGCGGCCATGGATGACCTGGCGGCAGGCGAGGGTGACCTCACCAAGCGTGTACAGATCAGCAGCAAGGACGAAATTGGTGACATGGCTTCGGCGGTCAATCGCTTTGTGGATAAGTTGCAGCCCATCGTGCGCGAGGCGGGGGATGTGGCCCAGCGCACCGGCATGGAAATCGGCGCGATGACCTTGCGCAATGCCGGTGCCGATGCAGCGGCCGGCCTGCAGCGCGACGAGGTTGCAGAAAGCCTGCGCGCACTGTCGCAGATGGCCGACGAGGCCCAGGCCGAAAGCCATGCCATGCAGGCGGCCTTGCAGCAGGTGGTGGAGATTCGCCAGGCCACGGATGAAAACTCGCGCACTTCTGCCGAAGTCGGCAGCTTGATCGAGGCGTTGGCCGGGCAGGTGCAGGCTGGCTCCCAGGTGATCGAGCGGTTGGCGCAGCAAAGCGAGCAGATTGAAGTGGTGCTGACGGTGATTCACGGCATCGCCGAGCAAACCAACCTGCTGGCGCTCAATGCGGCCATCGAGGCGGCTCGTGCCGGCGAAACCGGGCGTGGTTTTGCGGTAGTCGCGGACGAGGTGCGTGCGTTGGCGAGCAAGACCCAAAGCTCCACCGGTGACATCCAGGCGCATATCGTGGCGTTGCAGCAGGGCGCGCGTGAGGCGGTGGAAACCATTGGCAAGGCTGGTCGTCAGGCCAATGAGGGCTTGCTGGTGTTGCGCGACAGCGTGCGCTTGCAGCAGACCGTGCAGGCCTCGGTGGAGCAGGTGCATGCGGCGATCGGCCTGGCGACACGCGCGGCCGAGCATCAGGCCCAGGGTGCGCATGCGGTGCGTGGTCGGGTTGAGGTGATTCATGCCCAGGCTGAGCGGGCCGCGCAGGCGGTGGTGGAGACCACGGCCAGTGGCAAGGTGCTGGATGGCTTGGCGGCGCAGTTGAAGGCGAGTCTGGGGCAGTTTCGGGCTTAGGGTTGTCTGTGCCGGCCTCATCGGGGGCAAGCCCCCTCCCACAGGTTGCAACGCACTCCAAATGTGGGAGGGGGCTTGCCCCCGATAGCCATCTCAGCGGCTCAAATACATCCGCGTCGTAAGCAGGTACACCGGCAACCCCGACACCAGAATCAACAACGCCGCATAAGGCGCCGCCGCCGCAAATTCCACATTCGAGGTATGCGCCCACACGGCGGTGGCCAAGGTGTTCAGCCCGGTCGGACTAAGCAGCAAGGTCGCAGTCAATTCCTTCATCGCATCCAGAAACACCAGCGCAAACGCGGCACCCAATGCCGGGAAAATAATCGGCAGCGTCACCCGGCAAAACGCACTGAACGACGATGCGCCGAGCGTGCGCGCCGCCTCTTCCAGCTGTGGTGCAGCCTTGTTCAGCGCCGTGCGAATCGGCGCCTGGGCCAGGGGCAAAAACAACAGCGCATAGGCGATCAGCAACAGTGCCGACGTTTGATACAGCGCCGGCACGTAATGCAGCGCGAAATACACCAGGGTCAATGCAATCACCAGGCCGGGCAGGGCATGCAGCAGGTACGGCAGGCGTTCGGCCCAGATCGCCAGTTGGCCTTTATAGCGCACCACCAGCAGGCCTACCGGCACCGCCAGCGCCAGGCATAATGCCGCGCCACCCAGGGAAAGTGCCAGGGACGATAACAGCGCCTCACTGATGGCGGCGACCGGAAACGCCGCCGATGAGCCCACGGCCAGCCAATAGCCAAGCATCCCCAGCGGGATGCCGCTGCCAATGATCGCCAGCGCCAGGCAATAGAGTTGGCCAAGCAGCGACCACTTGCCCAGTTTCACCTGCTCGGCCTGTCGCGCCGCGCCCTGGCCGATCCGCACATGGCGGCCCTTGCCGCGCACGCGCAACTCCAGCCACAACAAACTCAGGCACATCACCAGCAGCACCGCCGAGAGCATCGCGGCGTTGGCATTGCTGAATTCCAGTTCGAACTGCTGGTAGATCGCGGTGGTAAAGGTCTGCAAGCCGATGATCGACAGGGCGCCGAACTCCACCAGCATGTGCAATGCAATCAGCAGCGCTCCCGCCACCAGCGAGGGCCACAGCAGCGGCAGGGTAATGCGCCGGAACACGCCCCAGCGATTCAGCCCCAGGGTGCGCGCCGACTCTTCCAGGGCCGGGTCCAGATTGCGCAGCGTGGCGGCCACCGGCAGAAATACCAGCGGATACTTGGACAGGCTCATCACCAGGATCGCGCCGCCGAGACCTTCGAAGTTGGCGCTCAGCGACACCCAGGTAAAGCTGCTGACAAATGCCGGCACCGCAAACGGCAGGCACAGGATCACGCCCCAGAGGCGTCGCCCAGGCAGGTTGCTGCGTTCCAGCAACCAGGCCAGGGACAAGCCGACCACGCCGCACACGACCGTCACGCCGACCATCAGCGACAGGGTATTGCGCAGCAGCCCGAACACATAAGGCCGCCACAGCAGATGCACCGCCTGTGCCCAGCCGGCTTGCCAGGCCTTGAGCCCGACATACACCAGGGGCAGCAGGCTCAGGCCAACCAGCAACAGCACCGGCAACAGCAGCCAGATTGAAGGGCGTTTGCGCCGGGGGCGAAAGCCTGCAGCGCTGAGCGACGGGGTCATCAGTTCAAGCCAACGTCACGTTCCAGTTCCAGCGCTTCCTCGGCATTGCCCAGGTCGGCAGGGGTGACTTTAGGCGGCTGCAGTTCGCTGAAAGGCTTGAGGCCACGGCTGGACTCCATGCCTTTGCGCAGCGGGTATTCCGCCGAGGTGTTGGTGATCACACGCTGGCCTTCTTCACTGGCCATGAAGGCCAGCAGTTGCTGGGCTTCCTTGGGATGTTTGCTGGATTTCAGCGCGGCAGCCGAAGACACGGTAATCAGGCCGCCGGCATCGCCGTCGGTGAAATAGTGCAGTTGGGAGTCGAGGTTGGTTTTTTCTTTCTTCAAGGCAAACCAGTAATAATTGTTCACCAGCACGGTGGCCACTTCGCCATTTTCAACGGCCTTGAGGGCGACCATATTGTTGCTGTACACCTTGCCGAAGGCGCGCAGGCCGGTCAGCCACTCTTCGGCCGCTTCACGCCCGTGCAGCTTGATGATCGCCACGGCCTGTTCCTGAAACGCGCCGCTGGTGGGCACGAAGCCGACCTTGCCTTGCCATTCGGGGCCGGCGAAATCCAGCACCGATTTGGGCAGGTCTTTTTCGGCAATCAGCTTGGGGTTGAAAGCGACGACGCGGGTGCGTGCGGTGACGCCCATCCAGTCGCCATTGCTGCCGACGTAATCCTTGGGCAGCACGTCGAGGGTGCTGGCATCGATTTTCGCCAACAAGCCTTGCTCGCCGAGTTTGTTCAGCGGCGGCGATTCTTCGGTGTAGATCACGTCGGCAGGGGAGCGATCACCTTCTTCGACGACCTGGCTGGCCAGCTGGTTGCTGCTGCCTTTGCGCACGTTGACGTGAATACCGGTCTTGGCTTCAAAGGCTTTGGCGAGTTCATCGCCGACTTCTTTGTGCTGGCCGTTGTAAAGGGTCAGGGAGACCTTGTCAGCAGAATAGGCGGCGGGTGAGAGCAGGGTCAGGCCAAGCAGAGTAAGAGACAGGCCACGCAGAAGGGATGTCTTGAATCGGGTATCGCGGATCATCATCCGAAGTGTTCCTCGCTTATGTGCAACAAATCACTACAAGGATAAACGATAAATCTTCTCAAGTGCGGGCTTGAGGGTAATCGCGGGGAGCGTTTTCAAGCCGGATTTTTCAAACCCCGGAAACGAAAAAACCCGCTTTCGCGGGTTTGATCTGAATTTGGTGCCCAGGAGAAGACTCGAACTTCCACGACCTTGCGATCACCAGCACCTGAAGCTGGCGTGTCTACCAATTTCACCACCTGGGCATTATCAAGCAACGTTGCCGCTGTTGATGGGGCGAACTATACGGCGGGCTTTTTAATCTGTAAACCCCTGATTCGAAAAATATAAATCAATTTTTCCGTTAAAAATCAAAGGTCTGAAACGAAAAAACCCGCTTTCGCGGGTTTGATCTGAATTTGGTGCCCAGGAGAAGACTCGAACTTCCACGACCTTGCGATCACCAGCACCTGAAGCTGGCGTGTCTACCAATTTCACCACCTGGGCATTATCTGACAACGTTGCCGTCGTCGATGGCGCGCACTATACGGAGCGATATTTGCCCTGTAAACCCCTGCCATGAAAAAAGCCTGGAAAATTTCGCCAATGGTCGTGCAAGGTGCGCGCCGAGGGCTGCAAAGGGCTTTAAAAGGCTTGATGACGTCTGAAATTTCCCGTTTCAATACGCGTATGCCAAACTAACCCGCATATAGACAAGGTGAAAACTCTCTAATGGCCGATTGGCAGTCCCTCGATCCCGAGGCCGCTCGTGAAGCGGAAAAATATGAAAACCCTATTCCTAGCCGCGAACTGATCCTGGCGCACCTCGCCGATCGTGGTTCGCCTGCTAGCCGCGAGCAGTTGGTTGAAGAGTTCGGTCTGACCACCGAAGACCAGCTCGAAGCCCTGCGCCGCCGTTTGCGTGCGATGGAGCGCGATGCTCAGTTGATCTACACCCGCCGTGGCACCTACGCGCCGGTCGACAAGCTCGACCTGATCCTGGGCCGTATCGCCGGCCATCGGGACGGCTTCGGCTTCCTGATCCCGGATGACGGCAGTGACGACCTGTTCATGAGCCCTGCGCAAATGCGCCTGGTGTTCGATGGCGACCGTGCCCTGGCGCGCGTGTCCGGCCTGGACCGTCGTGGGCGTCGTGAAGGCGTGATCGTCGAAGTGGTGTCCCGTGCCCACGAGTCCATCGTCGGTCGTTACTTCGAAGAAGGCGGTATCGGCTTTGTGGTGCCGGATAACCCGAAGGTCCAGCAGGAAGTGCTGATCACCCCGGGCCGCAATGGCGCCGCCAAGGTCGGCCAGTTCGTCGAGGTGAAAATCACCCACTGGCCGACTGCGCGCTTCCAGCCCCAGGGCGATATCGTTGAAGTGGTCGGCAACTACATGGCGCCGGGCATGGAAATCGACGTGGCGCTGCGCACCTACGATATTCCTCACGTCTGGCCTGATGCCGTGCTCAAGGAAGCCGCCAAGCTCAAGCCGGAAGTTGAAGACAAAGACAAAGAAAAACGCATCGACCTGCGCCATCTGCCGTTCGTCACCATCGACGGCGAAGATGCGCGCGACTTCGATGACGCGGTCTACTGTGAAGCCAAGCCGGGCAAGCTGCGCCTGTTCTCCGGCGGCTGGAAGCTGTACGTCGCGATTGCCGACGTGTCCAGCTACGTGAAGATCGGTTCGGCCCTGGATAACGAAGCCCAGGTGCGCGGCAACTCCGTGTACTTCCCTGAGCGCGTGATCCCGATGTTGCCGGAGCAGCTGTCCAACGGCCTGTGCTCGCTGAACCCGAAAGTCGACCGTTTGGCCATGGTGTGCGAGATGACCATCTCCAAAACCGGCGAAATGACCGACTACCAGTTCTACGAAGCGGTGATTCACTCCCAGGCGCGGCTGACCTACAACAAGGTCAGCACCATCCTGGAAGCGCCGAAGACCAGCGAAGCCAAGGCCCTGCGCGGCGAATACGCCGACGTGGTGCCGCACCTCAAGCAGCTGTACTCGCTGTACAAGGTGCTGCTGGGCGCCCGCCACACCCGTGGCGCGATCGATTTTGAAACCCAGGAAACCCGGATTGTCTTCGGTTCCGAGCGCAAGATCGCTGCCATCACCCCGACCACCCGTAACGACGCGCACAAGCTGATCGAGGAATGCATGCTGGCGGCCAACGTGGCCACCGCTGAATTCCTGAAGAAGCACGAGATTCCTGCGTTGTACCGCGTCCACGACGGTCCGCCGCCGGAGCGCCTGGAAAAACTGCGTGCGTTCCTTGGCGAGCTCGGCCTGTCCCTGCACAAAGGCAAGGACGGCCCGACGCCGAAGGATTACCAGGCCCTGCTGGCCAGCATCAAGGACCGTCCGGATTACCACGTGATCCAGACCGTGATGCTGCGCTCGTTGAGCCAGGCGGTGTACAGCGCCGATAACCAGGGCCACTTCGGCCTGAATTACGAGGCGTACACCCACTTCACTTCGCCGATCCGCCGTTACCCGGACTTGCTCACGCACCGCGCGATCCGCAGCGTGATCCATTCCAAGCAGAACACCCCGCACGTCAAGCGCGCCGGTGCCATGACCATTCCGAAGGCACGGATCTATCCGTACGACGAAGCGGCGCTTGAGCAGTTGGGCGAGCAGTGCTCCATGAGCGAGCGTCGCGCCGACGAAGCCACCCGCGATGTGGTGAACTGGCTCAAGTGCGAGTTCATGAAGGATCGCGTGGGCGAATCGTTCCCGGGTGTGATCACCGCCGTGACCGGTTTCGGCCTGTTCGTCGAGCTGACCGACATCTACGTCGAGGGTCTGGTGCACGTCACCGCCTTGCCGGGTGACTACTACCACTTCGATCCTGTGCACCATCGCCTGGCGGGCGAGCGCACCGGTCGCAGCTTCCGCTTGGGCGATACCGTGGAAGTGCAGGTCATGCGTGTCGATCTGGACGAGCGCAAGATCGACTTCGGCATGCCTGACAAGCCCGCAGAGCCGGCTGGCCGCAAAAAGCGTGGCAGCGAAACCGCAGCGCCGGCGTCCAAGGGCAAGGCTTCCAGCGCGAAGACGGCTGCCGAGCCTGCACCTGCCAAGACCGGGCGTCGTTCTTCGGCCAAGGACAAGGCCCCTGAGGCCTACCGCCCAAGCGACGCCGCGGCGAAAAATGCCGAGCTGCGCAAGAGCCGTGAGTTGAAGCAACAGCTGCTCAACGAAGCCAAAAGCGGTGGTAAAGCGGCGTCTGGGGGAAAGTCCCAAGGGGCGGAAAAACCGTCGAGCAAACCGAGTAAACACCGTAAAGGCCCGCCTAAAGCGGGTTCGGCCCCCGCGAAAAGCGGCGGGTCGCGCAAACCTAAGGCCAAGTCATGAGTCTGGAAAAAATCTACGGCGTGCACGCCGTAGAAGCACTGCTGCGTCACCACCCCAAGCGCGTCAAACAGGTGTGGCTGGCGGAAGGTCGCAGCGAGCCACGCGTGCAGACGCTGGTCGAGCTGGCCACCCAGAACAAGGTTGCCATCGGCCAGGCCGAACGCCGTGAAATGGACGTATGGGTAGAAGGCGTTCACCAGGGCGTAGTGGCCGACGTCAGCCCGAGTCAGGTGTGGGGCGAAGCCATGCTCGACGAGCTGCTCGACCGTACCGAAGGCGCACCGTTGCTGCTGGTGCTGGACGGCGTGACCGATCCGCACAACCTCGGCGCCTGCCTGCGTTCGGCGGATGCGGCCGGCGCGCTGGCAGTGATCGTGCCTAAAGACAAGTCGGCCACCCTCACGCCGGTCGTGCGTAAAGTGGCCTGCGGCGCGGCGGAAGTGATTCCGCTGGTGGCCGTGACCAACCTGGCGCGCACCCTGGAGAAGCTTCAGCAGCGCGGCTTGTGGATTGTCGGCACGGCAGGCGAGGCCGAAGTCAGCATCTACGATCAGGACCTCACCGGCCCGACCATCCTGGTCATGGGCGCCGAAGGCAAGGGCATGCGTCGCCTGACCCGCGAGCATTGCGATTACCTGGTGCACTTGCCGATGGCCGGCAGCGTCAGCAGCCTGAACGTGTCGGTGGCGACGGGCGTATGCCTGTTCGAAGCGCGGCGTCAGCGCGGTGCCAAGGCCAAGACCAAGAAGTAAGCCGGGCCTGGCCTGGATCAAAATGTGGGAGGGGGCTTGCCCCCGATTGCGGTGTTTCAGTTACAGATGTTGTGACTGACCCACTGCAATCGGGAGCAAGCCCCCTCCCACAGTTGTTTTTGTGGTGTTTGGGCGATTGTTCAAATAATCACCAATCACCTTGCGCGCTTTCTCCCCCTTCTCTACAATTGCGCCCCTTGCCCACCTGGCAGGCACGCATGTGCCTCCCCTGCGGCAAGATCCATAAGTGTCATTCACTCCTTGTCTGACCGTTTTTGAGCGGCAGGCTACAACCCGTAAGGAGCATTCATGCGTCATTACGAAATCATCTTTTTGGTCCACCCGGATCAAAGCGAGCAAGTCGGCGGCATGGTTGAGCGTTACACCAAGCTGATCGAAGAAGACGGCGGCAAAATCCACCGTCTGGAAGATTGGGGCCGTCGTCAACTGGCCTACGCAATCAACAATGTTCACAAGGCTCACTACGTGATGCTGAACGTTGAATGCACCGGCAAGGCCCTGGCCGAGCTGGAAGACAACTTCCGCTACAACGATGCAGTGATCCGTAACCTGGTCATCCGTCGCGAAGAAGCCGTTACCGGCCAATCCGAGATGCTCAAGGCTGAAGAAAACCGCAGTGAGCGCCGTGAGCGTCGCGACCGTCCTGAGCACGAAGGCGCTGATAGCGCTGATAGTGATGACAGCGACAACAGCGATAACGCTGACGAGTAATCCACGGACCTTTTAAGGAGCCTATCAAATGGCACGTTTCTTCCGTCGTCGTAAATTCTGCCGCTTCACCGCTGAAGACGTGAAAGAGATCGATTACAAAGATCTCAACACTCTGAAAGCCTACGTATCCGAGACCGGCAAAATCGTTCCAAGCCGTATCACCGGTACCAAAGCACGTTATCAGCGTCAGCTGGCCACCGCTATCAAGCGCGCCCGCTTCCTGGCCCTGCTGGCCTACACCGACAGCCACGGCCGCTGAGACCGGGCAGTCGACAAGTAGTAAGGGATTGAATGCATGCGCGCCTTAGCTGAGTTCATCATGCGCGGTCGTGTGCAGGCCACTCTGGTAGTGGCTGGCTGTGCGGCATTGCCGTTGCTTTATTGGTTGGGTGCTGCCGCTGGATGCCTTGTGCTCCTGCGGCGCGGTTTGAAGGACGCCCTGGGCGTTCTTGCCCTGGGTTTGTTGCCGGCCTTGATCTGGTGGCTGCAAATGGGTGATCCACGGGTACTTCTGGTACTGCTGGGGTCATCGAGCCTTGCGTTGGTTCTGCGCGCAAGTGAGTCCTGGGTCCGTACGCTGCTGGTCAGCGTGGCAGTGGGGTTGGTGTACTCAGTGATGCTTGGCGCGGCTTTCCGCCCGCAAATCGAGGCGCTGGCGCAGGAGATCGTCAAGATCCTGCCGCTGGCCCTCGGGGATATCTACCAGCAATTGTCGGTAGATGAGCGAGCGCGGTTTGCGTCACTGATTGCGCCGGTCCTGACCGGCCTGATTGCGGCTTTGCTGCAGGTTGTCAGCGTGCTGAGCCTGATTCTTGGGCGTTATTGGCAGGCGTTGTTGTATAACCCGGGTGGTTTTGGTCGCGAGTTTCGCAGTATCAGAATTCCCGCAGGACCGGCGATGTTGCTGCTGGCGTGCATGGTTGTCGGACCGAACTTCGGTCCACAGATGGCCTTGCTGGCGCCGATTTGCAGCGTACCGCTGGTGTTTGCCGGGCTGGCCCTGATTCATGGGCTGGTGGCGCGAAAGCGCCTTGCCAGGTTCTGGCTGGTGGGGTTGTACGTCACGCTGTTGCTGTTCATGCAGCTGATCTATCCGTTACTCGTGGTCCTGGCCATTGTCGACGGCCTGATTGATTTTCGCGGACGTCTGGCGTCGAAAGATGCCGATAGCGCGAACGGTGAAGGTTAAAAGTTAGAGGATTTTCACATGCAACTGATCCTTCTGGAAAAAGTCGCCAACCTGGGCAACCTGGGCGACAAAGTGAACGTTAAGGCCGGCTACGGTCGTAACTACCTGCTGCCATACGGCAAAGCCACCGCTGCAACCGCTGCCAACCTGGCTGCGTTTGAAGAGCGTCGTGCTGAGCTGGAAAAAGCCGCAGCAGACAAAAAAGCTTCGGCCGAAACTCGCGCTGCCCAACTGGCTGAGCTGGAAGTGACTATCACTGCCACTGCCGGTGACGAAGGCAAGCTGTTCGGTTCGATCGGCACCCACGACATCGCTGATGCACTGACCGCCTCCGGCGTTGAAGTGCAGAAGAGCGAAGTTCGTCTGCCGAACGGCACCATCCGCAACGTAGGCGAATTCGACGTAGCCGTGCACCTGCACGCCGAAGTTGAAGCCACCGTACGCGTTGTCGTGGTAGCAGCTTAAGTCGCACCTAACTGACTGGCACCTCGTGTGTCAGCCGGTTAACATCGGGCACGATCCTGTTTACAGGTCGTGCCTTTTGTTTTTTTACACACCCCAAATTTCAAGTGGCCATGAACGAAATCTCCGCTCCTGAGCAATACGATCTGCAAACCGCTGCCCTGAAGGTGCCGCCGCATTCCATCGAGGCCGAACAGGCCGTGCTCGGTGGCTTGATGCTGGACAACAACGCCTGGGAACGCGTGCTGGATCAAGTCTCGGACGGTGACTTCTATCGCCATGACCACCGCCTGATCTTCCGCGCCATCGCCAAGCTGGCCGACCAGAACTCACCGATCGACGTGGTGACCCTGGCCGAGCAACTGGACAAGGAAGGCCAGACCTCGCAGGTCGGCGGCCTGGGCTACCTCGGTGAGCTGGCGAAGAACACGCCGTCCGTCGCCAACATCAAGGCGTATGCGCAGATCGTCCGCGAGCGCGCCACCTTGCGCCAGTTGATCGGCATCAGCACCGAAATCGCCGACAGCGCCTTCAACCCCGAAGGCCGCACCGCCGCCGAAATCCTCGACGAAGCCGAGCGCCAGATCTTCCAGATCGCCGAAGCCCGTCCGAAAACCGGCGGGCCGGTCAGCGTCAACGACCTGCTGACCAAAGCCATCGACCGCATCGATACCCTGTTCAACACGGATGCGGCGATTACCGGCATTTCCACCGGCTACACCGACCTCGACGAAAAGACCAGCGGCCTGCAGCCGTCCGACCTGATCATCGTCGCCGGTCGTCCGTCGATGGGTAAGACCACCTTTGCAATGAACCTGGTGGAAAACGCCGTACTGCGCAGCGACAAGGCGGTGCTGGTGTATTCCCTCGAGATGCCAGGCGAATCGCTGATCATGCGTATGCTGTCGTCGCTCGGCCGTATCGACCAGACCAAGGTGCGTTCCGGTCAGCTCGAAGACGACGATTGGCCGCGCCTGACCTCGGCGGTCAACCTGCTCAACGACCGCAAGCTGTTCATCGATGACACCGCCGGTATCAGCCCTTCAGAGATGCGTGCGCGTACCCGCCGCCTGGTGCGTGAACACGGTGACATCGCCCTGATCATGATCGACTACCTGCAGTTGATGCAGATCCCGGGTTCGAGCGGCGACAACCGTACCAACGAGATTTCCGAAATCTCCCGTTCCCTGAAAGCCCTGGCCAAGGAATTCAACTGCCCGGTAGTGGCGCTCTCCCAGCTCAACCGTTCCCTGGAACAACGCCCCAACAAGCGCCCGGTGAACTCCGACTTGCGTGAATCCGGGGCAATCGAGCAGGATGCCGACGTGATCATGTTCGTGTACCGCGACGAGGTGTACCACCCCGAAACGGAACACAAGGGCATCGCCGAGATCATCATCGGCAAGCAGCGGAACGGCCCGATCGGCTTTATTCGCCTGGCGTTCATCGGTAAGTACACGCGCTTCGAGAACCTGGCGCCGGGCAGTTACAACTTCGACGACGACGAGTAACCGCTGGCCGGGATCATTCGGCCAGCACTTGCCGAGTCAGTGTCTGGATCAGCTCGGCTTCTTCGATAGCGAGCTGGGCCTGCTCGTCATCGGTTTGCTTCTTGTAGTCTGCTTCCGGCAGCAGTCCGGCGACAAAACTGTCACGTAATGCATTCAATCGTTCCTGAGCGGGTTGGCGCTGCGCTTCGAATTGCGCTCGGTATTTGTTGGTTATATAGACCTGCCAGAACTCCCTGGAAACCAGTGCCTGGAATTCCTCAGGTGAATTATCCAGGGCCACGATTTTTTCATAAGCGCTATCCAGCCTGTCCTGAGTGACGTCACCCATCTGGGTAAAGGCCGTCCGCTGAGGCTGTCCGGGCAGCTGGAGGCGATCCTTGAGACCGTAGCGATAAGCCAGCCTGATCTCGACTTCCTCACTCAGGCGCAGGCGATGGGGGCGTTTCCCTTCTTCCGATACCGTCGGATCGTTGACGATCATCTCGCTGCGCTGGATGTCGGCTGAGGCGAACTTGTCCACTTCGTGCAAACGGAACAGCCCTCTGGACAATGCCGACAGCGCCTTGCCTTGTGATTGGTCCATGGCTTGACTCAGGGCCCTGTATACCAGGACCGCGACCTCCAGGTTGCCAAACGAGAACGCCGCTCGGTCGCAGCACGCAGGTTCGCCGGCCCGATCGAAAACTTCTCTGCGCAGCTGTTCGGACTCCGGACTGTTTTCGGAGATGGCGTCGATCAACTCCCAGACTCTTCGCCGGTGATCCTGCTGGCCCGTACCCAGTTGCTCCAGGCGCCTGAGCAGGTCGAAGAAAGGCTCCGCTCCCTGCTGTTCGCGCAGCATATTCCATTGCGCCCGCCTGGCGGAAACCTGGGCGGAGGCCAGTCCGTTGGTCAAGCGTCGAAACGACTCGTCGCCCCGATTTCTAAAGGGTGCCGGTGACCTGTTTTCGGTGGATGTGACCACTAGACGGTTCGGCTGCCCCACTTGGGCGAGCCCGGCTGTGATCAACCGTTCTGCGTATTGCGCGACCCGCGTCAACGTCTGATCGGACAATGGATTGCCGGTAACAGAGGTCACGTTATTGAGTCGGGCCGCCTGGGCCAGGAGCGCATCTGTAGGCGCGATGACGGCGTCAGGGATCTCTGTAATCCGGTTGGCATTCAGGTTGATCGTGTCCAGCAGCGGCTGCTCCGCCAGGCCCGTCGGCCATGTCTCAATGCCTGTGCCCGACAGATTAATCGAGCGGATATCGGGTATCTGGCTGAAGTCGGGGGTCACGCCGAGCTGTTGGTTTCCCTGTAACAAGAGCGCTCTGAGCGTGACGCGTTCCGCCAGGATGCGGGCGGTGTCCGGGGTCAGGCGAATACGGTTGTTATGCAGATACAAGCGCGTAAGGCCGTGCATCTCGCCCAATGCCGGGGGAAGGTCCCTGAGCTGATTGTCTGCCAGGTTCAGCCAGCGTACGTGTCGGTATCGCGTCAGGAAGCTTTCCGGGGAAACACTCAGGTTCATATTATCCAGCTTGAGTGAGCCTACGTGGCTGAAGTCTACGTCAAGGTCTGGCAGGCTCGGCAGTGTCAGTCCACTGAGATCAAGTTGCAGGCCGATCGGTGTGCCGTCATTGGCCAGCATCTGTGGTGTTTCTCGTCTCCAGCAACTCAGAATACGAGCTTTAGCGATGTCGCGATCCCCCCGAGTCACTGCATTGGTTGCCAATTGGCCTGCGCGAACGTAGCCCTGACGGCGAACGCCTCCCGAAAAGGCCCAGGCGTCCAACTGTGATTGGAGTTGATTGAACTCAAGTTCCAGCCTGTCCAGCTCTGCCGCCACTGTTCCTTTGGGGAGCCCCCAGAGAAACTCTCGACTTTGCTTGATGCTCTTGCCCGGATACATCCGCCGATACCTTTCAACCCTTGGATTGCCACAGTCAAACGCGCTGTCGATTGCGTTGTTGATCAGGTTCGGATGGTTTTCATGCAGATTGCGCCAATAGCTGTCGAATTTTCTCCAGTATTTAGCGGGGAAGTCATTGCCTTGCAGCTGCGTGACGTTATTGATCCGGACGATGGCTTCCAATTGATCGGTCGGTGGGTTCAGGCAGGTTTCAGGCACTGCGCGCAGGCGGTTATTGAGCAGTTTGACGCTTTTCAGGTTGGTTTGACTCAGCAGGCCTGTTGGCCATTGATCGATCTGTGTACTGCTGAGGTCCAGGGTTTGCAGTTTCGGCATGCCACTGAAATCGGGTGTTATCCCCAGCGGGTTTTCCGACAGATCGATATGTTCAAGCTGGGCCAGGCCGGCCAATTTTTCAGCGCTGGGTACATCCAGCCTGATCTGGTTCGAGCTCACGTTCAGCGAGGTTAATTGGCTCATTTCGCTGACCGCTGTGGGAAGCCTGTCGAGTTTGGAGTGGGTGATGCTCAGTCGCTCCAGATTGGAGAAATTGCCCAGGAACGTATCGGCCCCGTCCGACCAGTTGATCGACACAAGTTCCAACTTCCGTACATGGCTGAAGTCGGCTTTCAGTCCTGGAAGCGCAGCCGTACCCGGCGGCATCCTGAGTGATGTCCCGGTCTCACGACGCCAGCAGCGTTTGACCTCATCGGTAACGAGCCTGGGCCAGCTTGCAGATTCGGATGCGTTCGCATGCCGCCATGCTTTCAACTCCCTGCCGAGGGTTCTGTATTCGGTTTCTCGTCGAGCCAGTCCGCCGGCAATGTCGTTGCCCAGAGACTGGATAAAGGCGTTGATCTGTCCCTGGTCAAACGACGGAAACAGTCTGTGTACTCGCCGCTGCGGACTGCGCAGTTGATTCAAGAGGGCGCTGGCACTGTCGGCCAATTGCCGAAAGAACGACCAGTCATGCCATTCGCCTCGTACACCCCCCGGAGCACCGACGAGGGCGCTGACCCACACATTGGCGGCGTTGCGCCGGATGGCATGGCTTTCACCGAGGCGGCTGCTGTTGTAGACGTTAGCCTCGTCCATTGCTACCGGATCGCCCGGTTTGACGATGCGCCAGACTTTGCCAGTCGCCGAGGAAGCGTCGCGGTCGAGCATGACCCGGTAGGTGCCGTTGTCGATGGTCACGTATCGACGCTCGCCCATGGCGTGGATGCCGTCTGCATCGGCATTGTCTGGCACATGCCAGTGGGGTATCCGGAAAGCACTGATGCTTGAGGTTGATAGCGGCGCCTCCCGCGAAGGTGTGAGGAATTGCGGCAGATGCGCCTGTTGTACGCGCGCCTGTTCAAGCACGTCCTGGGCCAGCACGGCGATGTCGTGGGGCTCAAGGCCCAACTCATTGCGTTGGGTTTCGGTGAGCGCGCGCAGGGTGGCGCCGAGTAGGCTGTTCTGCCCGGCGACGGCCGTTTTCAGTTCGCCACTGCCCTGTAGGTAGCCGGCATATTCAGTGCCGGACTTGACCAGCATGACGAAGCTGTCTGCGTCTTCGCTCCCATAGGTTTCCAGCAGTGAGCCTCGGTGGGTGATCCGCCCGGTCTGATCGGTGGCGCCTTGGTAAACCTTTACACCGAGGTCGCTCGGCCAACCCGGCAAGAGCGTCAGCAGGTTGCAGAACAGGGCCTGGCTGTGCGCGTTGAGCCCGAGGCCGCTCGGGTCCGAAAGTGCGTTGAGCGCCTCAGTGATGGTGCTTTGTTGAATACTCTTGTGAATGGCTTCGCGTACTGGAGCCTCCAGGAACGAGTAAAGGCCGATGTCGCGTAATGCGGGATGAAGCCTTAGCAAATCTGCGGCCATTGCTCGTGACAGGTCCGGAAAGCGACGCCGCAACAGGCTGATGGCGGGGTCACCACCGGCTGTCTGCTCAAACAGTGCCGTGGGTGCAAACCGAGTGGCTGGATGTTGTGCATTCATGTGGTCGCGCAGTCGGCCATCGCGTAACGCCTCATACACGGCTGCTTGATGCGTCTGAAGGTGTGCCGCGAGTTTTTTTCTCAGCTCAAGCAATCGGCTCGCCAGGTGGTGCGCTTCACTGCCGTGACCTGCCTGACCCAACGTGCTACCCGGGATGAGTCGTTCATGTTCCTGCAAGACCTGTTGCATGAGTGAGCCGACCGGCGAGCCAAATGCCGGTGCCAGGTAACGATCACGCCCCTCCTGGCGCAGCTCGATGGTGGCCAACGGTTGTGTGTGGGGCGCGAGCACCGGGGTGTAGCTGGACAGCAAGGTTTTGCCGTCAGGGGTGTACAGCTTGATCGTGCAGGTGCCCAGGTCTGCCAGTAGTGCAGGCATGATCTGGTCGGCGATGGGCGGCAGCGGGCCATCGCTGCGCTCTAGCGCTGTTTGCAGCTGGGTGAGCCCTTCGCGCAGTTGCTGATTCTCGATGGCTTGTGTCAAGGCGACAGGGCCGGGCCGGCGATCGAACCAGATATCCAGCAATTCCTGGCGATCAACGGCTGCGACATCCAACGCGCGCTTGCTGGCGGTCGGGCTCAACGGCAGTTCGCTGGGCGAGATCATGTGCTGCAGCAATTGGGCTTCGTTCAGCGCGCGGGTATCGATGGAGTCGAGTGTCCAGCGGTCATGTTTGGCCGAGTAAGTGACATAGGGGTGAATGCTTGAAGAGCCCGGCATGTCCAGTTGATAGCGCCCGGAGCTCTTCTCGAGGGTGACCTGGGCGAATTTGGTTTGGTTGTCGACCTGCAGCTTGATGTAGCTGCGGCCGCCCTTTTCAAACAGGCCTTGAGGGTTTTGTTCAAGTCCTGTCAGGTAGTTCGGGTCGATTTGTGTGTAGTCGTTGATGAACCACAACCCTGGCTTGCCGTCTGTGGCAATAGCGTAGTTGGGGTTGCCCAGCGCGCTCATCAACCGACGGGTGCGGCGGGCAGACAACTTGGCCGCCGCCCCCTGTAAACGCAGCCCCACCAGCAGGTCAAGAATGTCGCCGACGGCTTGCACCAGCTCTGCCTGCTGGCCTCGGCGCAGCGCCACAATGGCAGACCAGGTCTGGTAGACGAGGGTGCCCAGCATTGCGACCAGCATGATTTTGCCCAAGCCGGTCACGCCACCGGGGAGCGGAATCAGCAGCATCGACAAGGTCTCGCTGACCAGATAGGTGGCCAACGCAACGGCGGCCTCGCGGTCCGCCATTTTATTGGTGCGCGCCAGTCGGATAAGGTCCGATTGGATTGGCCACGACTGGTAGATCGGCAAGGTGAGGGCGAGGCTGCGGATGTCCGTGCCGATTTTTTCCACCGCCAGTTTTTGCCTGTTTGGGGTCTTGCTGGCAAACAGGTCGTACAGGATCCGTGCGTGCCAGGAGAGGTCGTCCCGGTTGACATTCAGCGGTTTGATGAAGGCTCGCAGCTTTTCCTGATTGTTCAGGGAGATGGCCTTCATGAACCAACTGAAGTGTGCCAGCCCCACGTCGTTGCGGATCTGGTTCTGCAGGGCGTCCACGGCTTCTTGCCCAGAGGCGTGCCGCCGTAGTGCGCCGTTGGGGCGGTCCGGGAAATAACTGTAGACGCAAGAACCGTCTGGCGTATCAAAGCGACGAGTGAAAAACGGCAAGGCAATCTTGTCGCCGCCGGCGTCCAGTTGGTAGAGGTCCCAATGCACGCTGGTGTCGAACAGCCAGCTTTTGAGGTCATTGAATTCCCGCTCGCTGATACTCCAGGACTCATTGGTGCGATAGGCGTCCCTCAAAGCGACCAGCAGCTTGGTGCCTTGCAGGCCGGAGAGCGGGGTGGACAGGCGCTTCATGAACTCTTTTTCGATGTAGTCGCTGATGCGCTTGCCGATGTCCACGCTCCTTGCCACGCCCACGAACTCTTTGACGCTGATGACGTCGCCGCTGATAGAGCTGGCGCGTTGTTCTTCGGTGGAGAAATACGCGGTAAACCCGAAGTTGCGATACGCGGCCTCCAGCAAGGTGATCGAGCGTTCGTACTCACGTACGCCCAGGTCCTCTTTGTAGATACGCACGTTGTTGCCCAGGCGATCGTTGGCGGGGAGGTCATCCGGGGAGACCGGCAACTGCCGGATCCGCGTCTTCAGGTAGGTAGTACGCGAATTGATGGCCGTGCCGGTTTTGCTCTTCAGCGCGCGCTCCAGAGCGTCGACCATTTGCTGGCTCAGGTCGTCGTAAAGAGCTGTGAGGGCGTTGCCAAGGGTTTGCTCGCGCTCCACCAGCTCTTTGCTCAGGCGCAGGTATTCTTTTTGCTCATCCACGCCCATCTTGCCCATGAAGGCGGTTACGTTTTCCTGTATCAGCTGATAAATCTGTTGTTCGGCCCAGCTTGCATTGGTGAGTAATGCAGGTTGCTCTGCATCAGGGGTGACTGAGTTGGTCATGGTGTGTGCTCAGGAAGAGAGCGCTTGGCATGGCAGCCTGGCAGGCGCTCTGTTGAAAGGACCGAGCGACATTAGGGCGGACAGTATCGAAAGAAGCGGTGCATAAAGCTGTGCGCTGAAAACGCCCCGGCCGCTGCACCGTCAATGACGACGAGTGATCAGCACCCCCATGCGGGCCCTGCCACCAGCAAAACCGGGCTATAAGCGCCGTCGGGCGCGGCGTGGCTAAAAGCCGACCACTGTCGTCGGAATTGGTCAAAATTTGTGCTATATTCCGCGCCCGCGATTTTTCATCTCAACACCGGTCACCGTCATGCAAACAGCCAAGCCGTTATTTGACTATCCCAAGTACTGGGCCGAATGTTTCGGTCCTGCGCCATTCCTGCCGATGAGCAGGGAGGAGATGGATCAGCTTGGCTGGGATTCCTGCGACATCATCATCGTCACCGGTGATGCCTACGTTGACCATCCGTCGTTCGGCATGGCGATCATCGGCCGGCTGCTGGAGTCCCAGGGCTTTCGCGTCGGGATCATCGCCCAGCCGAACTGGCAGTCCAAAGACGACTTCATGAAGCTCGGCGAGCCGAACCTGTTCTTCGGCGTCGCGGCCGGCAACATGGACTCGATGATCAACCGCTACACCGCCGACAAGAAAATCCGCTCCGACGACGCCTACACCCCTGGCGGCATGGCCGGCAAACGCCCGGACCGTGCGAGCCTGGTGTACAGCCAGCGTTGCAAGGAAGCCTACAAGAACGTGCCGATCGTGCTGGGCGGTATCGAAGCCTCCCTGCGCCGCATCGCCCACTACGACTATTGGCAGGACCGTGTGCGCAACTCGATCCTGATCGACGCCACCGCCGATATCCTGCTGTACGGCAACGCCGAGCGGGCCATCGTCGAAGTGGCCCAGCGCCTGTCGTGGGGCCATAAGATCGAAGACATCACCGACGTGCGCGGCACCGCGTTCATTCGCCGTGACACCCCGGCGGGCTGGTATGAAGTGGACTCCACGCGCATCGACCGCCCGGGCAAGGTCGACAAGATCATCAACCCGTACGTCAATACCCAGGACACCCAGGCTTGCGCCATCGAGCAGGAAAAAGGCGCGGTGGACGACCCGGAAGAAGCCAAGGTCGTACAGATCCTGGCCAGCCCGCGCATGACCCGCGACAAGACCGTCATCCGCCTGCCTTCGGTGGAAAAAGTCCGTGGCGATGCAGTGCTCTACGCCCACGCCAACCGCGTGTTGCACCTGGAAACCAACCCAGGCAACGCCCGCGCCCTGGTGCAGAAGCACGGTGAAGTCGACGTGTGGTTCAACCCGCCGCCCATTCCGATGACCACCGAAGAAATGGACTACGTGTTCGGCATGCCTTACGCCCGTGTCCCGCACCCGGCGTACGGCAAGGAGAAGATCCCGGCCTACGACATGATCCGCTTCTCGGTGAACATCATGCGTGGCTGCTTCGGCGGCTGCACTTTCTGCTCGATCACCGAGCACGAAGGCCGCATCATCCAGAACCGTTCCGAAGAGTCGATCATTCGCGAGATCGAAGAGATCCGCGACAAGGTGCCGGGCTTTACCGGCGTGATCTCCGACCTCGGTGGGCCAACCGCGAACATGTATCGCATCGCCTGCAAGAGCCCGGAAATCGAATCCGCGTGCCGCAAGCCGTCGTGCGTGTTCCCTGGCATCTGCCCGAACCTGAACACCGACCACTCGTCGCTGATCCAGCTGTACCGCAGCGCCCGTGCGTTGCCGGGTGTGAAGAAGATCCTGATCGCCTCCGGCCTGCGTTACGACCTGGCCGTTGAGTCGCCGGAATACGTCAAGGAACTGGTGACCCACCACGTCGGTGGCTACCTGAAGATCGCCCCGGAGCATACCGAGGAAGGTCCGCTCAACCAGATGATGAAACCGGGCATCGGCAGCTATGACAAGTTCAAGCGCATGTTCGAGAAGTACACCAAGGAAGCGGGCAAGGAACAGTACCTGATCCCGTACTTCATCGCCGCTCACCCCGGCACCACCGATGAAGACATGATGAACCTGGCCCTGTGGCTCAAGGGCAACGGCTTCCGTGCCGACCAGGTGCAGGCGTTCTATCCGTCGCCGATGGCCACCGCCACCGCGATGTACCACTCGGGCAAGAACCCGCTGCGCAAGGTCACCTACAAGAGCGATGCGGTGACCATCGTCAAGAGCGAAGAGCAGCGCCGCCTGCACAAGGCGTTCCTGCGCTACCACGACCCCAAGGGCTGGCCGATGCTGCGTGAAGCGCTGACCCGCATGGGCCGCGCCGACCTGATCGGGCCGGGCAAGGACCAACTGATTCCGCTGCACCAGCCGAGCACCGACAGCTACCAGAGCGCGCGTCGCAAGAACTCGACGCCGGCCGGCAGCCACAAGGTCGCCAGGGAAACCACCACCAAAATCCTCACCCAGCACACCGGCCTGCCACCGCGTGGCAGTGATGGCAGCAACCCGTGGGACAAGCGCGAGCAAGCCAAGGCGGCGGCGCAGGCGCGCAACAAACAGGCGGCGAAGGAACGTACCGATGCGGCGAAGGGCAAAGGCGGCAAGCCTGTGCGCAAGCCGGTGGTGCCGCGTTGATCGCAGCCTGACATGCCAAACGCCAGCCTCGTGCTGGCGTTTTGCTTTCTAGTCGGTGGTGAGCCTGTTTGGTATGGTGGCGCCTATCAGATTGCTATCGGGGGCAAGCCCCCTCCCACACGTTGATGCGTGTATACATTCAAAATGTGGGAGGGGGCTTGCCCCCGATAGCGTCAGTTCCGTCACCCCCTTCAAGGAAGATCACCCCCATGAGCAACCCCCTGCTCAGCATCGGCATGGACTCCAACCGCTCCCAGTTCATGGCGCGCCAGCGTATTGAAAGTCAGATCAACCTGCCGCGGTTGTTTGCAGCTATCGACGCCGATCCGGGCATCGTCGGGGCTGGCGTTGTGTATATCGACGCTGACCTCAACGTTATCACTCTGCGCGAATTCAAGCCCATCTGCAGTATCAGGCCCAAGCGCATCATCTTGCGCGAGGCGCAGAAATACATCTCGCCCGCACAGTTTGTAGAGCAGGTGAAGACCGACCCCCGCGAAGGACGTCTGAGGAAAGAGGCGTTTGATATGGGCCTTTCATGTGGCGCAGCGGTGATCGGCTGGATCGTTGTATTCAGCGGCAGCGTCGCTGTGCCGTTCACTGCGGGTGCCAGTGCGTTTGTGGTGGGTATCGGCGTCACTGCGGCGCTGGCGAGCAGCGCCCAATGCGGATTTGGCGTGGCGCGTACCTATAACGAAATACTTGATCCCGATGCGAACGACCGCATGGACGACGCCGAATGGTATGGCGCGGTTTCACCCATCCTCGATGCGGCCTCGCTGGTGGGGATCGGCACGGGGGCCTTGACCACGGTCAGGCTGCTCAAAGCCAACAAGGCCGCCGCGTTGGGTAAGAGTTGGTATGAGCTGCTCAAGGGCCTGAGCCGTCAGGAACGCAAGAAATTGACCAAGGAGTTGCTCAGCCTGCGCGATCCGAGCCTGACGCCCAAGTTGCTCAAGCTGCAGCAGCGCGCTGGCAAGCTGACCAAGAGCTACAGCTCCACCGAAATCCGCCACGCCACGCTGACCCAATTGAAAGATGCGCTGGGCGGCCTATTGGGCATCGCCGGTAGCTATCGAACCGGGCATGTCGGTACGGCCAGCACCATTGCGATCGGCTTGTACGAGGATTTGACCGAATGAGCGGCTTCCCCGATATGCGCAGTTTTCTCGCCCGTTATTTTCCGGTGTTCATGGGCACCGTCTTCATGGCGATCTTCTCCGGCTCAGTCGCAGTTTCCACTGCGGGCGTGACCTATTTGCGTGGGGTAGAGCCAGCGCTCAAGTCCAGCTATTCGGGGGCTGCGATTCTGCTGCTGGTGGTGGTGCTGGTGTTTGGCAACGTGATGATCGCGCGTGGCTATCCCTGGGCGGCCAGGCTGGTGGCGGGATACCTCGGCGCATGCCTGTTGTTCGTCTTGCCGATGATTCAGTACGACCTCAACCGCCTGGTGTACGGTTCGGCGGTTTTGTTCCCACTGCTGGGCTTACTGTTGCTCAACAGCAAGCGCCACCGCGAAATGCGTCAGCGGCTACATGAAATACGGCGCTTGCGACAGGCCGTCGTTGCCCAGCGTAGAGCCCGTTGATTGGGTAGATTCACCACCTGTGTTCGCACCTTCACCAGGAAGTCTGGCCCGCGTTACGATCTCGCGCTAAACCAGGCGGCCGCGCAGGCCTGTAAAACGCCAGTCTCGGGTTGGCGTTTCGCTTTGTGGTAGGTGCTGAGCCTGTTTGGTATGGTGGCGCCTATCAGATTGCTATCGGGGGCTTGCCCCCGATAGCGTCGGTTCAGTTGTACGAGGAAGTAAAAGAATGGGCGAACTGATGACGCTCCGGGACTTTTTCAGGCATTACTTTCTGACATTTCTGGGCGGCGTATTTGCGGCGTATTTTTCATTGGCGTTGGCCATGGCGCTGGCGTTCGTCACCTATTTTGCTGATGCGCCCCTTGCGCAAGTCGGGCGCAAGATCATGCTGGCCGGGGCCGTGTTCACGCTGCTGACGGTGCACAGCAACTTTATGATTTTGCGCGGCAAACCCTCTTGGACATGGTTGATGGTCGGTATCTACGTGGCCTGCCTGCTGTTTGTGTTGCCGATGTTCCAATACGCCCCTCATCCTGTTCTTTATGGGTTGGCGCTGGTTTTTCCACTGTTCGGGCTGCTGATACTCAACAGCAAGGGGCAGCGAGAGATGCGAGCCAAATTGGTTAAAATTCGCCACCTGCGGCAAGCCATCGGCGCCAGGCACAAGGCCCCATGACTGGGTAGATTCACCACCTCCCTCCAGGCGTTCGCCATAAATATGTGCAGCCTTCGCACCATGACGCCACCGTCGGCGCCATTTTGGTGCTGTACTGCGGCGGTTCCCACGATAAAGCGCAATGACCGCCGCTCTGGCATAAGTCTTGCGCGCGTTGTGCCCATGCCCTGGCTCGCAGGAGGCCGCCGTGTCGATTCATGTCGCGTTGCACCACGTTACGCATTACCGCTACGACCGTGCTGTCGAACTCGGCCCGCAAATTGTGCGATTGCGCCCGGCGGCCCATAGCCGCACGCGGATACTGTCCTATGCGCTGAAGGTGCTGCCCGAGCAGCACTTTATCAACTGGCAGCAGGACCCCCAGGGTAATTATCTGGCGCGTCTGGTATTTCCGGAAAAGACTGACGAGCTGCGCGTAGAGGTCGATCTGGTCGCCGAGATGGCGGTATTCAATCCATTCGATTTTTTCCTCGAGCCCTACGCCGAAAACATCCCTTTCAGCTATGCCGCCGATGAGCAGCGCGAACTGGCGCCCTACCTGGAAACGTTGCCGCTGACGCCGAAGTTCGCCGCCTACCTGGCCGGTATCGCCCGCACGCCGCTGCCGGCCGTGGATTTTCTGGTCGGACTCAACCAGCGCCTGGCCGCCGATATCGGCTACCTGATCCGCATGGAGCCGGGGGTGCAAACCCCGGAGTTCACCCTGGAAAATGCCTCGGGCTCATGCCGCGATTCGGCCTGGCTGCTGGTGCAGCTGCTGCGCAACCTCGGGTTGGCGGCGCGGTTTGTCTCCGGCTATCTGATCCAGCTCACCGCCGATGTCAAAGCCCTGGATGGCCCCTCCGGCACCGACGTGGATTTCACCGACCTGCACGCCTGGTGCGAGGTGTATCTGCCCGGCGCCGGCTGGATCGGCCTGGATGCCACCTCGGGCTTGTTCGCTGGTGAAGGCCATATCCCGTTGGCCTGCAGCCCCGATCCGTCTTCTGCGGCACCGATCAGTGGCTTGGTTGAGCCGTGCGAATGCGAGTTCAGCCACGAGATGTCGGTGGAGCGCCTCTGGGAAGCGCCACGGGTGACCAAGCCCTACACCGAAGAGCAATGGCTGGCGATCCAGGCCCTGGGCCGGCAGATTGATGCTGACCTGCACAGGGACGATGTGCGCCTGACCATGGGCGGCGAACCGACGTTCGTCTCTATCGATGACCCCGACGGCGCCGAATGGAATACCGCCGCCTTGGGCCCGGACAAGCGTCGCTTGTCCGCCGAGCTGTTCCAGCGCCTGCGCAGGCACTACGCGCCGCAGGGCCTGGTGCATTTCGGCCAGGGCAAGTGGTACCCCGGCGAGCAGTTGCCGCGCTGGTCCCTGAACTGCTACTGGCGCCGCGACGGCGTGCCGATCTGGCACAACAGCGCGTTGATCGCCGATGAACAAGCCGACTACGGCGCGGATGGCGTACTGGCCGGGCGCTTCCTGGCCAGTGTCGCCGAGCGTCTCAAGCTGCCGGCCCGTTTTGTGTTCCCCGCGTTTGAAGACAATTTTTACTACCTGTGGCGCGAGGGGGCGCTACCGCAAAACGTCACCGCCCAGGACCCGCGCCTGAGCGATGACCTGGAGCGCGAGCGCCTGCGCAAAGTCTTCAACCAGGGCCTGGATAAAGTCATTGGCCAGGTGCTGCCGCTGGCGCGCACCGCCGCCAATGATCGCTGGCAGAGCGGGCGCTGGTACCTGCGCGACAACCATTGCCGCCTGGTGCCGGGCGATTCGCCGTTGGGTTATCGACTGCCGCTGGCCTCGCAGCCGTGGGTGACGGCTGCGGAATATCCGTTTGTGCAGCCGACCGACCCGAATCAGGACCAACCGGCGCTGCCGACCACTGCCCAACTGCACAGTCATGACGAACCGGCCCCGAGCGATGAGCGCGTGCCGCAGGTCGATGAATCCGCCGACTGGCTGACCCGCACTGCGCTGTGCGCCGAAGCGCGGGAAGGGCGCCTGTACCTGTTTATGCCGCCTTTGGAGCGTGTCGAGGATTACCTGGAGCTGGTGACCGCCATCGAGGCGACCGCCGAAGAACTGCATTGCCCGGTGCTGCTGGAAGGCTACGAACCGCCTTCGGATACACGCCTGAGCAATTTCCGAGTGACGCCGGACCCCGGCGTGATCGAGGTTAACGTGCAGCCGTCCGCCACCTGGGACGAGTTGGTGGAGCGCACCGAATTCCTCTACGAAGAGGCGCGGCAAACCCGCCTGACCACGGAAAAGTTCATGATCGACGGTCGTCATACCGGCACCGGCGGCGGCAACCATTTCGTGCTGGGCGGCGCCACGCCCAAGGATTCACCGTTTCTGCGCCGGCCTGATCTGCTGCGCAGCTTGATCAGTTATTGGCACAACCACCCCTCGCTGTCCTATCTGTTTTCCGGCCTGTTTATCGGCCCCACGTCCCAGGCGCCGAGAGTGGATGAGGCGCGCAACGACGCGCTGTATGAGCTGGAAATCGCCTTTGCGCAAATGCCCGAGCCGGGCGAAGAATGCCCGCCCTGGTTGGTCGACCGTCTGCTGCGTAACCTGCTGATCGACGTCACGGGCAATACCCATCGCGCCGAGTTCTGCATCGACAAGCTCTATTCCCCCGATGGCGCCACCGGCCGCCTGGGCCTGCTGGAACTGCGCGCCTTTGAAATGCCGCCCCATGCGCGCATGAGCCTCACCCAGCAGTTGCTGTTGCGGGCGCTGGTCGCGCGGTTCTGGCGTGAACCTTACGCGCCACCGAAGTTGGCGCGCTGGGGCACCGAACTGCATGATCGCTTCCTGTTGCCGCACTTTATCGAGCAGGACTTCGCCGATGTGATCGCCGAGCTCAATGCCGCCGGTTATCCGCTGCGCGCCGAGTGGTTTGCCGCGCACCTGGAGTTTCGTTTTCCCAAGGTCGGCGACTATGCCGTCAGCGGTATCGAGCTGGAACTGCGCCAGGCCCTGGAACCCTGGCATGTGCTGGGCGAGGAGGGCGCGGTCGGCGGTACGGTGCGCTATGTGGACTCATCCCTGGAACGTCTGCAAGTGAAGTTGAGCGGCTTGGCACCGCAACGTTATGTACTGACCTGCAATGGCATCCCGGTGCCGCTGCAGCCGACCGGCCGCGTCGGCGAGTTTGTCGCCGGGGTGCGTTACCGCGCCTGGCAACCGGCCAACTGCCTGCAGCCGACCATCGCGGTGCATGCGCCACTGGTGTTCGACTTGGTGGACACCTGGATGCAGCGCTCGCTGGGCGGTTGCCAGTACCATGTCGCCCATCCGGGCGGGCGCAATTACGACAGCTTGCCGGTGAATGCCAATGAAGCCGAGAGCCGGCGGATGGCGCGGTTTTTCCGCTTGGGGCATAGTCCAGGTAAGCTCTGCGTGCCGACTGTGGTGGTGAACGATGAATTGCCGATGACGCTGGATCTGCGCCGCTTCCCTAATAAAAATGATTGAATGACAATCCAAATGTGGGAGGGTCCTCCCACAAGGATTTGCAGTGTTTGTTGAGTTAACCTGAGCCCCCTTGCCTCTGCCGAGCGTTCCATGTCCGATTTGCTCGACCGTTACCCGCTGACTCCGGGCACCTATCACGAACTGCTGGATGACAGCGGCGCAGTGCGTGCCCATTGGCAGCGCCTGCTCGACCACCTGCAACGCAGCACGCCGGCCCAACTGGCCCAGCGCCAGGCATTGCTGACCCGGCAGATCCAGGAAAACGGCGTAACCTATAACGTCTACGCCGATCCCAAGGGCGCCGATCGCCCATGGGAACTGGACCTGTTGCCCCACGTGCTGGCCGCTGACGAGTGGCAGCACCTGTCGGCCGGCATTGCCCAGCGGGCGCGCCTGCTCAATGCCGTGCTCGCCGACCTCTATGGGCCGCAGCGCCTGATCAAGGAAGGCCTGCTGCCCGCCGAGCTGGTATTCGGTCACAACAACTTCCTGTGGCCGTGCCAGGGTATCCAGCCACCGGACGGAGCTTTCCTGCACCTGTACGCCGTGGACCTGGCCCGCACGCCTGATGGACGCTGGTGGGTGACGGCCGACCGAACCCAGGCCCCGTCTGGCGCCGGCTATGCCCTGGAAAACCGCACCATCGTGTCCCGCGCCTTCCCGGATCTTTACCGTGACTTGCAGGTGCAACACCTCACCGGTTTCTTCCGCACGCTCCAGGAAACCCTGGCCCGCCAGGCGCCCGGCGATGACCAGCCACCGTTGATCGTGCTGCTGACGCCGGGGCGCTTCAACGAAAGCTATTTCGAACATTTGTACCTCGCGCGTCAGCTCGGCTACCCCCTGGTGGAAGGCGGCGACCTCACCGTGCGCGACAGCACCGTGTTTCTCAAGACCCTCAGTGGCTTGCGCCGCGTTCACGCAATCATGCGGCGCCTGGATGACGACTTCTGCGACCCCCTGGAGCTGCGCACCGATTCGGCGCTCGGCGTCCCGGGCCTGCTGGATGCCGTGCGCCAGGGCAATGTGCTGGTGGCCAATGCCCTGGGCAGCGGTGTGCTGGAGTCCCCGGGCCTGCTTGGCTTCCTGCCGAAGATCAATGAGTTTTTATTTGGCGAAGCACTGATCCTGCCGTCCATCGCCACCTGGTGGTGCGGCGAGGCGCCGGTGCTGGCCGAGGCGTTGGAGAAGCTGCCGCAGTTGTTGATCAAACCGGCGTTCCCCTCGCAGAGTTTCGCCCCGGTGTTCGGTCGCGACCTGAACGCCGAACAACGCCAGGCCCTGGCCGACCGCATGCGTGCCAGACCCTACGCCTATGTTGCCCAGGAGCTGGCGCAGCTGTCCCAGGCGCCGGTGTGGCACACCGTGGACGACCACTTGCAGCACCGCGCCATCGGCATGCGCGTGTACGCCGTGGCCAGTGACGACGGCTACCGTGTGCTGCCCGGCGGCCTGACCCGCGTAGCCGCCGAAGCCGATGCCGAAGTGGTGTCGATGCAACGCGGCGGAGCGAGCAAGGACACTTGGGTACTCGGCGAACGTGCGCCCGGTGGCGAGCAGTGGCGCGCCCAGCGCGTGATTGGCGCGCACGACCTGGTGCGCCGCGATCCGTATCTGCCGTCGCGGGTGGTGGAAAACCTGTTCTGGTTTGGCCGTTATTGCGAGCGTTGCGATGACAGCGCGCGCTGGCTGCGTATTGTGCTGGCGCGCTATGTCGACGGCGACGACCCGCTGGCCTTGCAGGCAGCGGTCGAACTGGGCGAAAGCCTGCGGCTGTTGCCGGAAGAGGGCGAGTTGCCCGAACGCTTGCTGGCCGCCTTGCTCGGCGATGACTGGCCCTCGAGCCTGCGCGCCAATTTGCAGCGCTTGCAGTGGGCGGCGTCCCAGGTGCGCGGCAAGTTGTCCCGGGAAAACTGGCAGGCGCTGGTGGAGCTGCAACGCGAAGCCATGGAATTGGAGCGTGAAACCCCGGACTTCGGCGAGTTGCTGGACTTCCTCAACCGCCTGGTGATGTCCCTGGCGGCGCTGTCCGGGTTTGCCCTGGACGATATGACCCGCGACGAGGGCTGGCGCTTCCTGATGATGGGCCGGCGCATCGAGCGCCTGCAGTTCCTGAGCGGCAGCCTTGCCGCGTTCCTGCGCGGCGTGGCGGTCTTCGATCAGGCCGGGCTGGAATGGTTGCTGGAACTGGGCAACAGCAGCATCACCTACCGTTCGCGGTACCTGGCGGTGCCGCAACTGATTCCGGTGCTCGACCTGTTGTTGCTCGACGAGCAGAACCCCCATGCGGTGCTGTTCCAGCTAAAACTGGTGAGTCGCACCTTGCGTCGCTTGAACGATGATTTCGGCGTGCCACGGGAAACCGGCCTGGGAGCGTTGGTGGAACAGTTGGCGCGCTTCGACCTCGGTTGCCTGGAGAACCCGCTGTTCGGCGAATCCGGCGTGCGCGCCGCCCTGGATGGCCTGGCCGACCTGCTGCAAGCGGTCGCCGATGAAAGCGGGCAAGTGTCGGACCGCCTGGCCCTGCGCCACTTTGCCCATGTGGATGATGTCAGCCAGCAAACGGTGTCGGTGTGATGAGTGCGCGCTATCAGATTTTCCATGACACCCATTATCACTACGACAGCCCGGTGTCCCTGGCCCAGCAGCTGGCGCATTTATGGCCGCGGCCCTGTGCGTGGCAACGGTGCACCTGGCAGACCCTGGATATCAGCCCGCAGCCCTCGTCACGCCGCGATGAGCTGGACGTGTTCGGCAACCCGATCACCCGCCTGGCGTTCGAACGGCCCCATGACGAATTGCTGATCAACGCCGGCCTGACCGTGGAAGTGCTGGCGCGGCCGCCGTTGGATTTGCGCCAGTCGCCGGCGTGGGACCGCACCCGTGACAGCTTTACCTACAGCAGCCAGCCGCTGTCACCGCAGATCATCGAAGCCTGCCGCTATCGCTTCGAATCGCCTTACGTGCATTTGAAAAGAACCTTCGTCGAGTTCTCCGAAAGCTGCTTCCCGCCCGGCGCACCACTGTTGATAGGCGTGCAGGCGCTGATGCAGAAGATCTTCAGCGAATTCACCTTCGATGCCGAAGCCACTCAGGTTGCCACGCCGCTGGTGGAAGTGCTGGAGCGCCGTCGCGGCGTATGCCAGGACTTCGCCCACTTGATGCTTGCCTGCCTGCGCTCGCGGGGCCTGGCGGCGCGCTATATCAGCGGCTATCTGCTCACCCAGCCGCCGCCCGGCCAGCCACGGCTGATCGGCGCCGATGCTTCTCATGCCTGGGTGTCGGTGTTTTGTCCGGTGTCGGGTTGGGTGGATTTCGATCCGACGAATAACGTGCGGCCGGCACTGGAGCACATCACCCTGGCCTGGGGCCGGGACTTTTCCGATGTGTCGCCGTTGCGCGGGGTGATATTGGGGGGAGGGAACCATGACCCGGAGGTGCGGGTGACGGTGATGCCGCTGGAATGATCGTGCTTCAGGTGCGCCGGGACGCGCAGCGTCCCAGGCTGCATTCCCACGCAGAGCGTGGGAACGATCAATTATTCAGCCGGATCTTTTGGTGTTTCAGTGTCGTCGCCGGTTGCTTCAGCGTCGACGTCCGGGTTCAGTGCGCCCGCTTCTTCATCAGCAGCGGCTTTCTTGCGTTGCAGCTTTTCCTCTTTCTTCTGTTCCTTGGCCAAGTCTCTCTGACGTTTGGCGAAGGAGTAATTAGGTTTGGCCATGGGCGATCCTCTAGGGTCGAAGGTGAGGGTGGGCGGCGCGCGGCTGCCTTGGGTCGCTATGGTAGCAGCTTCGCAGCGCGCTTGGCCTTCACTTACCGTTGGCGTAAGCGGCAAACAGGCCGTTGAACAGTTGATTGAGGGGCATGGCGCGGGCTCCAGTGGGGGATGGGCCGATCATATCCGGTTGCCGTGGAGGCGGATGTTAGATTGTGTTGATCAGCCTGATAGCCTAAAGTTGTATACAATCTGTTGATGCAGATCATAAGAACTTAAGCCTGCTTGAGGCACCCTTTGTCGCAATACGCGTTTTCCAACCCTGCCCTGGAGATTCACATGTTCGCCAAACTCGTTGCTGTTTCCCTGCTGACTCTGGCTAGCGGCCAGTTGCTTGCTGCAGAGTGCAAGGTCACTGTCGACTCCACCGACCAGATGTCGTTCAACACCAAAGAAATCACCATCGACAAGAGCTGCAAGCAGTTCACCGTCGAGCTGACGCACTCGGGCAACCTGCCAAAAAACGTCATGGGGCATAACTGGGTGTTGACCAGCGCCGCCAACATGCAGCCGGTTGCCAGCGACGGCATGGCCGCCGGTGTTGACAAAAACTACCTCAAGGAAGGCGACGACCGCATCATCGCCCACACCAAGCTCATTGGTGCCGGCGAGAAAGATTCGGTGACGTTCGACGTGTCGAAGCTGACGGCGGGCACGGACTACATGTTCTTTTGCTCGTTCCCAGGCCATATTTCGATGATGAAAGGCACTGTGACCGTCAAGTAAGACCGCGTTATCGTTCATCGGGGGCAAGCCCCCTCCCACACTTGATTTGTGAACACAGTCAATGTGGGAGGGGGCTTGCCCCCGATGGCATTCTGGCAATCAATGCAAAACTACCTGCCTCACCTCAAGGCGCAAACGGCATCACCCGCTTGTGCTCCGTCTTGCGGTACGTCTCGCAGATAATCCTGAACGCCTCTTCACGCACGGGCTCACCGTGCAGGAACGCGTCGATTTCGGCATAGGTCACGCCATGTGACGCTTCGTCCGGCTTGCCCGGCGACAGGTCCTCCAGGTCGGCGGTCGGGACTTTCTCCACCAACGACTCCGGCGCGCCGAAATGCCGCGCAATCGCACGCACCTGGTTTTTCACCAGCCCGCTCAGCGGCGCCAGGTCGCAGGCGCCATCCCCGAACTTGGTGAAAAAGCCCATCACCGCTTCCGCCGCATGGTCGGTACCGATCACCAGCCCACCGGTTGCGCCGGCGATGGTGTACTGCGCGACCATGCGCATGCGCGCCTTGGTGTTGCCCAGCACGAAATCGCGGGAGGCCGCCGGTTTGTCATCGAACGCCGCGACTTCCTTGGCCAGGGCTTTGACCGCCGGGCCGATGTTGACGGTGTGGCGCTCGTCCGGTTCGATGAAGTCCACCGAAGCCTGGGCATCGAGTTCGTCGAACTGGGTTTCGTAGGGCAGGCGCACGGCGATGAAACGATAGGCCGCGTCGCCGCTGCTGGCGCGCAGTTCCTGCACGGCACGTTGGGCCAGCAGGCCTGCGGTGAGGGAATCGACACCCCCACTGATGCCCAGTACCAGCGACTTGAGCCCGGAATTGCGCAGGCAGTCCTGGATAAAGGCCACGCGCCTGGCGACTTCTGCCTCAAGGGCGGCCTGGTCTTTGAACGGCGCTTGCACCTTGAGCTGCTGCGCAATCTCACGCTGTACGGCTTGCATGCTTCACTCCTTGCTGGATAGGGCAGGTACTTTGAAAACGTGACGCAAATAGGCGACAAAATTCGGGTCGGTGCAGTGGGTCTTGCCCGCTTCATCGGAAATCTTGGCGACGGGCTGGCCATTGCACGCGGTCATTTTAAGCACGATGCTCATCGGTTCCACCCCTGGAATGTCGCAGGTCAGGTTGGTGCCGATGCCAAAGCTCACATTGATGCGACCACGCAGGGCGCGGAAAATCTCCAGGGCCTTGGGCAACGTCAGGCTGTCGGAGAACACCAGGGTCTTGCTCATCGGCTCGATACCCAGCTTATGGTAGTGGGCGATGGCTTTTTCCGCCCACTGCACCGGGTCGCCGGAGTCGTGGCGCAGGCCGTCGAACAGCTTGGCGAAGTACAAGTCGAAGTCGCCCAGGAACGCATCGGTGGTGATGCAGTCGGTCAGGGCGATGCCCAGCAGGCCACGGTATTCGCGGACCCAGCAGTCAAGGGCGGCGATCTGGCTGTCGATCAGGCGCGGGCCGAGTTGCTGGTGGGCCATGATCCATTCATGGGCCATGGTGCCCAACGGTTTCATGTCGAATTCGCGGGCCAGGTGCACGTTGCTGGTGCCGACAAAGCGGCCGGGGAAGTCGTGCTTGAGTACGCTGACCACTTCTTCCTGCACCCGGTACGAAAAGCGTCGACGCGTGCCGAAGTCGGCCACTTGCAGCTCCGACAGTTCATCGCTGGCGGCATTCGCCGTCAGCCAGTCGAACTTGCGGTACAACTGCTCGCGGGCCTGTTCCAGGATCACGGTCTGGTAGCGGTAGCGGTTACGCACTTCGCTGACAATGGCCAGCATCGGCACCTCAAACAGGATCACATGCAGCCACGGCCCGCGCAGGCGGATAAACAGCTCGCCGTTCTCGATGCCGGTCTGCACGTAGCGCAGGTTGAAGCGGAACAGCCCGAGGAAGCGCAAAAAGTCCGGCTTCATGAAGCTGATACGTTCCAGGAAGCCCAATTGGTCCGGGCTCAGGCTTAACTCGGCGAGACGCTCGATCTGGTAGCGAATCTCCGCCAGGTACGGGCGCAGGTCTTCGCTGTTGCGGCAACGAAACTCCCATTCAACTTCCACATTCGGGTAGTTGTGCAGCACCGCCTGCATCATGGTCAGCTTGTAGAAGTCGGTGTCGAGCAGGTTCTGCACGATGCGATCGGCAAACACACTCTCGCTCATAACGGGAATCTCCAGACGGGTCGACGCTGGGCGTCGGCCTTTACGCACAATTGAGGAAGGGGGCTAGTGGCGCATAGACCTGTGGGGTATTGCCAGTGATTTTTTTGGGTGTGGCTACTGGCCTCATCGGGGGCAAGCCCCCTCCCACAGGTTGAAATGCGCTGCACATGTGGGAGGGGGCTTGCCCCCGATGGCTATATTCCAGGCACTAAATAACCTGCTCCAGCATCCACTTCACAAACTCCCTCACTTTAGGCACCTCCGCCGCATGCTCCGGATAAGCCAGGTAATACGCATCCTGGCTCGGCATCCCATGCTGCCAGGGAATCACCAACTTACCCTCGGCCAATTCCTCTTCCACCAGAAACCGCGGCAGCAGCGCCACGCCGCAGCCGACCTGCGCGGCGCGAATGCACATATAAAAGGTGTCGAAGCGCGGCCCGTGATAACTGTGTTCGGTGTGCAAACCCTGGCTGGCGAACCAGTCATGCCAGCCCTGGGGTCGCGAGGCGTTTTGCAGCAGCACCAGTTCGCTCAGTTGGGTCGGGTCGGTGAACGGCTCTGCCGGCAGGCTCTCGGGCGAACACACAGGTACAAGCTCTTCGCTGAACAACTTCACGCTCTCGGTGCCGGGGCGTGAACCCTGGCCGAAATAGAACGCCATGTCGGCCTTGCCCTGCAGCAGTTCATCCGGTTCCTGTTCGTTGCACAGGTCCAGATGGATGTTTGGGTGACGCAGGCGCCAGCCCTTGAGGCGCGGCACCAGCCAGCGCGCGCCGAAGGTGTAGGGCGTGGACACGCGCAGCACTTCGGTTTCGCCGCCGTAGGAGCGCAGGTAGTGGGTGGACATCTCCACCAGGGAGAGGATCTTGCGCACTTCCACCAGGTACAGGTCGCCCGCCGGCGTCATCTGCAAGCGGCGCCGCACGCGGCGAAACAGCAGGTGCTGCAGCAACTCCTCCAACTGCGCCACCTGTTTGCTCACCGCGCTTTGCGTGAGGTTCAGTTCCTCGGCGGCGCGGGTAAAGCTCAGGTGGCGCGTGGCGGCTTCGAAACACTGCAGGGCGGTGATCGAGGGCAAATGTCTTTTGTTCAGCACGGCATGCCTCTTTTTATTCTTCGCATGAATAAACGGAATGATATCTCGCCTAATCGTCGTTTGTTGGCAAGTCTTGGGCCAGCTACAAATGAGGCCTGGATCGCCGTGTCTGCGGCGGCGCAATTTTGTGTTTGCAGATTTGAAGGAGTACCCCATGGTTGCTGCATTGCTTGACCGTCTAGGCGTAAACCCGGCGTTGTACCAGGCGGGTACACAGCCTGTGCATTCGCCGATCGATGGCAGCCGCATCGGCGCCGTGAACTGGGAAGGGGCCGCCGAGGTGGAGCAGCAGGTCAGTCGCGCCGAGCATGCATTCGACGCCTGGCGCAAAGTACCGGCCCCGCGTCGCGGCGAGCTGGTGCGCCAGTTCGGCGACGTGTTGCGCGAGTACAAGGCCGACCTGGGCGAGCTGGTCTCCTGGGAAGCCGGCAAGATCACCCAGGAAGGCCTGGGGGAAGTCCAGGAAATGATCGACATCTGCGACTTCGCCGTCGGTTTGTCGCGCCAGTTGTACGGCTTGACCATCGCCTCCGAGCGTCCCGGTCACCATATGCGTGAAACCTGGCACCCGCTGGGTGTGGTCGGCGTGATCAGCGCGTTCAACTTCCCGGTCGCGGTGTGGGCGTGGAACACCACCCTGGCGCTGGTGTGCGGCAATGCGGTGATCTGGAAACCGTCGGAAAAGACCCCGCTCACCGCGCTGGCCTGCCAGGCCTTGTTCGAGCGTGTGTTGAAAAATTTCAAGGATGCGCCGCAGTACCTCAGCCAAGTGATCATCGGCGGCCGCGATGCCGGCGCCGCGTTGGTGGATGACCCGCGTGTGGCGCTGATCAGCGCCACCGGCAGCACCCGCATGGGCCGTGAAGTGGCGCCCAAAGTCGCCGCGCGCTTTGCCCGCAGCATCCTTGAGCTGGGCGGCAACAATGCGATGATTCTCGGCCCGAGCGCCGACCTGGACATGGCCGTGCGTGCGATCCTGTTCAGCGCCGTCGGCACCGCCGGCCAGCGTTGCACCACCCTGCGTCGGCTGATCGCCCATGAATCGGTCAAGGCGGAAATCGTCACCCGTCTCAAGGCCGCCTACGCCAAGGTGCGCATCGGCCACCCGCTGAAAGGCAACCTGATCGGCCCGCTGATCGACAAGCACGGCTTCGACAACATGCAGGACGCCCTGGAGCAGGCCTTGAGCGAGGGCGGCAAGGTGTTCGGCGGCAAGCGTCAACTGCAAGACCAGTTCCCCAACGCTTACTACGTGGCGCCGGCGATTGTGGAAATGCCCGAGCAAAGCGATGTGGTGTGCACCGAAACCTTCGCGCCGATTCTGTATGTGATCGGCTACAGCGACTTTGCCGAAGCGCTGCGCCTGAACAACGCGGTGCCACAAGGCTTGTCGTCGTGCATCTTCACCACCGATGTGCGTGAAGCCGAGCAGTTCATGTCGGCGGTGGGCAGCGACTGCGGGATTGCCAACGTCAATATCGGCCCGAGCGGCGCGGAGATCGGCGGCGCGTTTGGCGGTGAGAAAGAGACCGGCGGCGGGCGTGAGTCGGGCTCGGATGCGTGGCGCGGGTATATGCGCCGCCAGACCAATACCGTGAACTATTCGCTGGAGTTGCCGTTGGCGCAGGGCATTACGTTCGACTGAGTCCATGTGGGAGGGGGCTTGCCCTCGATTGCGGTGGGTCAGCTGCACATTTGTTGACTGATACACCGCATCGGGGGCAAGCCCCCTCCCACAGTTGAGCTCATTTACACGTCAAGATTGTGGTCTGTTAGGTCTCATCGGAGTCTGGCAATGGCGCTGCGCGAAACATGTTTATGGGAACACCTCACCCCCAACCGGCCGGATCGTGCCGCGCTCAAGGGTGAGGTCAAGGTGGATGTGTGCGTGATCGGCGCCGGCATCACCGGTTTGTCGGCCGCCATTCATTTGCTCGAACAGGGTAAAAGTGTTGCGGTGCTGGAGGCCCATCGCACCGGTCACGGCGGTTCGGGGCGCAATGTCGGGCTGGTCAACGCCGGTATGTGGATCCCGCCGGACGAGATCGAAGCCGGTTTCGGTACAGCCGTAGGCAGCCAACTCAACCGCATGCTGGGCGCGGCGCCGGCGCTGGTGTTCGGCCTGATCGACAAGTACAACATCGATTGCCAGTTGCGCCGCGAGGGCACCCTGCACATGGCGCATAACGCCCGTGGCGAGGCGGATCTGCGCAGTCGAGAAGAACAATGGAAGCGCCGTGGCGCGCCGGTCGAGTTGCTCACCGGGCAGGCCTGCGAGCAGGCCACCGGCACCACGAAAATCGCCGCCGCCTTGCTGGACCGACGCGCCGGCACCTTGAACCCAATGGCCTACACCAGCGGTCTGGCGAATGCGGCCGTCGGGTTGGGCGGGCAGTTGTTCGATCATTCCCCCGTCACCCGGCTTGAGCGCCAGGGTGCAGTCTGGTCTGTGCAGACCGTCCAGGGCGCGGTGCAGGCCGCCCAGGTAGTGATCGCCTCCAATGCCTATACCGAAGGTGAATGGACCGAACTGCGGCGTAATTTCTTCCCCGGTTACTACTATCAGGTGGCGTCGGCGCCGCTCACCGATGACGCCGCCGGGCGAATCCTGCCTGGCGGCCAGGGCTCATGGGACACACGCCAGGTGCTGAGCAGCATTCGCCGCGACGCCGATGGTCGTTTGTTGCTCGGCAGCCTGGGCAACGGTAACCAGAAGCCGACCTGGTTCCTCAAGGCGTGGGCCGATCGGGTGCAGCAGCATTACTTCCCCTATCTCAAATCGGTGCAGTGGGAATACACCTGGACCGGCTGCATCGCGTTTACCCCCGATCACTTGATGCGTTTGTTCGAGCCGGCGCCCGGGCTGGTGGCGGTCACCGGCTACAACGGACGCGGCGTGACCACCGGCAGCGTGGTCGGCAAGGCGTTTGCCGACTATTTGTGTCACCACAATCCCCAGTCGCTGCCGATTCCCTTTGCACCGATGCAACCCCTGGCGGGCGTGGGCCTGCGCAGTTGCCTTTATGAAGCGGGGTTCTCGCTGTACCACGCGGGGCAATGCCTGCGGATCGTGGTCTGACCCGCGTAACAGCGCTCGTTAGCCGGTATTTTCTTAGCCGGCTACCCATCTGTATTGGTGCAAGTCGTAGCAATCACGCACTGTAAATGTGCAGTTCCGTTACGCACGGGGTTACAGCGCCTGGAGCTGTCGTTTATCCCTTCGGTTGCAGGTGCCACCGTTCGAGGTTGCACTTTTTTGGCCTGTAGGTTGCACCTGTCGAGACTAGACGGTTGCACGTCCTGGCGGGGGGACGCGAAACGCGTGCAATAACAATGACACCGTGTCTTTTTGAAGAATAAAAAAGTAATGGCACGCCGCTTGCTCTGAGCTTTCAGTGAAAGGTTTGAATGCAAGTTGTCGTGCCAAAAATCAAAAATATCGGAGCACCACTCATGTCCCAGACGTTTTACAAGAAAGGTTTTCTGGCCCTCGCCGTTGCAGCCGCGCTGGGTGTTTCTACGTTTGTTCAAGCTGATGTGAAAATTGGTGTGGCAGGCCCGATGACGGGCGCCAACGCCGCTTTCGGTGAGCAGTACATGAAGGGTGCCCAGGCGGCAGCCGATGTTATCAACAAGGCCGGTGGCATTAACGGCGAGCAGATCAAGCTGGTGGCCGGCGATGACGCCTGCGAGCCAAAACAGGCAGTCGCAGTGGCCAACCGCCTGGCCGACCAGGACAAAGTGATCGGCGTGGTCGGGCACTTCTGCTCGTCCAACACCATCCCGGCGTCTGAGGTCTACGACGAAGCGGGCATTATCGCGATCACGCCCGGCTCCACCAACCCACAGGTCACCGAGCGCGGCCTGGGCGCCATGTTCCGCATGTGCGGGCGTGACGACCAGCAGGGCATCGTCGCCGGTGACTACATTGTCGATGTGCTCAAGGGCAAAAAAGTCGCGGTAATCAACGACAAGGACACTTACGGCAAAGGCCTGGCTGACGCCACCGCTGCCCAACTGACCAAGCGCGGCGTCAAGCCGGTGCTGGAAGAAGGCCTGACCCGTGGCGAGAAAGACTTCAGCGCCCTGGTCACCAAGATCCGCTCCATTGACGCCGATGTCGTGTACTTCGGTGGCCTGCATCCCGAAGCCGGTCCTTTGGTTCGCCAGATTCGCGAGGCAGGCCTCAAGGCCGCGTTTATGTCCGATGACGGCGTAGTGACCGATGAACTGGCAAAAACCGCCGGTGGCAACCAGTACGTGGACGGCGTGTACATGACCTTCGGTGCTGACCCGCGTCTGTTGCCTGAGAGCAAGGCGGTGGTGGATGCCTTCCGTAAAAGCGGGTACGAGCCGGAAGGCTACACCCTGTATGCCTACGCCTCGATCCAGGCCCTGGCCGCCGGCTTCAACGGCGCCAAGTCCAACAAGGGCGAGGACGCTGCCAAGTGGCTCAAGGCCAACCCGGTTAAAACCGTCATGGGCGAAAAAACCTGGGATGCCAAGGGCGACCTGAAAATCTCCGACTACGTGGTTTACCAGTGGGATAAAGACGGCAAATACCACCAGCTGGAAAAACAGAAGTAATTCAACCGACTGCATGACCTCCCTGTAGGAGCGAGCTTGCTCGCGAAGAACGTCAACGATAACGCTGGTTTCCTGGATGCACACGGCGTTCTCTGGTTTTTCGCGAGCAAGCTCGCTCCTACAAGGGAGGGCGCGTGCCTAGCCTCTGTTTTCCTCCAGAAGCACCGCACACCCACCGGTGTGCAGGTGCTCACCGCGTGAGATTGCGTTATGGATGGTATTTTCCTGCAGCAACTGGTCAACGGCCTGACCCTCGGGTCGGTCTATGGCCTGATCGCCATCGGCTACACAATGGTCTATGGCATCATTGGCATGATCAACTTCGCCCACGGCGAGGTTTATATGATTTCCGCTTACCTCGCGGCGATCAGTCTGGCACTGCTGGCTTACTTCGGCATCGAATCCTTCCCGCTGCTCATTCTCGGCACCCTGATCTTCACCGTGGTCGTTACCGGCGTATACGGTTGGGTCATCGAACGTGTCGCCTACAAACCGCTGCGCAACTCCACCCGACTGGCACCGCTGATCAGCGCCATCGGCATCTCCCTGATCCTGCAGAACTACGCGCAGATCGCCCAGGGTGCCAAGCAACAAGGCATTCCCACCCTGCTCGCCGGCGCCTGGCGCGTGGATATCGGCACCGGCTTCGTGCAACTGACCTACACCAAAGTGTTCATCCTCGTGGCGGCTTTCGCCGGCATGGCGTTGCTCACCTACATCATCAAATACACCAAGCTCGGCCGCATGTGCCGGGCCACCCAGCAAGACCGCAAGATGGCCTCGATCCTCGGCATCAATACCGACCGCGTGATCTCCTACGTGTTTGTCATCGGCGCCGCCATGGCTGCCCTGGCTGGCGTGCTGATCACCCTCAATTACGGCACCTTCGACTTCTACGCCGGCTTCATCATCGGCATCAAGGCGTTTACCGCCGCGGTGCTCGGCGGCATCGGCTCCCTGCCTGGGGCGATGCTGGGCGGGATCATCCTCGGTATCTCCGAGTCGTTGTTCGCGGGGTTGATCAACTCTGACTACAAAGACGTGTTCAGTTTCTCCCTGCTGGTGGTGATTCTGATTTTCCGTCCCCAGGGCCTGCTTGGTCGCCCACTCGTGGCGAAGGTGTAAACATGTCTGCTGCCAAATCCATTGATATCAAGAAAAGCGTGGTCGATACGGTCCTCGCCGGGCTGATTTCGCTGATCGTGTTCGGCCCGATCGTAGGCGTGGTGCTCGACGGCTACAGCTTCAACCTGGAACCTGCGCGCGTTGCCACGTTGGTCGCCATTGTGATGGCCGGGCGTTTTGCCTTGAGCCTGTTCCTGCAGACCCCCAAGGGCGTGAAGATCCTGCAGGGTTTCGAAAGCAGCGGCTCCGGCGTGCACGTGTTGCCGCCGGACTACAAATCGCGGCTGCGCTGGATCATTCCAGCCCTGATCGTGATCGCCATCGTGTTCCCGATTTTCGCCAACAAGTACCTGCTCACCGTGGTGATCCTCGGGTTGATCTACGTGTTGCTCGGCCTGGGGCTGAACATCGTGGTGGGCCTGGCCGGTCTGCTCGACCTGGGTTACGTGGCGTTCTACGCCATCGGTGCCTACGGCCTGGCGCTGGGTTATCAATACCTCGGCCTGGGCTTCTGGAGCGTGCTGCCACTGGCGGCGATCGCGGCGGCTTTGGCGGGGTGCATACTCGGATTCCCGGTGCTGCGAATGCACGGGGACTACCTCGCCATCGTGACCCTGGGTTTTGGTGAAATCATCCGCCTGGTGCTGAACAACTGGCTGTCGTTTACCGGCGGGCCAAACGGGATGCCGGTGCCTTCGCCGACGTTCCTGGGCCTCGAGTTCGGCAAGCGTGCCAAAGATGGCGGGATTCCGTTCCACGAGTTCTTCGGTCTCGATTACAACCCCAACATCAAGTTCATGTTCATCTACATCGTGCTGTTCCTGGTGGTGCTGGCGGTGTTGTACATCAAGCATCGCCTGACCCGTATGCCGGTAGGTCGCGCCTGGGAAGCCTTGCGCGAAGATGAAATCGCCTGCCGGTCCATGGGCCTGAATCACGTGCTGGTCAAACTCTCGGCATTCACCATCGGCGCTTCCACCGCCGGGTTGGCCGGGGTGTTCTTTGCCAGCTACCAGGGGTTCGTCAACCCGTCGTCGTTTACCTTCTTCGAATCGGCGTTGATTCTGGCCATTGTGGTGCTGGGCGGCATGGGCTCGACTGTGGGTGTGGTGATCGCAGCGTTCGTGCTGACCGTTGCACCGGAACTGCTGCGCAGCTTTTCCGAATACCGCGTGCTGTTGTTTGGCGTGTTGATGGTGGTGATGATGATCTGGAGACCGCGTGGCTTGATTCGGATCAGCCGTACCGGTGTGACGCCACGTAAAGGTGCCATAGCGAATAGGGAGCCGCGCCATGAGTAAGGAAGTCGTGCTCGTAGTGGAACACCTGATGATGCACTTCGGTGGCATCAAGGCCCTGAGTGATGTCAGCCTCAAGGTTGAACGCAACTCGATCTTCGCCCTGATCGGCCCCAACGGCGCCGGCAAGACCACGGTGTTCAACTGCCTCACCGGTTTCTACAAGGCCAGTGGCGGCAAGATCGAACTCAACGTGCGCGGCAAGCAGACCAACGTCATCCAGTTGCTGGGCGAGCGCTTCAAGGCCAGCGATTTCGTGTCGCCGAAAAGCTTCCTCAGCCGCGTGTACTACAAAATGTTCGGCGGCACCCACCTGGTGAACCGCGCCGGCCTGGCGCGGACCTTCCAGAACATTCGCCTGTTCAAGGAAATGTCGGTGCTGGAAAACCTGCTGGTGGCCCAGCACATGTGGGTCAACCGCAACATGCTCGCGGGCATCCTCAACACCAAGGGCTACCGCAAGGCTGAAAGCGATGCGCTCGACCACGCCTTTTACTGGCTGGAAGTGGTCGACCTGGTGGACTGCGCCAACCGTCTTGCTGGCGAGCTTTCCTACGGCCAGCAGCGCCGCCTGGAAATCGCCCGTGCCATGTGCACGCGACCGCAGATCATCTGCCTGGACGAACCGGCAGCGGGCCTCAACCCCCAGGAAACCGAAGCCCTCAGTGCGATGATTCGCCTGCTGCGCGACGAACACGACCTCACGGTGGTGCTGATCGAACACGACATGGGCATGGTGATGAGTATTTCCGACCACATCGTGGTGCTGGACCACGGCAACGTGATCGCCGAAGGCGGGCCGGACGCGATCCGCAACGACCCGAAAGTGATTGCCGCCTACCTGGGCGCGGACGAAGAGGAGCTGGTATGAGCGGGCCTATCCTCGAAATGAAGGACCTGGACGTGTTCTACGGCCCGATCCAGGCCCTGAAAAAAGTCTCGCTGCACATCAACGAAGGCGAAACCGTCAGCCTGATCGGCTCCAACGGCGCGGGCAAATCCACGCTGCTGATGTCGATCTTCGGCCAGCCTCGGGCCGAGTCGGGGCAGATTCTCTATAACGGCGTGGACATCACCCACAAGTCGTCCCACTACATTGCCTCCAACGGCATCGCGCAGTCGCCGGAAGGGCGGCGGGTATTCCCTGACATGACCGTCGAGGAAAACCTGCTGATGGGCACCATTCCCATTGGCGACAAGTTCGCCGGTGAGGACATGCAGCGCATGTTCGAGCTGTTCCCACGGCTCAAGGAGCGGCGCAACCAGCGGGCGATGACCATGTCCGGCGGCGAGCAGCAAATGCTCGCCATCGCCCGCGCGCTGATGAGCCGGCCCAAGCTGTTACTGCTCGATGAGCCGAGTCTGGGCCTGGCGCCGATTGTGGTGAAGCAGATCTTTTCCACCCTGCGCGAGCTGGCCTCCACCGGGATGACTATCTTCCTGGTGGAGCAGAATGCCAACCACGCCCTGCGCCTCTCGGACCGGGCGTATGTGATGGTCAACGGTGAGATTCGCCTGACGGGGACCGGCAAGGAATTGCTGGTGAACGAGGAAGTGCGCAACGCCTACCTCGGCGGTCACTGACCCCCCACCTGATCGTTCCCACGCTCCGCGTGGGAACGCCTCTTGTGACGCTCCGCGTCACGCTTTGGGACGCAGAGCGCCCCCGGCTGCATTCCCACGCGGAGCGTGGGAACGATCAGCGCGCAGAGCTTCCACCAAATTGTGGAAAACAATTCCAGCCCTCCTCCAAAGCGCGACATATAGCCGCCGCAAATCCCTGTTTTGTCACAGTTTTGACTTGTCCCCATCCACTGTGGAACCGGCTGTGGGTAACGTGGGAGTACCTGGCTGCAAGCCTTTGAATACGTGGCCTGCAGGCTTGTGGTTGTTTTTTGATCAGGGGCTTTTTCACGACCGTCCGAGGGTTTTGTCAACCTGTTTAAAGACACAGGTATATGACCGAAACAGGTCAGTTCAGCCTGTGGATAAGTCTGTGATTAAACTCTGGAAAGACCGCCGCAGAGGCCGGAATGACTGGCCTGTAGCCATCGTTCGTATCCCATCGAGTGAAATTGCCTGCATATGCCCTGCGTCCTGGTCAAGCAAAAAACTTTCCGCAAACACCTGCAAGCCTTGTATACCGTGGCCCGAGGCGATGTGCACTTGCCCCCAAAGACTGTGGGCGCAGTTGTGGATAACCTGCGCGTACATGGCTGCAGGCCGCGATTCATGTAGCGCTGCCAGGTGTGGTTAAAAAATGATCAAGCCAGCATGTAGGCGTGCGTATAGCGGTTGCCGCAACGGCGGCGTAAGGGCATTCTGCTGGCAACTTTTTTCGTTGCCCGCAAGGAGAACACCATGTCCGACACGCTGTTTATTACTGGCGCCACATCAGGTTTCGGTGAAGCCTGCGCCCGCCGTTTTGCCGAGGCCGGCTGGAAACTGGTACTCACCGGCCGGCGTGCCGAGCGCTTGAACGCGCTGGTCGAAGAGCTCTCCCGTCAGACCGAAGTGCATGGCCTGGTGGTGGACGTGCGTGATCGCCAAGGCATGGAAGAGGCCATCGCCAACCTGCCGCCATCGTTCGCCACGCTGCGCGGGCTGATCAACAACGCCGGCCTGGCCGTGGGCACCGACCCTGCGCCCAAGTGCAACCTCGACGATTGGGAAACCATGGTCGACACCAATATCAAGGGCCTGTTGACCACTACCCACCTGCTGCTGCCGCGCCTGATCGCCCATGGCCGTGGCGCCGGGATCATCAACCTGGGTTCCATCGCCGGCAGCTACCCCTACCCGGGCAGCCACGTGTACGGCGGCTCCAAGGCGTTCGTAAAGCAATTCTCGCTGAACCTGCGCTGCGATCTGCAAGGCACTGGCGTGCGGGTGACCAACATCGAGCCGGGCTTGTGCGAGAGCGAGTTTTCCCTGGTGCGTTTCGGTGGGGATCAGGCGCGCTATGACGCGACCTATGCCGGCGCCGAGCCGATCCAGCCGAAGGATATTGCCGACACAATCTTCTGGGTGCTCAACACCCCGGCGCACGTGAATATCAACCGGTTGGAGTTGATGCCGGTGAGCCAGACCTGGGCTGGGTTTGCGATTGAGCGTGGGGCCAAGGGCTAAGCACCTGCGCGATACACTGTAGGAGCGAGCTTGCTCGCGAAAAACGTTAACGATGACGCGGGCATCCTGAATTCACGCGGCGCGCTCGGGGTTTTCGCGAGCAAGCTCGCTCCTACAGTAAATGGCGGCGAATCGGCCAAAAACAGGCCATAAGGTACACTCCACCCCTGAAAACCCCTCCGCACTGTGCGGTCTAAAGGTTTTGACAGGAGGAAATGTGAGTAACCGAGGTGAGCAGGCACTGCTCAAACAATCGACCATCCTGATGTTCGCCGTCGCGATCGCCGGGATTGTCACGGGTGTGATATCCGGCGCCCAATCCATTCTGTTCGACGGCTTTTTCTCGCTGATCGCCACCGCCATCAAGGTGCTGATGCTGATCACGGCCAAGCTGATCGCCAAGAAAAGCAACGAGCGTTTCCAGTTCGGCTACTGGCACCTGGAGCCGATGGTGCTGTTGATCGAAGGCAGCTTCCTGCTGCTGATCGCCATCTATGCGTTTCTCAACGGTGTGTTCGGCATCATCAATGGCGGTCGCGACATCGAGTTGGGGCTGGTGATCGTGTATGCGGCGGTGTTTACCGTGGTGGAATTCGCCTACTTCTTCTATGTGCGTTACCGCAATCGCACGCTCAAGTCATCGCTGATCCAGTTCGACAACATCAGTTGGCTGGTGGACGCGATGCTGTCGGTGGGCTTGCTGATCAGCTTTCTGGCGGCACTGTTGCTCAAATCCCAGGGGTATGGCGAGTGGGCGGTATACGTCGACCCGCTGATCCTGATTCTGCTGGCCCTGAGCATGCTGGCGCCGGCGTTCAAGATCCTGCGCCCGGCCTTGCGTGAGGTGCTGGGGATTGCTCCGGATCACTTGGACGACACCGTGCGCGAAGTGATGGACGCGGCGCAGGCCAGGCATGGCTTCGACGACTACGTGTCCTACGTGCAGAAGCACGGGCGGGCACGATTCATTGAAATTCATGTGGTGTTGCCGGCCGATTACCCGATGGATAAGGTCGCGACCCTCGACGGATTGCGCGAAGAGATATCCACAGCGCTGGGAACGCCGGATGCGGCGCGCTGGTTGACGATCAGTTTTACTGGGGATCGCAAGTGGATCGCGTGAGGTCAGTTAGACCGAGGTGAGGCTATCGGGGGCAAGCCCCCTCCCACATTTGACTGTATTCACAAATCAAAGGTGGGAGGGGCGGTGCGACGATTCGACTTGCCCCCGATGAGGGCCTGAAGATCAGCTCAAATACTGGATCAGACCCTGATAGCAAGTCGCCAAATGATAAGGCGTGGTAGACGGCATATCCCGCCGGCTCACCCTGCCCTCGGCATCCAGGCATTCATGCCAGCCCTTCTCATGCAGGAAATGCTCTTGCAGCGCCAGCAATTGACGCTGCAGCACCGCCTCGCTGCCGGGGCGCAAGGTCAATGCCCGCAGGTACTCGGCCTGGGCCCAGATACGCTGGGTGCCGTCGCGCACCGTGCCATCCACTGAAAGCATGCCACTGACCGCACCGCTCAACTTATCCACACCGGTGTGTTCGGCATAGGCGAACGCCCGTGTCAGCGACGCATGCAGCGGTGTGCCGCGCAGTACGGCCGAGGACTCGAGCAAAAAGAACCATTCGAACTGGTGCCCCGGTTCAAACCAGTTATCCACAGCACCCAGCGGTTTTTCCAGCATCACGCCATGTTCGCGGTCGATGAAGCGCTGCTGCATGGCCGTCGCCAATGCCAGCAGGGCCGCTTGTACCTCGGCGTCCTCACGCACCGCGAGGGTGGCGAGGAAGCCTTCGGCCAGGTGCATCAACGGGTTTTGCAATGGGCCGGACTTGAGCGAGGCCCAGTTGCGGTCCAGCACCGCTTCGTACAGGCCGTCACCGGTGGCGAAGCGTTGGGCGACCACTTCCAGCGCGGCATTGAGCACCGACTCCACCAAGGGTTCACGTACCTTGGCCCAGTATTGGGCGCAGGCAAAGATGATAAAGGCGTGGGTATAGAGGTCTTTGCGTTTATCCAGTGGCTGCCCGGCCGGGTCGATGCTGTAGAACCAGCCGCCGTGTTCGGCGTCGTGGAAATGCTGTTGCAGGGAACGGAACAACTGCGCCGCACGCGCTTGCGCGAAGTCCGTGCCGGGCTCGCCGATCAGGCTGGCAAACAGGTACAACTGGCGGGCGCAGGCCATGGCGCGGTAGCGTTGCGGGGGCAGTGGCTGATGATTGGCGTCCAGCGCCTCAAACGGTAGTGCCAGGTCGGCATTCCAGCCCGGGCCCTGCCACAGCGGCACGATCAGGTCATGGAAGTGCGTGAGCACGGAATTCAAAGTGGGTGGAGAAGCGATGGGCATTGGCTGGCGTCGTCACGGCAGGGGTGTGGCGCGCATGTTATCAGGCTTGGGAACTGTGGTGTCTGTGGCGCCGCTATCGGGGGCAAGCCTCCTCCCACCTTTGATTTGTGAATATCGTCAAATGTGGGAGGGGGCTTGCCCCCGATAGCGGCCTCTGGGCTGGCCGGGATGCTGGATTGGAACGAGTACATATCCGTTTCTGCGGTAACGGCTACTTAGGGTTCCGCCCTGACGGCGGCTCACTTTTGAAAAGCGCAAAAGTAAGCAAAACGCTCTTGCCCCACCACTCGGCACCTCGCCTAGGCTCGGTGTGCCCGAACGCAG